>CAXTWC010000027.1:0-36736 GCA_964247805.1 uncultured Acetobacteraceae bacterium | reverse complement strand
TCGGCAAGATCGAGGCGTTGCTGACCGTGAACCGGCGGCTGATCGCGGCGGCGGCCACCGATACGGATTCCGGCCGGCCACCCTCCACTGAAGAAAGCGGCCTGATCAAGACCGTCGCCGCCGAGAACGCGATCGAGGCGGTGCAGGTGGCGATCAAGCTCGCGGGTAATCACGCCTTGTCTCGCAGTCAGGCGCTGGAACGGCACCTTCGGGACGTGCTGTGTGCCCGTATCCACACGCCGCAACCCGACGCGGCGCTCACCACCGCCGGCCGCCTGGCGCTCGCGCAATAGCGTCGCTCGCGCCTCTTCAACGCCTCTCCGTCGAAGGATTGTTCTCGTGAACCAAACTGTATTGCTGGGTCGCCGCCATGCCTTGCGGGCTGCGGGTGCTGCCGCGGCGTTGCTGCCGCTCGGTGCGATGGCCCCATTCCGGACGGCGCGGCAGGCCGCCGATCTGCTGGATCATCCGCCAATCTGCCACGTGGCTGACACCGGGTCAGGTCCGGTCGCTACGCCCGGTACCAAGCTGAAGCTCACCTGGAACGCCAATGCGATCTGCACCGTCGGCGTACCCGTGGCGGATAAGCACGGCATCTTCACCAAGCACGGGCTAGACGTGGAACTAATCAATTTCGGCGGCAGCACCGACCAATTGCTGGAGGCGATCAGCACCGGCAAGGCGGACGCCGGTGTCGGCATGGCGCTGCGCTGGCTGAAGCCGTTGGAGCAGGGCTTCGACGTCAAGATCACCACGGCGGTCCACGGCGGCTGCATGCGGCTGTTCGCGACGCAGACCGGCGGCATCAAGACGATCGCCGACCTGAAGGGCAAGACGGTCGGCTGCAGCGACATGGCGGCGCCGGACAAGAACTTCTTCTCCATCGTGGCCGCCAAGCAGGGGCTCGATCCGGAGAACGACATCCAGTGGCGGCAATATCCCGCTGACTTGCTCGGTGTCGCGCTGCAGAAGGGCGAGATCCAGGCCTTCTCGCTCGGCGACCCGCTCGGTTGGGTGATCCGCGACCGCGACGGCCTGTTCGAAGTCGCGAACAACCTGATGGGCGAGTATGCGCACCGCGCCTGCTGCGTGCTCGGCGTGCGCGGCAGCCTGATCAAGCAGGACCGTGCGGCTGCCGGGGCGCTGACGGCGTCGCTGCTGGAAGCACAGGACTATGTTGCCGCGTATCCGGACGAATCCGCCGCGCTGTTCGCACAGTATTCGCCGACGCCCACGGCGCAGCTCGTCGCCATGCTGCGCAGCCATACGCACCACATGCACGCGACCGGCCCGGCGTTGAAACAGCAGATCGCCGAATACGCGGACGAGCTGAAACTCGTTCACGTATTGCGCGAGCGCACCGACACGGCACGGTTTGCCGACAAGGTTTATGCCGACGTGCTCACGGCATGAACGCGCTCACGCAAACCCGGGCGCGGGTGCTCGACCAGTCCCGTGCCGCCAAGCCGCATCCCGTCTGGTGGGGCGGCGCCGCTGCCGCAATGCTATGGGCGGGTGCCGCAGCATTGATTTGGGTGTGGCCCGATGCTGACGATTTGGGCCGCACCGACCTGTTGGCCTATCTCGCCTTGGCACTTGCCGCGGTCCTCGTACTGGCTGCGGGCGGCAGCGTCGTGCGCGCACTGCCACCCGGTCTCACCCGGCTCGGTCCTTGGCTCGTGGCGCTGGCTATCGGACTGGCCGGGTGGGAGCTGATCACCGCCAAGCTGGACATGTTGCCGCGGCCGTTCTTCGCCGCACCGCAATCCATGCTCGGAGTGTTGACCGACGACTGGCCGAGGTTGGGCGAGAGCCTGTTGCGCTCGCTATGGCTGCTGATACCGGCGTATTTGCTGGGTGCAGCGGCCGGGTTCCTGACCGGGGTGGCGGTGGGCTGGTCACGCCGGGTCGGCTACTGGGTGCATCCGGTGCTGCGGCTGATCGGCCCGGTGCCGGCGGTGGCGTGGATCCCGATCGCCTTCTTCGTGTTCCCGAGCAGTCATAGCGCCAGCACGTTCCTGATCGCGCTGGCGACCTTCTTCCCGGTGGCGGTGTTGACCTGGTCGGGCGTCGCTTCGGTAAGTGCCGCGTACTACGATGTCGCCCGCACGATGGGTGCGCGCCCCTGGTTCCTGGTGCGCAAGGTCGCGGTGCCCGCAGCGATGCCGTCGGTGTTCATCGGGCTGTTCATGGGCTTAGGCGCATCCTTCTCCGTTCTCGTGGTGGCCGAGATGTTGGGCGTGAAGGCCGGGCTCGGTTGGTACATGCAGTGGGCGCAGGGATGGGCGGCGTATGCCAACATGTACGTGGCACTCGGCGTCATGGCGCTGATGTGCACCGCGCTGATCACCTTGCTGTTCCGCGTGCGCGACCACTTGCTGTCCTGGCAAAAGGGGTTGGTCCGTTGGTAGCCGCGTCGCAGCAAGCCAGCATTGCGAGGGCGCTCAGCCTGGACGTGGTGGGCGTCAGCCACAGCTTTGCGCTGGACGGGCGTTCCCTCCAGGTGCTGGACCGGGTGGATCTTTCGCTGGCGGCTGGCGAATTCGTCGCCATCCTCGGGCCGAGCGGCTGCGGCAAGTCCACCTTGCTCCGCCTAGTCGCGGGGTTGGAGCCGCCCACCGAAGGCACGCTGTTCGCGGCCGACGCTCCGATCACCGGCCCAGACCCATCCCGCGTGCTGATGTTCCAGGACCCGACGCTGTATCCGTGGCGCACCGTGCGGGCCAATGTCGGCCTCGGGCTGGAGGCGCGCGGCGAGCTGAAACGGCTGGGCCACCGGGTCGACGATGCGCTGCGGCTGGTTGGCCTGGACGGCTTCGACACGGCCTACCCGCACCAGATTTCCGGCGGCATGGCTCAGCGGGCGGCTCTGGCGCGGGCCCTAGTCAACGATCCCGGACTTCTGGTGCTGGACGAGCCATTGGGCAAGCTGGACAGCCTGACCCGGCTGCAGATGCAGGCCGAACTGGTACGCATCTGGCAGGATCGCGGCTTTACCGCCTTGCTGGTAACCCACGACGTCGAGGAGGCGCTGTTGATGGCCGGCCGTGTGATCGTGGTCAGCGATCGGCCGGCGCATATCCGTGCCGACCTTCCCGTCCCCCTGCCCTACCCGCGCCACCGTGACGATCCGGAGCTGGTGCGGCTGCGGAGCGAGGTACTCGGCCTGCTGGGGCTACCATCATGAGCACGCGGCGGCAGGATCGCGTCTGCGTCTAGCGCCTCTCTTAGCGTCGGCCAATCAGCCGCGTGGCCGGACCAAAACACCGCGTCAATGCCGCCCCTCATCACGGATCAGTTCGGGCAGATCGAAAGCGCGGATGGCGGGAGGCGCTCCGACGAATGCCCTCGCGTCCACTAGGCAAGTTTGTGCGGCACAGCCCTGGGAGAAACCGGACGCGCCCCGATCAAGGGTCAGCACGTTCGGGTTGCCATGCCGGTCGCCGCCCTGCCATGGATCGAACCAGGCACCGGTCGCAAGCCGAACCACTCCCGGCATGATGTCGTCCGACAGGATGGCGCCGGCCAGGCAGCGCCCGCGATCATTGAACAACTCGACCACGCTGCCGGCTGCGATGCCACGGGCCGCCGCATCCGCCGGGTTGAGGAATACCGGCTCCCGTCCGTCAATCTTACCAGCCCGGCTGTACGGGCTGTGGTCGAGTTGGCTGTGCAGCCGGCGCGCGGGCTGGTCCGACAGGAGGTGCAGCGGGTATCGCCGGGCGCCCTCGCCACCCAGCCACTCGAATGGCTCCCGCCACACCGGGAACCCTGGGCAGTCCGGCAGGCCGAAGCTGGCAATCCGCTCCGAGAAGATTTCGATGCGCCCCGACGGCGTGGCCAAGCGATGATGGTCGGGATCGCGCCGGAAATCGGCGAGCATCACGGTGGGACGGCGGTGTGCCGCAAACTCGATGATGCCGTGGCGCCAGAACGTCTCGAACTCTGGCAACTCGACCCCGGCCGCGCGTGCCCGCGTCGCACTTTCGCCGTAGATCCGGCGGAGCCAGCCGAACTCGTCCAGGCCTTCCGTGAAGGCATGCTCGATGCCCAACGCCGCGGCGACACCGGACAGGATCGTGTAGTCGTCGCGCGCCTCCCCGATCGGATCCGTGGCCTGCCGCATGGCAACCATGTGGCCTTCCCGGGTGGCAAACCCGATATCGTTCCGCTCCAGCGACGTGGTTGCCGGCAGCACGATGTCCGCATGGCGGGCCGCCGAGGTCCAGTACTGCTCGTGGGCCACGATGGTGTCCGGCTGCTGCCAGGCGCGGCGCAAGCGGTTCAGGTCCTGGTGGTGATGGAATGGGTTGCCGCCAGCCCAGTACACCAGCCGGATATCCGGGTAGGCCCGGGTTTCGCCGACATAGGTGAACGGCTCGCCGGGGTGCAGCAGCATGTCGGCGATGCGGGCGACCGGGATGAAGTCGCCGACCGCATTGCGCCCCTGGGGCAGGGTGGGACCGCCGAATTGCACGTGCCCCGTTCCCTGCGTGTTCATCGAGCCGTAGCCGACGCCGAACCCGCCGCCCGGCAGGCCGATTTGCCCCAGCATCGCCGCGAGCGTCACCGTCAGCCAGAACGGCTGCTCACCGTGCGCGGCCCGCTGCAGGGCGTAGGCGCAGTTGACCAGCGTGCGAGCGCCGAGCATTTCCCGCGCCAGGGACGCGATGCGCTCTGCCGGCACGCCCGTGATGCCGGCAGCCCAGTCGGGGTCCTTCAGCACGCCGTCGGCTTCTCCGGTGACATAAGGGACGAAGCGGTCGAACCCGGTGCAGTAGCGGTCGACGAAGGAGTGGTCGAAGCGGCTGTCGCGCAGCACGACATAGGCCAGTGCCAGCATCATGGCGGCGTCGGTATTTGGGCGGATCGGGATCCACTCGACCGGGCCACCGGTTTCGAGGTTGTCACGCACCGGACCGATGTTCACGAACCGTGTCCCGCCAGCAGCAAGGCGGCGCAGGCCGTCCCGCACCCGGTGATCGCCGGCGCCGCCGGAGGACACACGCGTGTTTTTCAGGGGGACGCCACCGAAGGCGACGAAAAGCTCGGTGTGGCCTTCCAACAGCTCCCAGGACGTATGGGACGCATTCAGCTCGTCCATTGGCGCCACGATGTGCGGCATCAACGCCCGTCCGGCGCCCAGGCTGTAGCTGTCGACGCTGCGCACGTAGCCGCCGGCGGCGTTCAGGAACCGGTGGACCTGGCTTTGCGCGTGGTGGAACCGCCCGGCGCTGGACCAGCCATAGGACCCACCGAAGATCGCCGCATTGCCGTGGGCGGTCCGCACCCGGCCGATCTCGGCGGCGACCAGCGCGGCGGCGGTCGGCCAGTCCACCTCGACGAAGGGCTCGCTACCCCGTCCGGCATTGCCCCGTTTTGCGCTACCGCCCGGGCCGCCGCGTTCGAGCCAGCCTTTACGAACCGCCGGGCGCAGCACGCGCAGCCGGGTGACGCTGTCGTCGAGCGCATCCAGGCCGATCGGGTTCGGGTCGGGATCGCGGCCAAACGGATGCAAACTCGGTGAGGCGCCGTCACGGTGTTCAACCTCGTGAATACCCCAGTGGGTTGCCGTGTAGGTGCGTGTGGTCACAGCCGCGTCGCCGACGGCGGCAGCCCGCCCAGCAGGCCGGCCAGGTGCGTCGCCAGCGCCTCGCATTGGCGGCGCAGATCCGGCACGGCGGTCATCTCCCAGAACATGGCCTTGGTGATCGGGCCAACCGCAAACAGCTGACGCGACACCGCGCCGGATGCTTCGCGCAGGGCGCAAGTGCCGGTGACATCGAGCCCGAGACGCAGCACGTCGGGCCGCGCCATGCCCGTGTCCAGCAAGGCTCGCAGCAACGGGTCGTTGGTGCGCTCGTAGTCGCAAGACGGCCCGGAGCAATTGATGACGCGGCCCACTGTCAGCGTGTCCTCGCCACCGCCATCCCTGGGTCGCAGGCGGAACCGTACTTCCACACCGCCAGCGCTATCGGGCCGATAAGCCTGGATACGGCCGGCACGCACGCGAAGCTGACCAGATGCCCGGACGGCAGCGATCCTGTCCGCTACGGATGGCGCCATGCGATGGCGGTGCACGTCCCACCACGGACGCAGGTGTCGCAGGAAGGCCGCCCGATCCCGCAGCGGCATGGACTGCCAGATGTCCTGAGTGAAGGGACGCAGCGCATCCACGGTGCTCTGCCAGGGGGCACCGCGCGAGACCGCCTGGTGCGCCGCACGCCGCATGAAACGCAGCAGCGCGATGGCACTGGTCGGGAAAGACGGAACGGCGTCGCGCGGCAAGGCCGGACCGTCGGCATGGCGCAACGGCAGCAGGCCGCGCCGGGACAACGCCGTGATCGGGCCGGTGTGCCCGCGATCCAGCAGCGAGATCACGGTATCGATCGTAGTCAGCCCGGTTCCGATCAGCAACACCGGCGCGGCCGGGTCGAGCTCGTCCAGGGCGTCAGGCTGCCAAGGGTCGGCGCGGTAGAACGGGCCGTCGTAGAAGTGCGGGTTCTCGACCCGTGGTGGTTCGGGCGGGAAGTTGCCCGTGGCAAGCACCGCGATGTCGGCGGATAGCATCCGGTCACGGTCGAGTTGCAAGGCGAGCTCTGCGCCATAGGGCCGGATGCATTGCACCTCGCCGCGCACCAGCACCAGCCGGCTGGTGATGTCAGGATGCCGTAACTCGGTTTTCAGCAGGTCGCGGATATAGGCGCCGAATGCATGCCTTGGGACGAAGCATTGGCCGGTGCTGTCCTGCCAGGACGGATGCTTGTGCAGCCATTGCAGGAAGTCGGCCGGCCGGTCGTGGAACGCACTCATTCGCGCGGCCGGCACGTTCAGCAAATGGTTGGGATTACCGCTGCCATAGGCAAGGCCATGGCCGAACCGGCGCGACCGTTCGATCAGCAGCACGTTGGTACTGGAAGGCGCACGGCGCAGCGCGTGCAGGGCCAGCAGAGTGCCGCTGAAGCCCGCGCCGACAATGGCGAGTGTGCAGGTCAACCAGTCGCCTTTCGTGCGCCCGCATACGGTGCGTCCACGCCGGTGAAGCCATGCAACCGCCTCGCACGCGACGCGGCCCAAAGGCCCTTGGGATCGTGCGACGCTAGCAACAGACAGGCCACGGCGGCAGTGCGGCGGTCGTTTTCGCTCCGGTCGTTCTCGCTGAAGCCCAGGTCACGATCCAACCCCGCCTTCGAAAGTGTCGCCGTCGAGCACGACGGCATCGATGCCGCAGTCGAACGTAGCCCGCTCGGCCGCTCGGGCAAACGTGCTTTTACCGGAACCGGGTGATCCAGTCTGCCAAAATACACCAGTTGCCCTTTGCGTGCCGCCCGTTCGCCCGGTTTCACCGCGCTGCTGGCTGGGAACACCGCGTTGGGACAAACACCGCCTCGCCGCCAGTGATGGCCACGTCGCGGCTGACCACTCGCTGCAGACCTAGCCGGGACGTTTACGGCCCGCCGCCTAAGCGGCGCTGACGCCTACACCGTCGAGCGCAACCATGCGGACGGTCCCATCAGCCGCCGTGAGGCGACCGCGACGGCTAACGTCGACCGATCGGACCAGTCGGATTTATCTCGCATCAGCCCTGGCTTGAGCAGCGTTACCTGGCCCTTTCGCATCACCAGCAGCTGATCTCGGCGTATCTGCTGCAGAACGCGGTTCACGTGCACGACGCTCAGCCCCAGCGCATCCGCCAGCATCTCTTGGGTGAGCGGTGCGCTGAACGTGTCGCCTTGCACCTGGCCGACGCCTTCCAGCCGGTTGTGGATCTCCAAGATCAAGTGAAGGAAACGCTCGTATGCGGTTTGCCGGCCGAGCCGCATGATCTGGTCGACGATGCTGACCTGCTCGGCGTGCTCCAGCCACACGAACGCCTCCGCCAGGCCGGGCAGGTCGTGGTCCGGCATGGCGAGCCTGGCCTGCAGGGGACGAGCGTCCGCCACCGACACGGGAGTGAGCGAGAGGGCCTCGACGCGTGACGGCCCATCGGGTTGGAGCGGTGAGCCGATCATGTCGCCGGGCAGCAGGAACCGGATGATTTGTTGCCGCCCGTCCTTCAGCAGCCGCCGATAGCAAGCCCAGCCCGCCAGGAGAACTTGCGGTGGGTACGTGCCGTTCTCTGGACGCAGAATGGTCTGCGCCGCGACGGGCCGGCCATGGGCTTCGACGTCTTGCAGCACGGATTTCTCCGCGTCCGACAAGGGCAGCACGCCAGCGATCCGGCGCACCAATGGCCCGCCGTCGCGGTTGGGCAGGCGGGCACCCAATAGCGCTGGTGGAGGCATGCTGGACAAGGTGGCTGAATCAGTCATGATAATACCCCGGTCACTCTGTACGAATAAGCGGGGTGGAGCCGACGTGACGCCGACCTGCACACAGGCTGATCGTCTGCATAGCGGGCCCTCCCACTCCGGAATCGTCGGAGTTCGCATGCTACTAAGCCCTTTGCCCGCCCAAGTCGGTGGCGCACGCCACAAAGGACGCAACAAAAGGTAATCTCGGCCGTAAATATGCCGGTGTGGAACGCGTTTCGCCGGGAGGACAACCGTGCCCAGAGTCCAAGTCGACGACTTTCCCCACGCCAACCAGTTGCTTCGTGCGCTCGATCTGGCGGCGCGCGAACGGCTCCGGTCTCACCTACGCCCCGTCGATATGAAGCTTGGAACGGTGGTCTGCGAGGCGGGCGCCTTCCTCGACCATGCGTATTTCCCGGAAGGGGCCGTCCTATCGCTCCTGACGGTGCTGGAGAATGGCTCGGCGATCGAGACCGCCAACATCGGTCGTGAGGGCGCCTTCGGCCTGTTCGCAGCCATGTACAGCCGGGTGTCGTTCAACCGGTGCATTATCCAGCTCCAGGGCCCCATGATCAGTTGCCCGATCGACGTGCTACGCTCCGAGTTCGACCGGAGTGCCCGGGTTCGGGACTTGTTCGTCAGCTACTCCGAAACGTTGCTCTCGCAAGTCCAGCAGACAGTCGCTTGCAACGCCCTGCATGGAACCGAGGAGCGCATGTGTCGCTGGCTGCTAATGATGCACGACCGGGCGGAGGGTGAAACGCTCGCCTATACCCACGAATTCCTGTCCCACATCCTGGGTGCGAACCGGAAGTCGATCACGCTCAGCGCGCAGTCGATGAAGGAGGCCGGCCTTATCAGCTACCGTCGCGGCACGATGCAGGTGCTCGATCGGCCCGGCCTGGAGAAAGCGTCTTGCGAGTGCTACGCGGTGGTTAAGGCCCGCTTCGACCTGTTCCTGCATCCCGTTGCAGCGAAGCGGCCGTGACCGGCGGCTTCTGCCCGAGAGCGGTGCGGATTACGCCAGTCGCAACCCAGACACGTGCGGGTAAGCCCTCGGTGTGGTTGGCATGGATGACGCCCGGCACTTCTCCCCTGCCCCGATAGGTAGATTCCGAGTCTGGTTTTCAGCCAACGCGCTCGCGCCTACTGCACTCAGGAGGGGTGCTATGAACGACTACCGAATCTATCAAATGGACGCGACGGGATCGATCGTGGGTGGTCTCGATGTCAACTGCGAGAGTGACGAGGCCGCGTGCGAGATGGCACGGTGGCTCATCGGCCTGCACGAGCGATCGGAGGTTTGGTCGGGAGCGCGGTGTGTTGGGCAGGTGTTCTTGCGTTGTCCTACCCTCCACTAAGCAACGCAACCGCGCGAGCGTGGCTGACTACGCAGCGTCGGCAAGTGCCCAGCGCCTACAATGCTCCAGATAAGCGCTCTCGTGCGTGCCAACTAAGCTGACGACACTGTCCCAAAGCCACGACGGAGCATCCAGCGACTTGGATCGGTTCTTTCGCAACACCCCAAGCCAGCGCCCCCGGTCGCCTGCGTTCATCTGCCGTGCATGGCCGAGCCCAACGACGTGAGCCAGAAAGCCGGCAACCTCCATGGCCTCTTCGACGGACAAATGCTCGATCTCGAGCTTCAGATCCTGCGGCAATAGCTCGCGTATGAACACGGCCTTCCCGAGCAGCCGCCCTGCGACCATCCGTCCGCCCAGGAACGGTGACAAGTTGCGGGCTCCCGTAACGACACGTTCGGCATTGTCACGCGGCATATCGGCGTCGGGGCTACGGGGGGCCGCAGCGGCGATCGCCTCCTTGACGTCCATCAGGCAATGACGCTCCGACCGGCCGCGGCCGATCGCGACCAATGTCGCCAACCGTAGGCGGCCGAGCGAGCTACAGCCTTTGCGCCAATAGGCTGCGTCGATCACGCGGATTTCAGAGCCATTCTCCCGGTTGCGCAAGGCGGTGGCGAGCCGCTTGAGGTCCTCGCTTGCGAACAGCTCCACAACGGCGTTGCGTTCCTCCGGCGTGAGCGGCCAGAAGCGCTGCCCGAGCGGGATGAAGGGAGCGACACCATCGATGCGCTCATCGGCAAGGTGTTTCCACGACCGTCCCGCGGCCGCGCGCATGATTTGGCGGACCTTTTTGGGCATGGCTACCTCAGCGTCGTGCGCTTTGCCCTGCAACTCCGGCGTAAAAGCTGCCTCGTAGCCTTCCACCATATGTTCCAGCATATGGGCCGTTGTGACCCCTGGCAGATCAGACCCGCGCGCCGCCATTGCCAAAGACAAGCCGAGCCGGATCAGGTCATGGGCGGGATTGCCGATGACCGTCTGGTCGAGATCGCGTACCTGGATGGCAAGTGCGCCAGTCGTGCTTGCCACCGGGCCGAGATTGCCGACATGGCAGTCGCCGCAGATCCAGACCTGCGGGCCGGCTGGAAGCGCCCGATTGCCTGATGCTTCCAACCACTCGTAGAACCGAACCGTACTGCCCCTGACATAGGCGTGGGCCGACCTCGCCATCTTACGGTTCCGCTCGGCAACCAGTGCAGCCATGCGTCCTGCGGGATCGATCGTGGCCCGGGTGCTCCGGACAGTCACTGGCCTGCACCGTCTGGTATGAACGTTCGACAAAGCTCATCAAATCGCCACCTACCCAATCCCAGCTGATCCATCCGCCAACTCCCACGCAGTCCGACCGTCATCGATCCGTCATACAGCAACGTTCCGGCTGGCTGGTTGGTGGCATTGGCGTGCTTCGTAGCTCGCCATCATCGTACCAGTCTGGGGGCGTTCTCGCGCCGGAACCAATCGTCGACGAGTTCCTCCATGAGCACCTGCACCTTTTTCCGACCCTGGCGGGCCAGGATCACATGCATCTGGGAGAACGCCTCGTCGGGAAGGAAGAACATGACCGCGCGCTTTCCCTTGCGGTATGCCTGGACCCTGCCAGCCGGCTTGGGACCCCCCTCCCCTGCCCCGCGCGCCTCGCTCGCCATTTCGGCTGCCTTGGGCGGCGGCTCGAAGGCTGGCCTGCCGCTGTCGGCCTGCGAGATATCGAACAGGTTTTTCCTTGCCATTATTCTAAGCCTTCGCCACTGCGCGCCGGCGCACATGTGGACCGGAGCTCATGCCTAATTCGTCGAACAAGGCCTGCACCTCCGCGGAAGCCTTGCTCTCAGGCTCGACTTCCTGGGCGACCAAGCCCCGCATGAACGGGTATTTAAACGCCTTCCGCTCACCCCACCGAACCGAGGCAACCCGCATACCCCGTTTCTCGATGGCGGCCTGGGTTCCGGCGATCTCGGCACCTTGGGACGGCACCCGGTTCAGCACGAATAGCACCGGCACCCCGGCCAATTTGCAAACGTCCACCGTGGCGTCCACTGCGTCCAGGTCGACGATGCTCGGCTGGACCGGCGTCACGACCAGGTCCGCGGCCTGGGCCGCCTGGGCCGCCGCCCGGTCCGCCTGGGGCGCGGTGTCGATGACGACGAGGTCGTAGCCCTCGGCCTCCGCGGCTTTCACCGCCCGATCGAGCCTACCGGCGGCCTCCGTTGCGACATCGGGCGGGTCATCGCCGCGCCGGTCCATGATCTTGGCGGCCGACGCCTGCGTGTCGATGTCGATGAGCAGCGTCCGAAATCCTCGGCGGTGCCCCTCGACCGCAAGATGGATCGCCATCGTTGTCTTCCCGGCGCCACCCTTCTGGCAGACCAATGCTACTACAAACATTCGAAGGTTCCATCCGACAATCTTCCCCGCCATTATCATGCGCACATGTGCGCATGCAATCCGGTGCACCTTTGCGCCTGTGAAGTTGTTCCGGGTGGCCCTCGGACCTGACATGGCGCTAATCGCTCTGGTTCTGCCACGCATCAACAGGCGGCTGCACTGAAGGCGGGTAACGTTGAGGTCACCACCAGGAGGCGCAATCTCGCACATTCAGGCCGGCGCACATGTGCGCCTGCGTAGCGTGGCTCTTGCGAAGTCGGCGTGGGTAGGCAGGGTAATCGCATTTGCATTCTTCTCCCTCTCCAGCGGGCGGGCGAGGGTGCGTAAGCTGCCAAATTGCCGCCGCGAAGTGCCCCAAGAGCCCTGACCCCGACCCTCTCCCGTGAAGGACGGGAGAGGGAGAACCCAAATGCGATTGCCTTAACGGGTAGGGAAGGGGCTGTGGCTCAAGCAGTCCGCCTAGCCACAGAGACAGGCGCACATGTGCGCATTGGCGCATGCGGCAATGTTTAGAGCATGGCGATGGGTCGGGCCTCTTATCGGAGGCACTCAGCCGTCCAAGTCGGCGCAACTTTCGACGCTATGGCGGGGCAGGGCAGGGGAGGCCTCGTCCACAAACCGTCGAGGCGATGGGGAACTCCCCGGGGTCGACGGCGGTGCCAGCGTTCGAATCGGCGGCATCATGCAGTCGCTCAAGGATAGGGCGAGATCGTCCGAATGGGGCGGCTGAACACTCGCAGCAGCCAACGTTGAGCCGGCACCTCGATCAGATAGTGCCCAAGTGTCGCGAGACTAATGGCCAGCGCCGCCGTGCAGACGACGGCGCTGATCCAGCTGTGCGGCATACCGGCCAAATCGAAGCGTTGCGCAAGCAGGTCACGGAGCGGCAGGAGTGCGATGTGCACGATATAGATAGAATAGGAGATCACGCCCAGTCTGTGAGCAGGACCCGACCCGAGCAGCCGTGACAGTATCGACCGGTCAAAGGATAGGCCGAGGATCAGCAAGCCGGATAACAGGACGAGCGCGACGTCGAGCGCCGGGTCGAGCAAGAGCAGGGCCATGCCGACCAGGAGGCCCACCTGCGAGGCGTCACCCGAGAACGCGCGTGGCCAGCTAAGGCGGGATTTCACTCGCCACAGGTACATGCCGACGATGAACTCGCTGACGCATCGGCCGAGCGCCTGTGGGCCGCTGATGATATTGACCACGCCTCGCGCTGGGATGTCGAACAAGCTGCCGAAAGCGATTGCGCTGACCAGCAGGACAAACACCGCCGCGCCCGCAAGGAGGGTCCCGCGCTTGATGGACTGCGATAGCATGACAGGCATCAGTGCCGGGAACAGCAGATTTGCGGCCCACTCGGCACTGACCGACCAACCCGGTCCGTCCAAGCTGCTTCCTGGCCAGATCCAAGTCTGGATCGCGAGCAGGTTGGTGGCGAGGGCAGCCCAAGACGTGTCGGGCGACAAGAAAGTAAGCCAGTCGAGCCGGCAAAGAACGAAGCAGACCAGCGTCATGACAGCATACATCGGAAACAGGCGGGCAATCCGGTGCTTGAGGAAGACCATGGAGAACGCCGGCGCAGGAATGGTGAAAAGCCGCGCTTCGTAGCTCATTGCCAACACGAAGCCGCTGAGGATCATGAACATGTCGACGGCGACATAGGCATGCGGCAGTAGCGGCCACGGAAACGGCCGTGTGAAATCGACGGCCATATAGTGGTCGATCATCACCGCAGTCGCAGCCACTCCCCGCAGGCCGGTAAGGGCGCGGATTTCTGCTTTCATGTCTTACACCGGCGAGACGCGGTCAGGGGCGGGAGAGGATCGACAGCTACGATATCTGCTGGCCGGCATGCGCCAGCGCCACCAGTTCCGCCTGGCGGTTCGTGCGTGTTTTCTGAAACACCTTGTCCAAGTGGGTATGCGCCGTCGACCGGCTGATGCCCAGCTCCCGGGCGGCCCATGACAGGCCCTTGCCGACGATGACTGCCTCGACCAGGCGCGCCTCCGCGGGCGTGAGGTGGTAGTTGCGCGCCAAGGCGGAGACGCCGGCATCGTCGATCAGGATCAGGCAAGCCGCTCGGCCGCCGCCGTCGGTGTCGGCGGCGGCATCCCAGGCAGTGCCCCGTGGCAGCGGCGACAGGTTCAACGTGATCGATCCGATGCCTTCGGGCCGCTGGATTATCACCGAGGTGCCGCGGGGCGGGATGTCGGTCGCGAGCGCTTGCGACAACGCAGCCTGCAGCCTGCCGTCGGACCCCGGGTCTCGTGCCACCAACTCCCCCCGGACGATGTCGAGCGGCTGGCGGGCAGCGCGGTCCAAAAAAGACTCCGCAGCCGGGTTCGTGAACATGACCCGGCGTCGTTCATCGACCAAAGCGGCGCCATTCGGTAGCGCAGCCAAGGCGAGGAGAAGCTGATCGTGTCGTGCCTTGGCGCTCTGTAGCTGCAGCGCCACTGTCATGGCATGGATCAGATGAGGGGCGAAGCGGGCAATGATCGCCCGGTCATCCGCCGACGCCTCGCCGGCTCCGTCTGGTCTTACCAGTGTCAGCGGCAGATACTTGCCGGGCGTCCGGTGGGTCACCAGGGTTATTGGGCTGCACAGACCCTGCGGCCGCGCCCACCCATTGTAGAACTCCGACCGTTGGAAGTCGTCGAGCGGCACGACATCACCATTGGTGACGATGAAGCCGGGCTGCATGCGATGCGCAATCCCGAATAGCGGATTCATAGGCAGGAAATACTCGAAGGTTCGCTCGACGTGGCTCGGATCGAAGCCGAAATAGGTGATGGGCGCTCCGTGTCCGTTATGCGGATCCTCATGCGTCAGACCGCCAGCGACGCACCCGGTGAGTCCGGCCAATCGACGCAACACGTCGCCCCATGCGGCCGGCGACAATGCGGCTTCGTGGATGAGATGCAACGTGCTGAGATAGTGCTCCTCCTGCAAGTCTGTATCCTCCACTGTCCGCCGCGCGCACCGGCGTTGACCGTTAGACTCTTGTAACCAATAGTGAGATTTCGATCAAACATCGAATGTTTGGTGCACGCTGGACAGTGATTGCAGTGGCAGACGAGTTGCGCAACCTTGGGTAGTGCGGCGTTGCCGACACGAACCATCGGTGTCGCCGAAAGGCGGGCGCGGAGGATGGCTTGACGCTGCCGGGTCGCGGCTCATAGCGTCCTGCAACAAAAATTTGGGGAACGAACATGGTGCAGCGCGACATGGGGCGGCGCGGCCTTTTGGTCCGTGGGGCGATGCTGGCGGGTGGCGGGCTGGCAGCTCCGGCGATCATCGGCCACTCGCGGGCGCAGGGCCGCACGCTGAAGATGACGTTGGCGGACAGCGTGACGAACCCGGTGTACAACGTGTGCCAGAAGTTCGCCGCCGACGTGAAGGCGCGGACCAACGGGGCGCTCGACATTCAGGTGTACGGCGCCGGGCAGCTTGGCAGTCAGGTGAACGCTCTGACCGGGTTGCAGACGGGCATCATCGACTTCGTCGCGCATACGACCGGTTATATCGAGACGATCTTCCCCAAGGTCGCGGTGCTGGATCTACCCTTCGTCTTCCGCGATGCGGCGACCGCCGAACGGGTTCTGGACGGGCCGGTGGGCGAGGAGCTGTTCAAGCCATTCCCGGAGCGCCAGGTGTATGGCCTGTGCTGGGGCCATTGGGGCTGGCGCCCGGTGTCGTCGACCGTGACCAAGCCGCTGGCCGAACCCGCGGACATGAACGGGCTCAAGATCCGCATCCAACCCGGCGCCATCTATGCCGAGACGTACAAGCAGTGTGGCGCGATTCCGGTCGCGATCGATATCACCGAGGTCTATGTCGCCATGTCGCAAGGGGCGGTGCAGGCGATCGAGACGCCGCTGATCTCGATGGTCGCCAACAAGATGCAGGAGATCGTCAAGGTCACCAGCGAGACGAACTTCGTCTACAACGCGGGCGCGCTGCTGGTGAGCAAGCGGCGGTTCGACGCGTTCCCGGCCGACCAGCAAAAGGCGGTGCGGGATGCGGCGAAGGCGATGTCGGTCTACTGGCGCACCGATGTCGCGACGGCCACCGCCCAGGCGGCGGCGACGATGAAGCAGGCTGGCGTCGTGATCGCACCTGTCGACATCGACGCCTACGTGAAGGCGACCCGGCCGATCTACGATAAGTTCCGTCCCGTGATCGGCGCGGACCTGGTCGACGAGGTGCTGAAGCAAACCGGGACCGCCTGAACCCATGGTCACGCTCGCGGACGATGCCGCGCTCATTGCCCTAGCGCCTCGGCACGGGGTGTTGCGCGGAGCACTGGGGCGTGTCTGCGGTGGATTGGAGGTGGCGGCGCGAGGTGTCGCGGCAGTCGCGCTGTTGGTCGAGTTGGTGATCATCCTCGTCGACGTATTCCAGCGCGAACTGCTGCACGCCTCGTTCCTGTGGGACGACGAGGCGTCGAAGATGACGCTGTCCGCCGTCGCGTTCATCGGCGGCGCAGCGGCCTACCGCGGGGGCCAGCATACCTCGATCCGGCTGTTCCTGGAGATGATGCCGGTGCGGCTGCGTGCCTTTGTCCTAGCATCCTTCGAATGGGTGGTGGTCGCGACGACGATGTTGGCGGCGTGGCAGGCGCTGGGTTTGATCAGCGACAATTGGGAGAACGCGACGCCGATCCTGCAGGTGAGCACGGGTTGGTATGGTGTGCCGCTACCGGTCGGAATGGGGCTGATCACCCTGTTCGCGCTGGAGCGGTTGGCGTTGCGGACGCCGCCACTGATCGCGGTGGCGTCGCTGGTGCTGGTAGCGGCGCTCGTTACGGCATTCGTGGCAGTCGATGTGACGGGGTATTTCGGCGCGCGGCCCGATCTTTCGCTGGTGGTCATGATCGCGCTGTTCCTGGGCGCCGTCCTGCTCGGCTTGCCGGTGAGCTTCGCCATGCTGCTCAGTACGCTGGTCTACTTGCAGGTGACGGACGCTGCACCGTTCATCGCGGTGCCGCAGAACATGATCGACGGGACCGGCAATTTCATCCTGCTTGCGTTGCCGTTCTTCATCTTCGCCGGCCTCATCATGGAGCGCGGCGGAATCAGTCTCCGCCTGGTGCGGTTCGCGATGGCGCTCGTGGGGCGGGCGAGGGGCGGGCTGCTGCAGGTCATCGTGGTGACGATCTATTTGGTCAGCGGTATTTCCGGCTCCAAGGTGGCTGACGTCGCAGCCGTCGGTTCGGTGATGCGGGGCGAGTTGCGGCGACGAGGGTATCGGCCGGAGCAGGGGGCCGCGGCATTGGCGGCCTCTGCGGCAATGGCGGAGACGATCCCGCCGTCCATCGCTATGCTGGTGTTGGGTTCGGTGACGCCGATCTCGATCGGGACATTGTTCGTCGCCGGGCTGCTGCCGGCGGCGGTGATCGCAGCGTGCTTGATGCTGCTGATCTGGGCGCGATCGAAGCGCATCGACGATACGGCGGAGGCAGCGGGCAATGGGCGCTTGGCAGCGATTCCGTCGGCCATCCTGCCGCTCGCGATGCCGGTGATGATGGTATCGGGTATCCGCTTCGGCATTGCCACGCCCACCGAGGTGTCGACCTTCGCCGTCGTGTACGGCCTGCTGCTCGCGGTGCTGGTCTATCGGGAGCAGCGGCTCAGCCGGGTGTTCGCGTTGGCGATGGAGTGCGCGGGCACGGCGGGGATGGTGCTGTTCGTGCTGGCGTCCGCATCGTCGTTCGCCTGGACGCTGACGGCGGCGAACTTGCCACAGCATCTCGTGGCGCTGCTCGACGAGTCCGGGCGCAACCCCTACGTGTTCCTGGCTGGCTCGATCGTATTGCTGATCGTGATCGGGACGCTGCTCGAGGGATTGCCGGCGCTGATCATTCTCGCGCCGCTGTTGATGCCGATCGCGCTGCAACTCGGCATCAACGGCGTGCAGTATGCGACGGTGCTGATCCTGGCGATGGGCGTCGGGGCATTCATGCCGCCGGTCGGCATCGGGTTCTACGTCGCCTGTGCCGTCGCGGAGGCGCGGGTCGAGATCGCGGCGAGAACAATGGTGCCGTATCTGGTGGTGCTGGTGCTCGCCATTGGGCTGATTGCGTTCGTACCCTGGATCACGTTGTCGATCCCGCGCGCGCTCGGCAGCCCACTCTGATTATTATCGTTGTCGATAATGTGTTTACGGAACATCGCCAATACGGCTGCTTTAGCCAAGATCGTCCCAAAATTAACCTTCACTGATTGACAATCCTGCAATTTGGTTGTGATGGTCCGCCGTCAAAGTTCAAGGCGGCGGTCACCATCAGTGCGGCCGCGTCGGCTGTAACCAACCAGAGTGCGAGCGCGAACCCCGGCGCGCTCCGTTCCTGACAGCGGATTTTTTTGCAGCGGAGCGGACAGCCGTATGTACGCGTCCGTTTATAATTGGACGGGGAGGAGGTGGACTTGCTCAAGAACTATCGTTGGACCGTGGCGCTGTTGTTGTTCATCGCCGGGTCGATCAACTACATGGATCGCGCTGCGATCGGCGTCGTCGCGCCCTATATCCAGAAGAGCTTTACGCTCTCGCCCTCCCAGTTGGGCCTCACATTCAGCACCTTCTTCATAGGATATGCCTTATTCGCCTTCGTCGGTGGGCAGATGGCCGATCGCTTCGGGCCGAGACGCACCTACATATGGGCGGCGACGGCTTGGTCCGTACTGTGCGGACTAACCGGCCTGGTTACGGGCTTCGCGCAATTGCTGATCGTGCGGACGCTATTCGGGTTTGCCGAAGGGCCGATGAACAGCACCACCAATCGCACCATCACTAACTGGTTCCCACGTCGCGAAGCTGCACGCGCCGTTGGCTTCACCTTCTCGGGGCAGACCTTCGGTAGCGCCATCGCTGCTCCCATCGTGGCCTTCATCGCCATCAGCACGAGCTGGCGAACGTCCTTTTTCATACTGGCCGCCTTCGGGCTGATCTGGGCCGTGGCTTGGCGGTTCCTGGTCACCGACCTGCCGCAGTCCAACCCGCGCGTCTCCCAGGCGGAGCTGAAATACCTCGAGGATAACCGCGAGGTCGTGGCCCCGCCAGTTGGCGGCGTTTACCCGAGCCTGTCGCAGTATCTCGGCCGTCCGAGCACGCTGTCGCTCGGCCTCGGCATGTTTGCAGTGAACTACACGCTTTACATCTTCATCTCGTGGCTGCCCACCTATCTCACCGATGCGCTCCACATGCCGATGCAGCAGATGGCCATCGTGGCATCCATCCCCTGGATCGGCGGTCTGATCGGCTATATCGGCGGTGGCCTGGTGTCCGACTTCATCTATAACCGCAGCACCGACAAGCTCCGCGCCCGCAAGTTCACGACCATTACACCACTTGCCATCGCGGGGGCGGCCCTGCTGCTGGTCACGTTCACCACCACACCCACCATGGCCGTCGCGTTGATCTCTCTTGCGATCATGCTGCTGACGGCTAGCGTGCAATCCTGCTGGGCCACCATCCACGAATTGGTACCCCCGATCCGCGTCGGCGGCGTTAGCGGCTTCATCCACCTGCTCAGCAATATTTCCGGCATCATCGGTCCGAGCGCGACAGGTTACGCCGTGCAGTATTTCGGCGGCTTCAACAGCGCATTCTTCCTTGCCGGCGGGGCCGCCGTGGCCGGGGTCATCGCCATGACCATCTTCGTCCGACGCAACAAGGAAGACCTGCCGCAGCTCCCCCATGGTAAATACGCATGAGCACGCTCGCCAAGCCGGTTTTGTTGACCGGCGCGTCGGGTAATCTTGGCCGCGTGCTGGCCCGCCATTTGGCTGCACAAGGCATGATCTTGCGCCTGACCGACATCGCGCCGTTCCCCGATGAGGTCCCAACTGGGGCGAGCTTCACCCGGGCGGACCTCAGCGACGGCCCCGCGATCCTGCGCCTGGCGGAAGGATGCGGCACCGTCGTACATTTCGGTGGCGTGTCGGTGGAGCAGCCGTTCGAGGCCGTGATCGGACCCAATATCCGGGGTCTGTATCACGCCTACGAAGCAGCCCGGCGCGAAGGCGCGCGCATGGTGTTCGCCTCGTCCAACCACGTCGTGGGTTTCCATGAACGTGGCGAGGTATTGGACAGTGACTGCGACATGCGAGCCGACGGCTACTACGGCTTGTCCAAAATCTATGCCGAGCAGACCGGGCGTTTGTATTGGGACAAGCATGGCGTGAGCAGCGTCTTTCTCCGCATTGGCTCGTGCACGCCGGTGCCGATCGATGACCGTATGCTGTCGACCTGGTTGTCCTACGGTGACTTGTCCCGAGCCGTCGAGCGCAGCGTGGTCGCCGACGTCGAAGGCTGCCTGGTAATCTGGGGCGCCTCACGCAATGCACGGATGACCTGGTGGCGCGGCGATGACCGCGCGGCGATCGGCTGGGAGCCACAGGATAGTGCCGACGGCTGGACCGCCGAACTCGCAGGCAAGACCAGTGGTGACCCGGTTGCCGAGCAGCACCAGGGCGGCGGCTACTGCGCCATAGGCTACAGCCGCCGCAAGCCATGAACACCCGCTTCGCCTATGTCGGATGCTTCACGACGGAAAAGCGCAACGCCCGCGGTGACGGCATCCAGGTGTTCGCCACCAGCGGGGCAGGCGTCTGGAGCCAGATCCAGCACGTACCCGACCTGGTCAATCCATCCTATTTGATCATGGGCCCGGGCGGGCGGACGGTCTACGCGGTGCACGGCGATCAGGATTACGCCACCGCCTTTGCCCGCAACGAGCGCACCGGCGAGCTGCGGACACTGGGGCAGGCGGCGACCGGCGGCGACAACGTGGTGCATGGCGCGCTCGATCCCGCGGGCCGGAGTTTTGTTGTGGCGAACTATGGAACCGGTTCGGTGGCCGTGCTGCCCGTTGCAGAAACCGGCGCGCTCAGCGACTACACGCAGCGTATCGCGATGCCTGGAAGCCCCGGCCCGCACCGAACCGAGCAGGCCGGATCACATCCGCATCACGTGGTGTTCGACCCGACCGGCCGCTTCGTGCTCGTGCCGGACAAGGGCCACGACACCGTCTGCATATACGCCTTCGCTTCCGCGCCCGGCACACTGGAATTGGCATCGATGGTTGCATCGCGGCCCGGCGCTGGTCCCCGGCATGGTGCATTCCATCCCACTCAGCCGATCTACTGGTGCTTGAACGAGCTGGACTCCACGATAACGACGTATCGCTGGTCGGCTGCGGACGGCACGCTGGAGCCGATGCAAATACTGCCTACGTTGCCCCCTGATTTCTTCGGCGCGAGCACGGCGGCCGCGATCGTGGCGACGCCCTCGGGCAGCCACGTATTCGTGTCGAACCGTGGCCATCACAGCGTTGCCGTATTCGCGGTGGAACCTGAAACTGGGCTGTTGAAATCGCTCGGCTGGACGCAAGCGCCGGGCCGCGAACCGCGGTTCATGACCTTACACGGCAGCGCTCTGTATGTGGCGAGCGAGCGCGACGACGTCATCGGCCGGTTCGTCTTGGATGCTGGGATCGGTCTACTCCCTCTTCCGCCCGCGGGAGAGGGAGTAGACCGATCGGCGCTGGTAGCTTCGACCCCGAGCCCGGTCAGTATGGTATTCGGCTGAGCCTCAGGATCCTTCGCCGGATGCCGGCTGGCCGCGATACTCTACGCCCAGTAAATCCTCGAACACGCGGATCATCGCACCTTTGTCCTGCTCGCCGTAGCCACGCAGCAGGGCGGTTTGATATGTCGCAGTGGCCGCGGCCAACACGGGCATCGGAATGCGCAACGAAGCCGATAATCCCGCGGCGCTGACAAGATCCTTGTAGGCCGCCTGCATAGGATAGCCGTCGGTAAAGCTGCCGCGCAGGATGCGGGGAATGAAGAACTCCGAGGCATAGCTTCGGCCGGTGCCGGTGTTGATCACGTCGCCGACACGCTCCGGGTCGAGGCCCATTTTCGCTGCCATCGGCAAGACCTCGGCCAGCGCCGCCGCATTGATGTCGAACAGCAGTTGGTTGATCAGCTTGGTCAATTGACCGCTACCAACTGGCCCCATGTGCAGAAGCCGGTTGCCGATGTGCTCCAGCAGGGGGCGCACCCGGTCGAATACCTCGACCGCGCCGCCGCACATGACGGTCAGCGTGCCATCGGCCGCGCGTGCCGCCATGCCGGAGACAGGCGCATCGACGAAGGCTAAGCCTAATGCCTGCAGCGCCTCGCCGATCTCAACCGTCGCGGCATAAGGCACGGTGCTGAGGTCGACCACAGTCCCGCCGGCGGCCAGCCGGTGCGCCAACCCGTTATCGCCGAGCAGCACGGAACGCACTGAGTCGGCGCCGGGCAGGCACAGGAACACCGTGTCCGCCTGGGCAAGCTCGCCCGGGTCCTTTGTACAGCGTGCGCCAGCGGCCCTGAACTCGTCGAACCAGCGCTCGCTGCCGCTGCTGACAACCAGCTCGGCACCGCTCCGGAGCAGGTTGTGCGCGATCGGCCGGCCCATCTGTCCAAGGCCCACAAAGGCAACGCGCATGGCCGTGCTACTTGAACGCTTGCTGCAGCTCGGCGACGTCACCCGCCGTGAGCATGCGCACCGGCGCACCGCGCAGCGTCACCAGCAACTTCGCCGTCTCCTCGAGCTCCTCCGCGGCATACACGGTGGCCGTCAGCTCCTTGCCGCTCACCACCGGGCCATGGTTTGCCAGCAGCACCGTGCTGTATTGCCCGCCGAGTGCTTCGATCAACGCGCCACCGCGTGCATCGCCCGGCCGGAAATAGGGCACCAGTTTCACGCGGCCGACGCGCATGACGACGTAAGGCGTAAGCGGGGGAATGCAGTCTTCCGGATCGAGGTCGGCAAGGCACGAGAGCGCCGTGGCGTAAGTGGAATGCAGGTGCACGACAGCGCCCGTCCCAGGCCGCGTGTCGTAGAAGGCCCGGTGCAGGAACACTTCCTTGGACGGCTTGTCACCGGACACGTGGTTGCCCGCAGCGTTCAACTTGCTGATGCGCGCCGGGTCTAGCGTGCCGAGGCAGCTGTTGGTGGGCGTGATCAGCCAACCGTCATCAAGGCGCGCGCTGATGTTGCCGGCGGAACCGACCGAATAGCCACGCTCGAACAACGAGCGGGACAAGCGCGTCATGTCGTCGCGCAATTGAGTCTCGTTCATGCTGCACCTCCCAAGCGGGCCAGGGCCTTCTCGAAGAAGTCCACTGCGCCGAAATTGCCCGATTTCAAAGCCAAGCCAAGCATGGGCGGCCCAGCGGCAACCAGCACTGGCACGCCGGGGTCGATCTCCGCCCCAACCTGCAACGCGCCAAGGTCGAGCGCCCCGATCACCGCGCCCGACGTCTCGCCGCCTGCCACCACCAGGCGTCGCACACCGCTGCCGACCAGCGTGGCCGCAACGGCGCCGAACAAACCTTCCAATGCGTCGGCGACCCGCTCGCGTCCATAGCGCTGCTGTGCGGCCGCCACGTCCTCCGGGTCGCTCGAGGAATACAGCAACGGCGCGTTGCCGGTGTTCGCCAATACGAACCCGACCAACTCGTCGTGCAGCGATTGGCCGGCCATGACCGCATCGACTGCAACCAGGCGCACCGGGTGGTGCTGCGCGTGATAAGCGATCTGGCCGCGCGTGGCGCGCGAGCAGCTGCCCGCCAGGATCACCTCCGGCCCGGTCACCCTAGGAACGGAGGCGGTGCCGCCGGTCGCGTCGCCAGACACGATGAAGTTGTGCGGCAAAGCTCGTGCGATGCCTGACCCGCCGGTGATCAGAGCTGCCGTTGCAATTGCCCGGCCAAGCGTCGCCAGGTCCTCGTCGTCGATGGCATCGGTCACGACGAACATATCGCCGCGCGTCACAGCCTCGGCCAGCGCCCCTGCCACCGCCTGCGACCCGGCGCTCACCACCGAATGCGCGACGTGACCCACCTTCGCACTGGTCTGCCTCTGCAGCACGCGACGGATATCCGGATCCGTCATGGGCGTGAGCGGATGCTTTTCCATGCCGGACTCGCTCAGCAGGCGGTCGGCGACGAATAGATGCCCCTGGTAGATCGTGCGGCCTGCGCCTGGAAAGGCGGGGCATACGACGACGCCGGACGCGCCGAGCGCCCTCGCCAGCGCCTCGGCCACCGGGCCGATATTGCCCTCCGGGGTCGAATCGAAGGTCGAGCAGTATTTGAATACGATCTGCCGGGCGCCCTGCGCGCGCAGCCAGGCGAGCGCCGCCAATGATTGCTGCACCGCCTCCGCAGGCGGATTGGAGCGGCTCTTCAGCGACACCACGCCCGCTTCCACATCAGGCGACGCTGGCCCGGACGGCACGCCGAGATACTGCGTGGTGCGCAGGCCGCCTTCGCCCGCCAGCCCCTTGACCCCTGCCAGCCCCCTGACCAGGGTGTTGGCGATATCGCTCGCGCCCGTGAAGTCGTCCGCGATCACCCCGAGCAGCATCGCTCAGCGCCCAGCGCCGGCGCGGCTCTCGACCATCAGGCGCATCTTCTCCACGGCGGCGTGCGGCGCCGTCAGCACGGGAACGCTCACCACCTTGCGCACCGCCTCGGCAGCGCGGGAGGTCGAGAAGTGCGCCAGCATGATCGCGTCATACCCGGCGAGTTCCGGCGCCCGCGCGGCCACCAGGCGATTATGCGATTCCGTGTCGCCCTTCTTCATCAGGTCGATCGCGTCCGCGACCAGCACCGTGGTCAACTGCGCCGGCTTGCCGCTCTCGGCGACGAACTCGTCGAACTCGTCGGTCATGGTCCCGACGGACGGTCCGAAGGTGGCCAGCATCCCGATCCGCTCCCCTTGTGCAAGGGCGGCCTGGAACATGGCTTCGTTGGGCTTGAGCACGGGGATGGTCACGGTCTGGCTCAGCCGGTCGATCGCCGGGCCAAAGGCGGAGCAGGTGATCAGGATTCCGTCCGCCGCCATGTTCTTGCCGTAGACACCGAAATCGACGAAGCGCTGGATCATTGCCTCGGACAGGTCCGCCTCCCGGGCGCGGTCGATCGACAGGCCGTCATCGAGCAGGTTGACGGTCTCCGCCTCGGGCCAGCGCTCGGCGAAAGCAGCCTGGATCGGCTGCATGGCGACGGGGGTCGCATGAAGGAGGACGATCCGAGGTGCCATAACGGTTTTCTCCTGGGCGGCGGCGGGGCTCCAACCGGAGCGGAGGGGCGTGACCGCGGCATTTCTGCAAGCGCTTTCAGCCAGCATAGATGCATCGCCGAGACCGTCAACGGTTGGCCCACGCTCACGAGCGCGGCGGTGCCGTGCTGCCGCGGATGATCAGTTCGGCATCCAGTTCCGTGACCCGCATCGCCGGCCGGCCTGCCATGCGGGCCAGCAGATGATCGGCGGCCGCATTGCCGATCTCGGTCGATTGCATGCGCATGGTGGTGAGGCTCGGGCGCAGAAAGGCGGCGTAGTCGGAATCGTTGAAGCCGACCACCGAGAGCTCGCCGGGTATGTCGATGCCGCGTGCATCCGCCTCGATCATCGCACCGAAGGCGAGTTGGTCCGTCCCGCACAGCACTGCGGTCGGGGGTTCGCCGTCGGCCGACAGGATGTGCCGGAGCGCGTCGCGGCCGTCGCGGATACCATGCGAGACCTGCACGTCGTGCTCCGGGCGGATGGTGAGTGACCGGCTTGCCAGCGTTGCCACGATCCCGTCGACCCGGGCGCTGCTGCGGTCGTTGTCGCGCCTGACCCCGGTGATGACGGCGAAGCGGCGATGGCCGAGGTCCAGCAGGTAAGTGGTCGCGCGCGCCATCGCGGCGAAGTTATCGAAGCCCACACAGGCGCGCTCCCGCGAAAGGGTGAAGGTCTGCACGGTGGGGACGGCCTGGCGGGCGATGCGGGCCAACAGTTCCGGCCGGTGCATGTCGCCGACCAGCATGAGGCCGTCGATGCCCCGCTCCAGTAGGAAAGTCGCCTCCAGCAACTCGCGGTCCAGTTCGTAACCGGCGTTGGTGACGACGAGCGTGTAGCCGGCCCGGCGGATGCGTTCCTGAAAGCTCGCCAAAGCTTGCAGGAAGCCTTCGTTCTCGATGTTGGGCACGACGGCGCCGACGGCCATGAAGCGCCGCAACGACAGGGCGCGGGCAGCCCCGTTGGCGACGAACCCGAGCGCCTCCGCCGCCTTCAGCACTGCCTCGCGCTTGCCGGGTCGCACCGTGGCGGTTCCGTTCAACACGCGCGACACGGTTGCGGCAGATACACCCGCCTGTAATGCCACATCCTGCGCGGTGGGAAATCGGCCGCGTTCCTGACTACCCTCCCCGGAGATTTGATCCACCATCGCTCCTCGGTCGCCGTGCTGTGATCCATCGCTGGGCGACGGCCCGGGGAAACCGATTGACGCTCCGGGAAAGCTATGGTCTTTGCAAGCGCTTTCAAAGTCAACGCGGCTGAACCGGACTGTCTCCAACAGGAGAGCTGGAAGCCGGCAAAAGGAGAGGGTGGAGATGGCCGACGGCAAACAATCCCTCGAAACACAACTCGCGTCGCGTCCGCAGGACATCGTCGCGCCGGCGGTAGAAAGCCGGGCGGTTACGACGTTGGCGGACAGCCAGGCGGCCGGTATCACCTCGCCGCAAGCGGTGGCGACCAGTGTGCAGCGTAGCGCCGACGCCACGCCTTACGGGTTCCGTGACCTGCTCGCCCTCGACGATTTCGAGCGCCACGCCAAGCGCCATCTGCCGCCGATGGTGTACCAGTATGTGGCCGGGGCAGTGGAAACCGCGACCGCCTTGCGAACGAACCGCTCCGCCTACGCGCGGTGGTCGTTCCTGCCGCGCCGCATGGTGGACACCTCCGCCCGCAGCGCCGCGACGACCCTGTTCGGTAAGACATACAGTGTGCCGTTCGGCATCGCACCGCTCGGGGGCGCTGCCTTCGTGGCCTATCGTGGCGACCTGCGCCTGGCTGAGGCAGCGCGGCAGATGAACATGCCGATGATCCTCAGCGCGTCTTCCCTGATCAAGCTCGAGGATGTCTACGCCGAGAACCCGGATGCTTGGTTCCAGGCCTACCTGCCCGGCGATCAGATGCGCATCGACCGCCTGGTGGACCGCCTGGCGGCGACTGGCTTCGGCACACTGGTCGTCACCGCGGATACACCCGTACTGGGCAACCGTGAGCACAACACGCGCAGCGGCTTCAGCATGCCGATCCGGGTCACGCCCAAGGTGGCCTGGCAAAGCGCCACGCATCCGCGCTGGCTGCTGGGTACCGTGGCGCAAACGTTCTATCGCCACGGCCCGCCGCATTTCGAAAACATGGAGGCCGATCGCGGCCCGCCGATGATGTCGCAGAACGCCCTGCGCAACACCACCGCTCGGGACAAGCTGTCCTGGGCCAATCTCGAGGCGATCCGGCGGCGCTGGAAGGGCACACTGCTGGTGAAGGGACTGACCGCCCCGGCAGATGTGGCGCTGGCGCGCGAATGCGGTGCAGACGGCGTCATCCTGTCCACCCATGGCGGTCGCCAGTTGGACTACGACGTGCCGCCGCTCGAGGTGCTGCCGGAGATCGCGGCGCAAAAAGGCGACATGACGGTGATCATCGACAGTGGCATACGCCGCGGCACGGACGTGCTGAAGGCGTTGGCGCTCGGGGCGGATTTCGTGTTCCTCGGGCGGCCGTTCCTGTTCGCCGCTGCCATCGGAGGTGCGCCCGCCATTGTGCACGCAGCGCGGATCCTGAAGGAAGAGGTTCTGCGCGACATGGCCCTGGTCGGCGCCAACCACGTGTCGGAGCTCACGCCGGCGTTGCTGCGGCGCATGCCGGCCTCACACGAAGCTTAGGGAAAACCGAACCGATGCCGACTTCAGCCACCGACAAAGTCCTGCACCTGAAATGCGCCCTCGTCGTGAAGGGCGCATTCGACGCCGTTCTCGTGCCGGAGTTCGAGGCGCGGACCGGCTATAAGCTCGACATCGATTGGGCGCCCACCACGGTGATCATGACGAAGTTGACCGAAGGCGCCACTGCGGACGCGCTGCTGCTCGTGGCCGATGTGATGGACGAGCTGATCGGCCAGGGCAAGGTGGATGGCGGCAGCAAAAGCATCGTCCTGCAGTCGCGCATCGGCGTGGCCGTAGCGAAGGGCGCGCCGCATCCCGACATCTCCGACGTCGAAGCGTTCAAGCGCGCCATGACCGGGGCGCGTTCGGTGGCCTATTCCCGTGGCGGCCAGAGCGGCGTGCATTTCGCGCCTTTGCTGCAGCGGCTCGGGATCGCCGACGCGGTGAACGCGAAGGCAACGATCATCCCCGCTGGCTTCACGGCTGAGAAACTGGTTACCGGCGAGGCCGACATCGCGATCCAGCAGCTGAGTGAACTTGCCGTAGTGCCCGGTATCGAAATCGTCGGGCCGCTCCCGGGCGCTACGCAGAAGGTGACGACGTTCGCCGCAGCCGTGATGACCGGGTCAGCGCACAAAGATGTGGCCGAGCAGTTCGTCGCGTCGCTGACCACGGACGCAGCGTTTGCCGCTTACGAGGCGACCAGGCTCGACCCCGTTCGCGGCTGAGCGACTGCTTGCGACGACGAACAAGGAAACGACGGTGATGTCGACGACGACGGCAGTGCCCTCCGACGCCGTGACGGGCGCGGATCGCACGTATTCCAAGGTGATATGGCGGTTCATGCCGCTGCTTTTCGTGTGCTACGTCGTGGCTTATCTCGACCGCGTCAATGTCGGCTTCGCCAAGCTGAACATGCTCAAGGACCTCGGCTTCAGCGATGCCGCCTACGGCTTCGGCGCCGGCGTGTTCTTCATCGGCTACTTCCTGTTCGAAGTGCCCAGCAACATGATGTTGCACAAGGTCGGCGCCCGGCGCTGGATCGCCCGCATCATGGTGAGCTGGGGCGTGCTGTCGGCGTTGGCTGCCTTCGTGACGACACCGTGGATGTTCTACGGGCTGCGCTTCTTCCTCGGGATCGCGGAAGCAGGCTTCTTCCCCGGCATCATCCTCTATCTCACCTACTGGTTCCCGTCACACCGCCGCGCCAAGATGGTCGCCCTCCTGATGGCGGGGAACCCTGTCTCCGGCATCCTGGGTGGACCACTGTCCGGCTACTTGATGTACGCGTTCGCGGGGGTTGCCGGCTATCACGGCTGGCAGTGGCTGTTCATGTTGGAGGCCGTACCCGCCATCATCCTGGGTGGGGTGATCTTTTGCTTCCTCGATGACCGTGTGGCGCATGCGAAATGGCTCACGGACAGCGAGCGCGCCACTGTGCAGCAGGAAATCTCCGCCGACACGGCAGGCCAGTCGGTGGACACGGTGCGCAAGATGTTCGCCGCGGGCCAAACCTATCTGCTCTGCCTCATCCTGTTCGGCATCGTCATGGGCTCCTACGCGATCGGCTTCTGGCTGCCGACGATCATCAAGGGCACCGGCATCTCGGACGTGCGAACGGTCGGCTTCCTGACCGCCATTCCATACCTTGTCGCGCTGGCATCGATGTTGCTGACCGGCCGCAGTGCGGACGCGCGGCGCGAGCGGCGCTGGCACGTCGCGGTCCCTCAGTTGGTGGCAGCCGCCGGGTTCGTGATCTGCGGGCTCGCAGGCCGGGACGACACGGTGATGGCGATGTTCGGCATGGTGCTGGCGACCACCGGCGTCGTGACGGCCCTGCCGATGTTCTGGGCCCTGCCGACCGCCTTCCTGGGTGGCGCGGGTGCCGCGGCGGGGATCGCGCTGATCAACTCCACCGGCAACCTTGCCGGCTTCGTGAGCCCCACCATCCTCGGCGCTTTGAACGACTACACGCACAGCTTGAGTTCGGGCCTGTTCCTGATCGCAGCGTGCCTCGTGACTTCGGCGGCCCTGGTGCTGGCGTTCGTCCCTGCCAAACTGGTCAATCGGTGAAAATCCCGGAGGTGACACGGCCATGCTAAGACTGAGCGCGAACCTGAAATGGCTGTTCACCGAAGTGCCGCTGCTCGACCGGTTCGAGGCGGCGGCGCGCGCCGGGTTCGAGGCTGTCGAATACCCCACCCCCTACGAGCAGCCAGTGGAGACATTGGCCGCTCGCCTGCGGGATTGCGGGCTGCAGATGGTGCTGATCAACACGCCGGCTGGTGACAAAGCCCGCGGCGAGCAATCCGGGATCGCCTGCATGCCCGACCGCCGCGAGGCATTCCGTGACGACCTGCGCAAAGGCCTGGCCTACGCCGAGGGACTCGGATGCAAGCTGCTGCATCTACAGGCCGGCATCCTGCCCACCTCTGTCAGCCGTGATCGGGGCTGGGCAACCTACCTCGCCAATGTTGTCTGGGCGGCAGATTTGGCCAGCGCGGCCGGCATCAAGCTCGTGCTGGAGCCGATCAACCAGATCGACATCCCGGGCTTCCTGTTGCGCACGCAGGAGGAGGGTGCGGCGGTGATCGAAGCGGTTGGGCGCGACAGGGTAGGGCTGCAGTTCGACATCTATCACTGCCAAGTCGAGCAGGGCAGCGTCAGTCGGCGCTTGCAGACGTTGATGCCGATGATCGACCATATCCAGGTGGCCGACTCACCCGGCCGCCACGAGCCCGGCACCGGTGAGATCGCATGGGATCACATGTTCCCCTTGATCGAGCGATTGGACTACCGCGGATGGATCGGTTGCGAATACACGCCGGCCGCCGACACCGCCGCCGGGCTGGGCTGGCGCGCCCGCTTCGGTCTGCCGCAACGGGCATGATCCCGGCACAACATCCATGGAGGTTTGCATGAAGCTCGACGCGTCTGCCGCAGGTGTCTACCCGATCGCGCCCACGCCGTTCGAGGCGGATGGCCGGATCGACATGGCCTCGATCGATGGGATGACCGACTTCTACGTCGCCTGTGGCAGCACGGGAATGACGGTGCTGGGCGTGATGGGCGAAGCGCCGAAGCTCGACGGCGAGGAGGCCGTCGCGATCGCCACCCGCTTCATCAAGCGTGCCCCGAGCTTGCCGGTGATCGTAGGTGTATCCGCACCGGGGTTCGCCGCCATGCGCGGGTTGGCGTTGGCCGCAATGGACGCCGGCGCCGCCGGCGTGATGATCGCGCCGCCCAACACGCTGCGTACCGACGACCAGATCGTCACCTACTATCGCCAGGCCGTCGAGGCAATCGGAGCCGACGTGCCCTTCGTCGTGCAGGATTTCCCACTCAACTTCACCGTCGTCATGACGCCCGGCGTGATCCGTCGCATCATACAGGAGAACGATTCCTGCGTGATGGTGAAGCACGAGGACTGGCCCGGCCTGGAGAAAATCTCCACGCTGCGGAAGTGGGAAGCCGAGGGCGCCATGCGGCATGTCAGCATCCTGTGTGGCAATGGCGGCCTGTTCCTGGATTTCGAGGTGGAACGCGGGTCGGATGGTGCCATGACCGGCTATGCTTTTCCGGACATGCTGGTCGACGTCGTGCGGCTAAGCAAAGCCGGCGAGCGTGATGCGGCGCACGATCTGTTCGACGCCCACCTCCCGCTGCTGCGCTACGAGCAGCAGCCCGGCATCGGATTGGCGGTCCGCAAATACGTGATGGCACGCCGCGGCATCATCCGCTCGGACGCGCAGCGCTCGCCGGCGGGCGGCCTAAGCGCCACCGCCAAGGCGGAGGTGGAGTTCCTGCTGCGCCGGGTCGCACGTACCGATCGCCGCGCGGACCTACACGCGGCAACCTGAAGGAAGAACGATCATGGAACTTGGACTCAAAGGCCGGCCGGCTCTCGTGCTGGGCGGCGGTGGCGGCCTCGGCCGGGCCATCGCAGTGTCGCTGGCGCGCGAGGGGGCCATCGTCACGGTGGCCGACATCAACCCCGACGCGGTCGCCGCTTCGGAGCAGGCCATCCGAGCCGCTGGCGGTATTGCGCACGGCGTATTGTGGGACTTGCTGGATATCGGCGGGATCGATGCCCGGGTGAGCGAGGTCGAGGCCAAGGCCGGCCCCGTGCAGATCCTGGTAAACAACACGGGCGGCCCGCCCCCGACGCCGGTTTCCGGTCAGGACCCGGCGGCGTGGCACAAATTCTTCGACATGATGGTGCTGTCGGTGGTCGGCATCACCGATCGCGTGCTGCCCGGCATGCGGGCGGCCAAATGGGGGCGCATCATCACCAGCACGTCCTCGGGCGTGGTGTCGCCGATCCCGAACCTGGGTCTTTCGAACGCGCTGCGGTTGTCGCTGGTGGGCTGGTCCAAGACGTTGGCGCGCGAAGTGGCGCGGGACGGAATCACCGCCAACATCGTACTGCCGGGCCGTGTGGCGACCGACCGCATCCGCTTCCTCGACGAGTCGAAGGCGAAGCGGGAAAACCGCTCGGTGCAGGAAGTGTCCGACGAGAGCACCGCTACGATCCCCGTTGGCCGCTACGGCAAGCCGGAGGAATATGGTGACGTGGTGGCGTTCCTGGCCAGCGAGCGTGCGTCCTACATCACCGGCTCGACGATCCGCGTCGATGGCGGACTTATCGCGAGCATCTAGACCGTCCTAGAGGCGGTCCCGGCGAGTGAACGGTCCGATTGACCCACTCGCCGGGCCGGGCTTGCTGGCCGAGATCCTGCCTCGTGCCCGCCGTGTCAGGTAGACGGCTTCATGATGGACACATGAGCCGCGATCACCTTCCAGCCCACATCCGGCAAGCGCACCCAGGTCTGGCTCTGCCGACCGATCCCTTCCAAGCCGCGCGGCGTGTATTCCAGGTTCACCGTCGCGAGATCGGTGCCGAGGGTTAGGATCTCGAGACGGATGCGTTCCTGCTTCGAGCCGCCGGGGACCGGCACGGCCGCCAGGCGGGATGCGTGGATGGCATCGAACCCGTAGCCATTGTCGCGCAAGGAATATCGGATCGTGTGCGGACTGTTCCAGAACGTTGCGTCCAGCACGTCGACGTTCTTTTCGTTCAACGCCTGCTCGTAGCGTTCGAACAGGGCCGCCACCTCGGCGACGATCTCGGGCCGGTTCAGTTCCATTGTCAGCTCTCCAAGGCCAATGCGGTACGCAGCAAGTCGAGATCGCTGCCACGTGCGCCGATGATCGACAATCCCACCGGTGCACTGCCAACGACGGCGCCGGGCAGGTTGACCTGGGGCACACCGGTCAAGCCGCCATGGCTCGTAAGGCAACTGATGCGTTCGCGCAGCGGGCCCAGGGCGGTCAACGACAGGTCCTTCTGCGGCGCCGGGAAGGGTGTCGTCGGCAGGCACAGGATCGTACCCGGCGGCAGCAAATACCGTAGGCGCGCCCTTGCCTCGATCCGCATCAGGCTCGCCGCACTGCGCTCCGCGTCCGTCATCATCGAACCCTGCACCAGAGCACGTGCCACGCTGAACGCCAGCCGTGGATTGCAGCTGTCCAGCCATGGCTCGAACGTCTTCCACGACTCGCTGCTCTGCAGGACACGTTGTGCCCGCTGCCAAATCGACAGACCCTGGGGCGCCAGCGCTGTATCCTCCCGGTGCCCGATCAGGGCCGCTAGCCGGTCCACCATCGGCATCAGCGCCTCGGCCACTGCCTCGTCGGCGAAACCGAACGCGTCCGTCGCCACCAGCAATGTCTTCGGCAGACTGCCCGGCATCGCGGCGCCATACAGCACCTCGCCGACGCGCGCGAAGATGGCCGGATCACGGGCGAACCAGCCGCACGTGTCGGCGCTGGGGGACTGCACGGTGATGCCGGTGAAGTCGATCCGGCCATGCGTCGGCCGGATGCCATACAGCCCGCAGAAGCTGGCTGGCACGCGCACGGATCCGCCGCTGTCGGTACCGAGTGCGAAGTCGCAGTCGCCCGCTGCCACGGCGGACGCCGAACCGCTGGAGGAGCCGCCGGGCACGCGGTCAGGCGCGGCCGGGTTCAGTGGCGTGCCGTCATGCGCGTTCTCGCCGAGGATGCCGAGCGACACCTCGTCGGTGACCGTCTTGCCCACCACGGACGCACCAGCGTCCAGCAAGGTTTGCACCACCCAGGCGTGCCGGGTCGGGGTAGGGGCGAACCGCGGCCAATCCGGATTGCCGCCACCGGTCGGCACGCCGGCGACGTCGATCAGGTCCTTGACGGCAAAGCCAAGCCCGGCGAGCGGACCCGAAGCGGAGCCCGCCACCGTCGTGCGGGGGCCCGGAAGGAAAGCGTTCATACGGCAATCTTCTCCTGCCACTGCGCGCCGGGGACGGCGGCGAACAGGGCCTTGGTATAGGGGTGCTTGGGCGCGTGGAAAATCTCGGCCGTCGGCGCTGACTCGACGATCTGTCCCTGCCGCATCACCGCGATCCGGTCGCAGACCTGCAAGGCCACACGGAGGTCGTGGGTCACGAATAGCATACTGAGGTCGAAGCGTGCCTTGATGTCCGCCAACAACGCCAGCACCCGTGCCTGAACAGAGACGTCCAAGGCGGATACCGGCTCGTCGGCAACCAGTATCTCCGGCCGCAGTGCCAGCGCGCGGGCAATGCCGATGCGTTGGCGCTGGCCGCCGCTGAACTCGTGCGGGAAACGGTTCGCGGCGGCCGGGTCTAGCCCCACCAGGTCCAGCAATGCGCCGGCCTCTTCCCGGGCCTTGGCGGGCGGGGTGCCGTGGATGATTGGCCCCTCGGCGATGATGTCCACCACGCGCTGCCGCGGGTCGAGCGAACCGTATGGGTCCTGGAACACCATCTGGACCCGCTTGCGGATAGGGCGCAGGTCCCGCCGATTGAGCCGGGCGATGTCGTGGCCGGACAGGAGGATCTCGCCGCCGTCTACCGCCATCAGCCGGGTGACCGCGCGGGCCAGCGTGCTCTTGCCCGATCCGCTCTCGCCCACCAAACCCAGCGTTTCGCCCCGCCGCAAATCCACCCCGACGCCGTCCAGTGCCCGCGTGACTCGGCCGCCGAACAGCGATCGCGCACCGTACGTCTTCACCACCCGGCTGGCTTGCAGCACGAACGGGGCCACACTGGGCGAACGGGCCAGCGGCGGAACCAGCCGGGGCACGGCCGCGATCAGCCCGCGCGTGTATGGATGTTGCGGCGCGCCCAACACAGCGGCACGCGGCCCTTGCTCCACCAACGAACCTTTCTGCAGCACCGCCACGGTGTCCGCGATATCGGCAACCACCCCGAAATCGTGTGTGATGAACAGCACGGCGGTGCCCTGCCGACCTTGCAACTCGCGGATCAGGTGCAGGATCTGCGCCTGGGTGGTGACGTCCAGCGCGGTGGTTGGCTCGTCCGCGATCAGGATTTGTGGATCCAATGCCAGCGCCATGGCGATCATGGCGCGTTGCCGCTGTCCGCCGCTGAGTTGGTGCGGGTAGGACCGCAGCAACCGTGCTGGCTCGGGCAGGTGCACGCCCTCCAGCAACTCGACCATCCGGTCGTGCCGGGCGCTGCGGCCGAGCCGGGTGTGGATACGAAGGATCTCGGCGAGCTGCTTGCCGATGGTGTGCAGCGGGTTCAGCGCCGTCATCGGCTCCTGAAAGATCATCGCGATCTTGGCGCCGCGGATCGCTCGCATCTGCGCCGGGTTTGCCGACGCCAGGTCCTGACCCTCGAACAGGATCCGGCCGCTGCGGACATGCACCCGTGGCCCGGGCAGCAGGCCGAGGATCGAGCGCGCCACCAGGGACTTGCCGGAGCCACTCTCGCCAATCAAGCAGGTGACCTCGCCGGCCCGCAGCGTCAGGCTGACATCGGTGACCGCGTTGGGGCGGTCGGCCCCGGGCGGCAGCGCGATGGTGAGGCGGTCCAGATCGAGGATGCTCATCGGTCGCCCAGAAGTCATCGGTCGCGCAGCCTCGGGTTGAGCGCCTCGTTCAGCCCGTCGCCGGCCAGGTTGATGCCGAGCACGGTCAGCAGGATGGCGATCCCCGGGAAGGTGCAGATCCACCAGGCGGACCGCAGCACCGCACGCCCGGCGCTGATGATCAGGCCCCAGCTCATGACGTTGGGGTCTCCAAGCCCCAGGAACGCCAGCCCCGCCTCCAGCAGGATCGACGTGCCGATCAGCAGCGAGCCGACCGGAATGATGGAGGAGGTGCAGTTCGGCAGCATGTGGCGGAAGATGATCCGCGTATCGCTGGCGCCCAACCCGGCGCTGGCCAGCACGAACTCGCGGGCGTTGAGCGAGACGAACTCGCCGCGAACCAGCCGCGCGATGCCGGGCCAGGAGACCGCGGCGATGGCGAAGATCTCGGTGGTGACCGATGGCGACAAGATGGCCACGATCAGGATGGCGAGCACGAACGACGGGATGGTCTGGAAGAACTCGGTCAACCGCATCAGCACAACTTCGACCGGGCCGCGGTAGTAACCGGCCAGCCCGCCGACGATAACTCCGAATACGATGGCCGCCATGGTGGCGCCTACGCCGACCAGGAGGGAGGTGCGTGCGCCATGGGCGATGCCAGCGGCCACGTCGCGGCCAAGCGTGTCGGTGCCGAGCAGGAACCGGCCACCGGGCGGCTGCAAGGCCGGGCCAGCCAGGCGGAACGGGTCGCCCGGATACAGCACCGGTGAGAGTACCACAATTAGGAGAAGGCAAAGCAGCAAGGCGGCGCCTAACACCGCCAGCCGGTTGCGAGCGAACCGCGCCAGACCTGCACGCACGCTAATACACCCTCGTAGGGTGGGCTGCTCGCAGCCCACCAGCCACGGGCAAGGTGGTGCATCGCCGCATCAGATCGACATCCGCGGGTCGAGTGAGACGTAGATCAGGTCCACCACCAGGTTGATCACGACCACCAGGCAGGCCGAGATGA
>CAXTWC010000026.1:0-37085 GCA_964247805.1 uncultured Acetobacteraceae bacterium | reverse complement strand
CCGCATATCGGCGGCGGGCTGATGCCGCTGAACGTGCGGTTCGGCCAGCCGGTACGGGCCTGGGGCGAGCAGACCGACCATCTGTATCCGGCGTACGACTTCCCGTTCTCCTACGGCAAGCAGGACGATCCGATCACCGGGCGCAGCCAGGGCCTGCTGGACCGCTGCACCGCGACCAACACCTGTCCGCGCATCTTCCACGTCGCCACGGTGCTCGAGATGTGGGAGGGGCGGCAGTCGCTCGGCTTCACCGACCCGCTGGGGCTGCGCGACGTGGGCGACCCGCCAGGTGTGCGCACGTTCATCATGGCCAGTACGCAACATGCCCCGGCGTCGCTGCCGCTGCCGGCCAAGCCGCCGTTCGGACTGTGCCAGCAGCAGCCGAACCCAAACCCGCAGCTCTGGACGATGCGGGCCTTATTGACCGCGCTGTCCGCCTGGGTGCGGGACGGGACCGAGCCGCCGCCGAGCGTGGTGCCGCGGATCGCCGACGGCACGCTGGTGGCGGCCGACCAGGTGAAACTGCCGGGTATCCCCGCGAACGACTATGGCGGCACGCCCCGGCCGGCGGTGTCGCAGCAGCGCATCTACGACACGCTGCATGTGCTCGATTTCGGGCCGGACTACCGGGCCGCGGACAGCAGTGGCGTGATCACGATCGAGCCGCCGCATGTCGGCACCGCCAGCTATGGCGTGTTGGTGCCGCAGGTGGACGCGGACGGGAACGATCTGGCCGGGATCCGTTCGGCGTTCGAGCAAGTGCCGATCGGCACCTATCTCGGGTGGAATTTGTTCCGCGCTGGCCGGCTAGAGGGTGGGATGTGCAATCTCACCGGCTCGTTCATTCCGTTCGCGCCGAACAAGGCCGCGCGGGAGGCGGTGGGGGATCCGCGGTTGTCGATCGAGGAGCGTTATCCGGCGAAGGATGGCTACGTCGCCGCGTTCCGTGCGGCCGCGGAGCGTTTGGTGAATGCGCGGTTCCTGCTGCCGGCGGATTCCGCGACTTTGACCAGCCGGGCTGAGCAGGAAGGTGTCCGCTCAGGCCCTTAGACAAGGCACAGGTGTTCGCTCCTCCCCCCGCTTCGCAGCAGAGGAACTCCGCCTCGCGAAGGCGCACTCAGCCGGGAGTGAGGTCCACCGACAACACCTCGCCCGCAGGGCCCCTTAGCCGACCATCTGCGCAAAACTGATACAGACCCTCTGCGTGGCCTCGGTAGATCGCGACCCAGCCACCGAGATTGCCGGTATGGGTGACCACGTATTTCGCCCTCGAAACGAGCCAAGTCATCGCCAGCAGGCGCAACGCCAAGTCCGACTTGGTCACGCTGAACTCCTTGGCGACATCCAGCTGGTGGATGGCCTGGCTGCCCTCGGTGACCGGCAACTCGCTGAACCACACCGCCTCTGGTATGCTGTCGAGGATGGCGTCCCGGGCCTGCGCCTGGTCCGTCTGGCAGAGCACGCGCAACCCGGGTTCCCGCGCCATCAGCGCCCGCGCCACCGACGCGTAGCTTGCGGGGGCAGCCGGCTCGATCTCGGTGGATTTGTCGGTGCCGCGATATAGCAGGACGATCGTGTTCGAAAGATCCAGGGCATACTTCGCAGCCAGGCCGTCGGCATAGGCCGTGACCCGGCCGTGGGGTCGGAAATACAGGTCGCCGTAAGTCTTCAGCACCTCGAGGGGAAACGACACATACACGCCGTGGCGGTCGAAGGACGGCCACGGCTCCGGCTGGTCGGTTCCGCGGCGGGGGCGGGCTTCGAACAGCCACCCATAGCTGTCTTGATTGGGATCGTCTTTGAACTCCCGTAGGCAAAGCCGATAGTCGATCTGGTCGATCGTGACGCCAAGCAGACGGGCATTGAAGATCATGCCGAGCGTGCAAGTGAACGTCCACGAGAAGCCGTAGGAATCGTGATGCCAATAGTCGGCGAGGATACCGGTCTCGGTGACGCGGATGTTCCTGAGCTTGCCGAAATACTCCTGGGGCAAAGGGGCGCAGATCTCGACGTAGTGCAAGCGCAGGCTGCCATGCTCCAATGATTGCAGCCTGACGTATCGGCAGCGCACGAAGAACCGTAGACCGACCGTGAGTGGCGTGTTGCTGACCTTGCCGCCGAAATCCGCTCGGGCGACGAGCACTTCGGACCAGCCTACACCGTCGTCGGAGATCAAGACCGCAAGCGGCACTCCGCGCGCGTGTTCGCTTTCGTTGTTGAACACCCGTATGCGGCTGACATGGCGCACGCACTGCAGGTCGATCGTGAGGCTTGCGGCCGCTTCGGTTTCCGTACGGAACAGCGGGGCTCCAGGATCGGCGGCCGGCACCAAATGGGGCGGGGGCATCCCGCCACCGGATACGCTCGATAGCTGGACCGGCTTGCCGTAGCCGATGTCCAGCAGGTTCGATTCGACGAATATATCGACCATGTATCAGCGTCCCCGATCGTTGACTGCCGTAGCCACGTGGGACGGCGGTGGCAAGCGTGGGATGCGGTTCGCTCAACCACACAGGCTGTGCCATGATCCAGCCCGGCTGTTGCATCGAGTGAGGGTGAGCCTATGACAACCGTGAATGGCCTGGATGCATTGACGCGCGCGGCGATCAAGTCCGGTTCCGATAAATATGGCGGCCATCTGTATACGCCGGTTTACCACGAGCTATTCGCACCGCGTCGTGAAGCACCGCTGAGGATGCTCGAGATCGGCGTCGGGGGCTATGACGTCGAGCAGGCCGGCGGGCTCAGCCTGAAGATGTGGGCAGACTACTTCCCGAATGCGACGATCGTCGGTCTGGACATCCACAAGAAATCCCTCGATTTCCCCTCCAGGATCCAAGTTGTACAAGGTTCGCAAACCGACACCGAGCTCCTGTCGCGGCTCAACGCCGAATATGGGCCGTTCGATATCGTCGTCGATGATGGCAGCCACATGGTCGAGCACCAGCTCATCAGCTTCCGCGCACTGTATCCCTTGATCGCGACGGACGGCATCTACGCAATCGAGGACACGCAGACTTCCTTCAAGGCGGAGTATGGCGGGCAGCCGGACGGATCGGCGAGCGTTTTCGAGATGGCCTACAAAGTAGGTCTGCTGATGCATCGCCGCGAGGGATTCGAGGCGCCAGGCACCGATCAGTTCCTGCTCGAGACATCCGATGCGACGCGCAACGTTGCCGTTTATCGTAACATCATCGCATTTCAGCGTGGTCCCAATACCTATCCCTCTAATTTCGGGTTGGATCTAGCTAACCCCGAGGTGACTGCTGTCCTGGACCAGATTGCAGCGCAGGAGCAACGCGACCCGTCGCCGACCGCCGTGCTTTCCAGGATCGATATGATGATCTGGGGCGGTCGCGGAGATCAGGCAGCGGCCCTCGCCCTGCAGGCCGCCGAGGCGCATCCACGCGAGAGAAGTCTCCTGTTCAGCTTGGCCCGGATGATGGCTTGGGCCGGGCAGGAGCATGCACTGCAGCACGTCCGAAACCTGCTCTCGCAGTTGGACTAGCGTTGAGCCTCACTCAGCGGAACTGCAGCCACTCCGACAACGATGCATCCCACATGAGCGCAAACGGCGTCGTCGGGCTGATCGTGCCAGGCGCACCTAATACGGTCTGAGCGGTATTGCCGGCCGTGGTGAGGGTCGTGATCGTAGCCGTGCAGATGAAATGGATGACGAGGCCATCCTGGATCGCGGACGTCGGCGGCATGGTCAGGCTCATCGAGGCGATGCTGGCCTGCGTCGGGACGATCTCGACGATCATCTGGTTGATCGTTCCGGTTGGCACCGGCAGCGTGAGCACTGCGCCCGAACCCACGCCGGCGATCTTGTAGCGGTTGCTGCTCATCCCCCCGATGGCCGCCTTCACGAAGGCCGTCGTTGCCACCGCTGTGCTCGTGTCGGCGGCGGCGGGTACGGCCCCCACCAGCCGGACCAGTCCGCTGCCGGCTGCACCCAGGGCGAAATCCTGGTTGTTTAGTGCGTAATCCTGCAGCGTCAGCGCCGACGTGGCCGTGCCCGCAGAGACGTTGAGGTAGCCGCTCGCCCCGGCACCCGCCGCCACGCGCATGGCGATCGCGTTGTTACTGAGCGTGATCACGCCCGCGCCTCCCTTGTCGCTCAGCAGGATGGGGATGGTGGCATCGGACCCGTTCGCCCCGATCGCGACCGCGTTGCCCGTCGTCGATCCGCTGAATTGCCAGTAGTTCACCGCGCTGGCCGGGTTGGTCACGCGCAGGGTCGTGGCGTTGTTCTGGGCCAACACCACGCCCGATCCGTCATCGGTGACCCAATCGCCACCCAGGGTCGTGGCCGATGGGTTGCCCTCGCCGTCCGAGAGGGTGCCGTTGAACGTGATCTTCTGCCCCGCCATCATGGCAACGGTCGAGCCGAAGGATTGGATGTTGCTGCCACCGACGAAGTCGAGCCCGATATACCACTGCCCGCCGACGACATACGCCGCATCGCACGGAATGGAGTTCGCGGGCCGGATCAAGTTGCATGTGGTGAGTTGGTTGATCCAGCGGTTGTTGAGCTTCGGCGCCGTGGTGGAGGTGCGCTGGTAGCCCATGACGCTGCCGATCGCGGAGACGTCGTTGCCATTGTCGCTGAGGTGGAATTCCTCCTTCTGCAAGTACACAGCGGGGTTCAGGGCCGAGATATTACCGCCCTCGAACCCGCAGCCCGGCACCGCGAGCCAGTCCGTATATCCGTTTACGATACCAAATGGTCCCGCCGTCGTGTTGCCGTCACCTGGCCCGACGCCACCTGCGCAGAGCAGTTGGGCGCCGAACACCCCGAAATCGCCGCCGCCATTGTGCTGCAGGACAACGCTGTACGCCGAACCGCCGGTCCGCCCGTCATTGCTGTTGTGCGACTGGTTCCAGCCGGAGTTGTTGTCGATCCACAGATTGTGGGCGTTGGTGCCGGGCATGCCCTCGTAATTGTGGACCGGCTGCCCGAGCGTGGTGGCGCCGGAGATGTGGTATTCCTCGGCGCTGAGCGTGTGGGAGTAGTCGAACTTCGCCCAACACGGGAAGCCGCCGCTGCAATTGTCCTGGCTGCTGGTGGCCTGGTTCCAGGCTTGCGGATTTGGGGCCACGCGTACCGCGGCGAATTGCGGGCCGCGCGGGTTGCCGTCACTGCCGCGGATTTGGCCGCCGCCTGAGAACACGCCCTGCATGGTGGCCTGGTTCACCTTCGGCGCGTTGCAGATCTGCCCATTCGGGATCAGCACCCGGCGTCCGCTCAGCCCGGCCGCTGTGACCGCGGCGCTATCGTCGTTCATGCCGTTGCAGGCCGCTCCGAAATCCTGGAGCGAAAGTTGGTCGGATAGTTTCTGGGCAAGTGGCCGGGCGGCGATCGCACCTTGCGGCTGCACGGCCTGGCCGGCGAGGGGAACCGGCCCGAGCTGCGCCATGGCCGGCATGGCGACGACAAGCCCGATCCATAGCTGGAAATAAAGTAGTTTCACTGTTTGTTCTCTCTGGGAGACGGAGGTGAGATTGGGGCGGGCGCATTGCGCGTAGGTGTACCCTACGACAAGAGGGCCCACGTACCCAACCTATCCGTTCAGATGCGATTAGTTACTCCGCTGCGCAGCGGAGTAGGTGGCGGTAAAGCCGGCGGAGGGGGCGCGGGGGACGGGCACCATCCCCGGGCGTGCGTCGTGTGCGCCTGGCTTGCCGCGCTTCGCTCGAATTGACGGCAACGAGTTAGAACCTAGATCACCCACCCCGACCCTCTCCCAGGGGATGGGCCCCCTGGGAGAGGGAAAAGAGGCGTCAGCCTAGCTTTGTGCGGCTGTTGACGGTGGGATCGTAGCCAGGATCGCCGTTGGCCGTGAAGATCTTGTCGATCCGCAACCGGCCGAACGGCACGTCCGGATGGTTCGTGCCGGCGAACCAATTGTCGGCGTAGTTGTTGGGCAGATGATGGATCATGCACGGCGTGGCCGGCACCAGACGATCCTTGCGCACCGGGATCATCAGCCGGGAAAACTGGCCCGGTGGTACGTTCTCCCACGTCAGCCCCATCGCCGAGCGTTCGGCGATCCACCAACCCCAAACCTCCTCGCTCCGGTCGCGGTCGAAGGAGCGGGTCTGCACGTATTCCGCCGCCAACTCCTGATCCAGCACGGTCATTGCGTTGTAGACGCTGTTCAGCACCATGAAGAACACATCCCCCGCATCGATCTGCGGATGCGCGGCGACGTCTTGCTGGTGCGCCTGGTCGGATGCGAAGAAGCTGCGTTCGCCGTCATGCCATTCATACCGCACGAAGGACGGGATCAGTCCATGCGGCCGCAGGATCTCGCGGGCATACAGGAAATAGCACAGGTTCAGGTAGCTGAACCGCAGGTCGTCCTCGAGGTGCAGCCAGTGGGTGAGATCACTACCCAGGAAGCGCTCTGGGATCGACGCCTTGTCCGCCCAAGTCAGATCGAACGGATGCTCGAGGTTCGGGCAACTGACGATCTCGAACTGCTTGTTGTCGGTCTGCACGAAATCCAGCAGCGCGCGGAGATCATGGAGCTCCGCCTCCTCGACGGTGTTGGTGTAGATCAGCGCCACCACGCGCTCGACCGGCAGTTCGGCGAACACCCGCAGCATCTCCAACAGGTAGCGTAGCCGGTGTGCGCGGTAGGCGAACGGGATGCACACCATCAGCCGGCAGCGCCGCGCGGCCTCGTCGGCCACCCGCATCACGTCGCTCATGGGTGAGACCGCAAAGTCCGTCATGGCGATCCTCCGTTAGCCGGGTCAGCCGGCTTGGCGCAGCACGTAGCGCAGCCCGTCCAGGTCGACGGAATACGCAGCGGTCGCAAGCTCCTGCGAGTAAAACGAGATCGGGCCGGTGAACATCCAGGTGAATGGTTGCCCGGCCAGCGCCGCCAAATCCCAGAAGAAGTAATCCGCCAGCCCGTTATCGATCATCGTCACCCGGCACGCAGCGGGTGCGAACAGGGTGTTGGCCAGCCCCGCGCCCAGCGTTCCCACGATGTGGCTGGCCTGGCTGAACAGCGCCACCTGGTCGTTGAACGGCATGCTGGCCGGATGCACCGTCTCGTAGCCGGCCGCTTCCAACATCGCGCGGGCCTCGGCGGAGTTGCCAAGGCTGCGCTGCTGGCCTGCCGGGCGCTCGATGTAAAACCGCCGTCTGGGTTGCGGCGTGATGCCGAGGCTGCTCCAGAGCAGGTCCCGCAACGCCAGCAGCGTCTGCGACTTGCGCGTGTTGTGCTTCGATACCGGGCCGATATAGACGAGGTTCTCCACGTGGATAAGTTGCTGATCCGTCACGAACGCGAACTCCGCCGTGATGCCGAGGCGCGCCAGCAGGCTGTGCAAGGTCGGCTCGAACGCTCTCATGCTGTCCGGCAGCAATAGCCTCACGTTGCGCAGCTCGGAGCGAGCCAGGTTCATGATTCGCGGCAGGATTTCCGTCAGGGTGTGGCCGTAATTGCTGGCGCCCGCCTTCGCGATCACCACCGTGGGCTTCTCCGGCGAGCCCAGGCGCTGCAGGCCCCCCAGGGAGATGCGAAGCTCGATGGTGGGGCGCATTGCCTCGGCAGGGGGATGGTCGACGATGGATGGCGCCAACCATTGCCGGTCCGGTCCCAGCACGAATTGACCGCCGAGTACGTGCGCCGTGTCGAAGCGGACCATGTATTCCGCCGGGCAATAGGCGTCGCGCTGGCGTACGATGTCGTAGAAATAGGCCAGCAGGTTGGCGTCTGCGCACCAGCAGCCAGCGATTGCCGGCGGCGAGCGCCGGTAGGAATGGGCAGGGTTCAGGATGACCGCGTTCGGCGGGATCGCGAGTTCGCTCATGCTCTATCGCCGCCAGCAGCACATTGGAGGGCCATCGTCAGCCCGGGTTTCCGGGGAACACGTCGGGCGCCTCGCGCTTGAGCCAGTGATAGAAGCTATTGCCTTCCACTTCGAACGGGTCATCGAAATACGCCATCAAATCATCCCGGCTTCGGAAAAAGGTCCGCACCGTCTTGGGGATCCGTTCGCCATTGGAGAAGTGGGCATACGACCAGTAGCGCGGCGGAATGCCGCCAACTTCCGTGTCCAGCAGCGTGCGCTTATACCATTGCCACACCTCGAACACCTCGGTGTTGGCACCGGCGTAGCGCTCCGTCATCGTGTCGCCGTCGCCACCGATCTTGGTGAAGTGATAGAATTTCAGCGGCGAGCCGTTGGACAGAAGTCGCCCATCGTCGAAGCGCAACGTGCGGCGACTGAGGTTCCAACTGGCGACGTTACAGCCCGGGTCGCGCTCGATGAACACGTCGTCGAATAGGCCCGGCACCAGGTCGCAATAGCGCTGGTCGGTGAAGATCCCGATCTCGACCGCGTCGTAGCAAGCCCGGTATAGCTGCTGCGCCCACCAGGCGGCGAAGGCGCGGGCCGATCGATCGTTGCGGACCGCGACGAAGCCAAGATTGTAGATGCCGTATTTCAGCGAGGTGAGCTCGTTGTCGCCCACCTCCATCGCCGTCACATTCGGTTCGCACTGATGCGGCGTGAGCACGATCGAGCATGTGTCCAGCCGCTGGGTGATGCCGTCCAGCGGATGGAACACGGCGACGTCCGGGTCCAGGTACACCACCTTGCCGAACCCGGCATCCAGCAACTCGGCCATCATCTGGCCTTTGACCGCGGTGCAGGCCTCCACGATGTCATGCTTGAACAGCCACGACCGGAAGCGCGGCAAGCTCAGCGTCTTCGCTTCGACGACATGGTCGAAATCGGCGAGTGCCGCGTCGCGGTCCAGCCCGTCCGGCGCCTCGTCCACCAATACGGCGAACAGCACCCAGTCCGGGTGCGCCTGGCGCAAGGTCCGCGCCAGGATACGCGCCCGCGATAGATAACTGTAGGTGAAGCTGGTGTAACAGCAGGTCTTCCCTGCGTTTCCCAACTGGGTCATGCGTCGGACAATTGCAGCGTGGCAGTGGTGCCTTCGCGAACCAGTTGACCAACGCCGGAACCCTGTTCACGGCACAGCCGGACATATTCGACGGCGCGCAGACTGGTAAAGAAGGCAAACAGGCTCGCCTCGTCGGCGGCCACGACGCCACGGCCGCGGCGGAGCACCGCGTCTGCCACGTTGCCGCTGTCCTTCATGCAGACCACGTCGGCCCCACCGGCAAATGCCTCGTAAGTCACATAGGAGAAAGTCTCCGGCCAAGTAGACAGCACCAGCACCAGGTCGACGTCCAGATCCTTCACGGCATCGCACATCGCGTCCGGCTGGCCCGGCGAGGTCGCCACCATATAGTGCGGCAGTCCGGACGCGGCCTCGGCCGTCTCCGCATTGCCGAGATGGACGAAGTCGTAAGCGCCGAGCCGCTTGCAGCGCGTCACCAGTTCCATCCAGAGCGGCCAGCCCTTATGGGCGCGCGCATAGCCGATGAACGCCACCCGGACTGGCCGTGCAGGGTCGCGCGGCGGCACCGGCTCGTCGGTGGCGATCAAATCGCAGTGTTCATGGGCCACCGCCGACAGATGCGGCAGGCCGGCGTGCTCCACCCAGATCGACAGGGCGGCGCGGGACGGGGCGACGACGTGGAACGGCACCGCCTCGAACAGGGCCCGCATCTGCGCCAGGTGGTGCGGTCGGCGCGTGCCATACACGCAGACCCGGCAGGCCATGCTGTCGGGCGGCGGCGCGTGGCAATATTCGACGTCGTTACGAAGCAGCGTGTAGCCAAGGCAGATCGACGAGTAGTCGTGCACCCAGAACACGTGGGCGCTGCTCTCGCTGGCCCGCAGCAGCGCGATCATGTCCGGCAACTGGTGGCCGAGCAGGCAGTGCACCAGGAATAGCCGGCGCTCCGTCGGCCGCTTCGCCATCGTCCCCAGCACGGCCGTGATATCGGTGTAGCTCGTGACGCCGGCGAACCGGCCGTCGATCACCAGGTTCACCAGCGTGCCCACCGCCTCCGGGTCGGCCAGCCGGAGCAGGGGAACGAAGGGCGATACATGGAGGTAAACCATGCCCTGCCGTGCGTAGCGGACCTGCTCGTCGGCGATGAACAACTGGATGCCGCCGGTCACGCGCACGTAGCAATCGTGGCTGACTGAGATCACCAGCCCGCTGGCTGGCTCCCAGGCGGCCTTGAGCAGTCGCTCCAGGCGGGTTCGGGTGAGCATCCCCTTGGGTTCCGCGTGGCCATAGCCACCAGTCCGAACGTCCGGGTCGACAGCCCGCTCGATGATCTCGCGCCGCAAACCGCCGGGCCGCTGTGCCTTGCGACCTTCTTTGCAGCCCTCCACGAGATAGTGCCAGAACGGATTGAGGCCGCTGGCGGCGATGTCGGTGTTGGCGCGCAGGTAGTAGCCGGTGTCGAACCAGGGTGCCGGGTTGCGGCCCTCCGCCCAGCCTTGCCGGCAGTAATGCTCCACCGGGTCGATGCCGTGGACGCTGACGTCCTGGTAGCTGGCCAGGTAATACGCGCGGTCCAGGTGGTCGGCGACGATGGCCTCGATGGGGTTATCGTAACATAGGCCGGCTTGGCTGCTTTGTTCTGCAACCGTTTCCGCCAAGGCGGCCAGCCGCTCACTGATGCCGAACAGCGCATCACGCGGGAAGCGGGTGGTGGTGATCCCGGGATCATCTTCGTCGGGCGGCGGTGGCGCTGGCGGCAGCCGCTCGAACATGGCCACGAGCAGTGGATTGACCCGGGCTGCCTGCAACTCCGGGCGCTGCGACAGCACGGCGTGCACGTCGAACTGACGGTTGGGGTTTCGCTCCTCGATCCAGCCGCGATAGGCGAAATGGGCCACCAGGTCGAAGCTGCCATCCGGCGGTTCGTCGAACTGGGTGGCATAGAATGCCTCGTCCACTTCTCGGCGGAGCAGGGCGACCCAGTCCCCCGGATCCTGTCCCAGCACCGCGGTCGCAGCCAAGCGGGGCATGAACGCAGGCATCACCAGCCTGTTCTCGGCTTGCCCGGCCAGCACGTAGTGATAGAACGGGTTCCAGCCAACCCGCCTCACGTCCGGATGCGACGTCAGGTAGGACACCGTGTCGAACCCGGCATGCGGATTGCGGCCTTCCTTCCAACCGCGCTCGCAGAAATGCAACAGCAACGCCTCGGCGTCGCCGGCGACGTCGCCGTATTGCTGCGCATACAGCCCGGCGTCGAACAGCGGGCGAACCAAATGCAAGGCGTGCGCAAGGCTGCCGTGCACGAAGTCTTCCTGCCGCTCGGCGGTCTCGGGAGGTGGTGACATCCGCCTTATGTCTCTACAGCGATACGATTGCGACCCCGGACAGGGACAGACGCGCGGTATGACACGGCTTTGGTGGTAAGCCAACGTGCCCGGTCCAGCCTCGCGGACTTGAACTCCCCCGGCCCGGCGCTAGGGTGTCGCCAACGAGAGCGGAAGGCTGCGTATGTCGGAAAATCAGGATCTGCTCTACACGGTGCAGGACGGGATCGGGCACGTCACCTTCAACCGCCCGCAAGCCCGCAATGCCATGACGTTCGCGATGTACGACCGTCTGGCCACGATCTGCGCGGAGGCCGGCCAGGATCCCTCGATGCGCGCGCTGGTGCTGACCGGTGCGGGTGAAAAGGCGTTTGCTTCCGGCACCGACATCTCGCAATTTCGTGAATTCAAGACGCCGGAGGACGCGCTGGAATACGAGCAGCGCATCGATCGCGTGCTGACCGCGCTGGAACGCTGCCCGATCCCGACCATCGCCGCCGTGGCCGGCGCCTGCACCGGGGGCGGGGCAGGGATGGCGGCGGCCTGCGACCTGCGCATCGCGACCAAGGACGCGCGGTTCGGCTTTCCGGTCGCGCGCACGCTGGGCAACTGCCTGTCGATCTCCAACTACACCCGCCTCGCCGCCCTGGTCGGGCCGGCCGCGGTGAAGGACATGGTGTTCACCGCACGCCTGCTGGGCGCCGAGGAAGCCAAGCAGGTCGGCTTCGTCACCGAGATCGTGGAGGACCGTGCGGCACTCGACGAGCGGGCCGATACGCTCAGCAAACATATCGCCGGCCTGGCCCCGCTCACCCTGCGGGCAACCAAGGAGGCGATGTACCGCATCCGTGAGCGCATGCGCCCGGAAGAGGGCCAGGACCTGATCCTGATGTGCTACATGAGCGAGGATTTCCGCGAGGGCCTCGACGCCTTCCTCACCAAGCGCACGCCCCAGTGGAAGGGCGTATAGGAGGAGCCTATGACCGAAGGTCTCCCCACTCTCGCCCTCGCCGGCGCGGTCGCCACCATCCAGCTCAACCGGCCCTCCGTGCACAACCGGATGGAGCCGGAAGACCTGCTGGAGATGAACCGGCTGATGTCCGCCGCCGAGGCTGACCCGGCGCTTCGCGTACTGGTGCTGACCGGTACCGGACGCTCGTTCTCCTCGGGCTTCAACATCGGCAAGATCAACGGCGACGACGGCAACGAGGGCGGCGACGGCTCGTTCGAGCGCACCGCCGATCGCATGGAGCGTTTCCCGCTGCCCACCATCTGCGCGCTGAACGGCGGCGTGTATGGCGGCTCGACCGACTTGGCGTTGGCCTGTGATTTCCGCATCGGGGTGGAGGGGATGGCGATGTTCATGCCCGCCGCCCGGCTCGGCCTGCATTACTATGCGGGCGGGATGCGGCGCTATGTGGCCCGGCTCGGCTTGGGGGCGGCCAAGCGTCTGTTCCTGACCGCGGCGAAGCTGGACACGGCCGAGTTGCTGCGCATCGGCTACCTGGACGAGGCGGTGCCGGCGGAGCGGCTGATGGACCGTGTCCACGAACTGGCGGCGACCCTGGCGGCCAACGCGCCCATCGCCGTACAAGGCATGAAGCGCTGCCTCAACGACATCGCCCGTGGCGAGCCGGACTTCGAGGTGATCGCCGCAAACCAGAAGCGCAGCCGCGAGTCGGCCGACCTGGCCGAGGGCCGCGCCGCCTGGCTCGAAAAACGTACGCCGCATTTCACCGGCGCTTAAGCCTGGGGCGTCGAAGCCCCAAACCGACGGAGCTTCCCGCATGATCAAGTTCTACTACAGCCTGGCGCCCAACCCGATGAAGGTCGCGTTGTTCCTGGAAGAAGCGGGTTTGGAGTACGAGGCCATCCCCGTCGACACCCGCAAGGGCGACCAACATTCGCCCGAGTTCGGCAAGCTCAACCCCAACAACAAGGTGCCGGTGATCGTCGACGGCGACGCTACCGTGTTCGATAGTAACGCCATCCTGCTGTATCTCGGCGAGAAGACCGGGCAGTTCATGCCCGACGACAGCCTGAAGGCACGCGGGGAGTTGCTGTCCTGGCTGATGTTCGTGGCGTCCGGCGTTGGCCCGTATTCCGGACAGTCCGTCCACATCCGCCACTTCGCGCCCGAGCCGAAGGAGTATGCCGTCAAGCGCTATCTGTTCGAGGCCAAGCGCCATTACGGCATCATCGACGCCCGCCTGGGCCAGCACGAATGGATGCTGGGCGACGAATACACCATCGTGGACATGGCGCTGTGGGGCTGGGCGCGCATGGTGCCGTTCGTGGTCGGTGAATCGCCCAAGGACATCTCGGTCTGGGAGCACTTTCCGAACTTGAAGCGATTTCTGGACGCGGTGAATGCCCGTCCCGCTGCCGCCCGCGCCGAAGCCATCAAGGAGCGCCATAGCTTCAAGGCCGACTTCGACGAGGAAGCCAAGCGCCACATGTTCCGCCACATCGCCGCCTGACTATTCTCCCCGAGGCAGGGGACGTCGTGTGGCTGGAGTTCGACCCGCAAGCTGGTGACGAGCAGGCCGGTCAGCGCCCAGCCGTAGTGATCAGCCCGGCATCCTACAATGGCCGCACCGGCCTGATGCTGTGCTGCCCTACGACCACTCGCATCAAGGGCTATCCCTTCGAGGTGGCGATCGGTGGTCAGCCGCCTAGCGTCGCCCTGGCCGACCAAGTGAAAAGCCAAGACTGGCGCGCGCGCCGGGCCGCCCGCAAAGGCGGCGTCACAGCAGCGGAACTGGCCGAACTCCGCGCCAAGTTGACGGCGCTGATCGGATAGCCAGAGTAGCACGCGGATCGGCCCCAATAGCCGGCCGCTTGGGGAAGGAAACACACCAATGGGCGTCACCGAAACCGGGACCCAAGCCGGCAGCCGAACGCGTTCGTCGCCGGCCCTCGCGTTCTGGTCCAGTTGGGCCGGGTGGATGCTCGACGGGTTCGACTCCGCGATCTACCAATTCGTGCTGGTCTCCGCCCTGGTCGAACTGCTGCCGCTGTCCGGCCTGGAGGCAAGCCGGGGCAATGTCGCGTTCTACGGCGGGCTGTTGTTCTCCATCTTCATGCTGGGCTGGGCGGCCTCGATGTTCTGGGGCTGGCTCGCCGACCGTATCGGGCGCGTGAAGGTCATGTGCATGACCGTCCTGTTCTACTCGCTGTTCACCGCCCTCTGTGGCTTCAGCTGGGGCCTGGTCAGCTTCGGCATCTTCCGTTTCCTCGCCGGGTTCGGCATCGGCGGCGAATGGGCGGCTGGCACGCCCCTGCTGCACGAGTCTGTGCCCGAAACCATGCGCGTGCGCCTGGCCGGCTGGCTGCACACCGCCACCCCGACCGGCATCATGCTGGCATCCGTCGTGGCCTTGGTGGGGCTGCCGACGCTGGGTTGGCGGGGGATGTTCTTCCTGGGCCTGGTGCCAGCGTTGCTGGCGTTCGTGCTGCGCCGCTACCTGGCCGAGCCCGTCCGCCACCGCACCGAGCGCGCCAGCGGACTGTTCACCGGCGCCCAATCCCGCGTCACCTGGGCCGCTGCGCTGATGATGTCGTGCGCGATCTTCGGCCTGTGGTCCTCCACGTTCTGGGTGCCGACGGTGGTGATCACCAAGATGACGGGGCAGGGCGCCCCGCTCGCCGAGGCGCAGCACATGGCGGCATGGAGCGGCGTGCTGGTCAACATTGGCACCCTGGCCGGCTGCCTGATCATGCCATACGCCACGAGCTGGATCGGTGGGCGGAAGCGGACGGCGGTGGTGTTCTTCGCCGGGTCGCTGCTGGTAAACCTGGCGGCGTATCTCTGGGTGGTGCCTCGCGCGCAGGATGTGACGGCGTTCTTTGCCGTGCTGCCGCTGCTGGGTTTCTTCACCAACGGCATCTTCGCGCTGTTCACCATCTGGCTGCCCGAACTGTTCCCCGGCGTGCTGCGCGGCTTCGGCAGCGGTTTCGCCTTTTCGTTTGGGCGGCTGCTGGGGGCGACCGGACCGACCGTGGTGGGTTCGCTGGCGGCGATCCTCGGCAGCTTCCCGCTCGCGATCGCCTGTGTGTCCGTGATCTACCTGCTGGCCTTGCCGTGCGTGGCGCTCGCTCCGGAAACGGCGCACCGTCCGCTTCAGGCATAAACCCAGGAGTGACGCATGGCGGATGAGGCAAAAGGCTGCGTGATCGTGACCGGTGGCAGTCGTGGCATCGGGGCCGCGATCTGCCGCAAGCTGGCAGCGGACGGCTATGCGGTCGCAGTCAACTACGCCAACCGCGCGGACCTGGCCGAGGCTATCGTGGCGGAGATCACCGCGTCCGGTGGCCGTGCCGTCGCGATCGGCGGCGATGTTGCGGAAGAAGCCGCCATCATCCACTTGTTCGCCGAGGCGAAGGCAAAGCTCGGCCCGTTGTATGGCCTGGTGAACAACGCCGGCATCATCGGCGGCAGCAACCGGCTGGAGGACCTGACCGCAGAGGCCCTCCACCGCACCCTGGCGGTCAACGTGGCCGGCACCATGCTTTGCGCGCGCGAGGCGGTGCGGGCGTTGAGCACCAAGCGGGGCGGCGCCGGCGGCGCCATCGTCAACATGGCCTCGGTGGCGAGCCGGTTGGGTGGACCCGGCGAACTCGTGCACTACGCGACCAGCAAGGGCGCCATCGACACCTTCACCATCGGCCTGGCCCGCGAGGTGGCTGCGGAAGGCATTCGGGTGAACGCCGTGGCCCCTGGTCTGATCGACACGGAGATGAACTCGGCCGAACGCCAGGCCCGCGTCGTGGGCGCCATCCCGATCCAGCGCGTAGGCACGGCCGCAGAGGTGGCGGAGGCGGTCGCCTGGCTGCTGAACCCGGCGGCTTCGTACGTCACCGGCACAATCGTAACCGTCTCCGGCGGCCGCTAACGCTGGTGGCGTGAACGCGCGCTTCTCCCTCTCCCCCTGCGGGAGAGGGTCGGGGCGAGGGGTAGCCACGCGTCCAACGCCAGCCGAAAACGCTCACCCCTCTGTCCCGTGCGCGCTCATCCCGCCTTCTCCCGCAAGGGGAGAGGGAGAAGAAGGCCTAGCGCGTGAACAGAGGCGCCAAACTACCCCGGATCCGATCCAGCACCGGCCTATCCTCCGGCACTTCGAACGCCTGCCCGGTGATCGTCTCGAACGCCTCCACGTACACCGCCGACGTCGCCAGGATCAGCTCGTCCGGGATCGCCGGAATCGGGTCACGATACGGGTCACACCGCCCCACCACCCAATTCCGCACGAAATCCTTGTCGAAACTGTCCTGCTTCTCTCCCGCGGCGAACCGCTCCTCGTAACTCCCGGCGCGCCAATACCGGCTGCTGTCCGGCGTATGGATCTCGTCCGCCAACATGATGCGGCCGTTTGAATCCATGCCGAACTCGTATTTCGTATCCACCAGGATCAGCCCGCGCTCCGCCGCCATCGCCTGCCCGCGAGCAAACAGCGCGAACGCATATTCGCTCAACTCGGACCACTGCGCCGCACTCAGCAACCCGCGTTCGACGATCTCCCGAGGGGTCAACGGCTCGTCATGGCCGCCGTCGAACGCCTTGCTGGTGGGCGTCAGGATCGGCGCGGGCAAGCGCTGGTTGGCGCGCAACCCATCCGGCAGCTGCACGCCGTACATCTCACGCTGACCCGCATTGTACATCGTCAGCACGGACGTCCCCGTGGTCCCGGCCAGGTAGCCGCGCACCACGACCTCCACCGGCAGGATGTTCAACCGCCGCCCGATCACGACATTCGGGTCCGGGTATTCCAGCACGTGGTTGGGACAGAGATCCGCCGTCGCTTCGAACCAGAACCGGGCCGTCTGCGTCAACACCTGGCCCTTGAACGGGACCGCGCACAGGATGCGATCGAACGCGCTCAGCCGGTCGGTCGCGATCAGCACCCGGCGTCCGTCCGGCAGATCGTAGTTGTCGCGCACCTTGCCACTGTAGTGGTTCGGCAGTTCGGGGATGGTCGCGTCCCGGAGCACAAGATGCGCGCGGGCGCGGAGCAATTCGATGTCCATACCACCATCCTAGGCGAGAAGAAGCCGCCTGTCAGGCACATCGGCGCGTCGCACTGGCCTGGTCCTTGCTTGCTTGTCAACCACGAGATTGGACGGAGCGAACGCATGCCGGCGAACCCATTCCACCTAGGCTGGTTCCTCCAGGGCTCCAGCGTGCAGGCTTGGGGCGAGCCCTGGACCGGCCATATCGGCACGAGCTGGATGCAACCGGCGCTGTTCCTCGACATGGCGCGTAGCCTGGAGCGCGCCTGCTTCGACTACATCCTGCTCGAAGACTCGTCCTATGTCGGCGAGAGCTTCAACGGCTCCACCGAGATCTACCTCAACAATGGCATTGCCGTGCCGCGACAGGACCCATCGGTGGTGGCGGCGCTGATGACGCAGGTCACGTCCCGCATCGGTATCGTGCCCACGTTCGGCACCTACGCGTACCCGCCCTATCTGCTGGCCCGGCTCATGGCGACGCTCGACCAGGTGTCGGCCGGGCGCGCGGGGTGGAACGCGGTGACCGGCAGCTCCGATTACGCGGCGATGAATTTCGGTCTGCCGGGGATGCCGGAGCACGATCTGCGCTACGACATGGCTGACGAATACATGGCCGTGCTCGGCAAGCTTTGGGATTCGTGGGAGCCCGGCGCCATCCTGGCCGATACCGACAGCGGCGTGCTCGTCGACCATACCAAGGTGCATGCCGTCCATCACGAGGGCCATTACTACAAGACGCGCGGCCCACTGAACTCCGGCCCGGCGCCGCAGGGCCGCCCCGTGATCGCGCAGGCCGGTGGCTCGCCCCGCGGCCGGCAATTTGCCTCGCAGCACGCCGACACGATCGTGGTGCACACCAAGGGTGTCGCCGCGATGAAGGCCTACCGCGACGATATCCGCAACCGGATGGTGCTCCACGGCCGCAACCCCGACAGTTGCAAGCTGCTGTTCATGGTGGCCCCGATCGTCGGCGAAACGCGAGAGGACGCGCTGGAGCGCAAGCGGCTGCGGGCGGCTCGGGCCGCGCAGTCGGTGCAGGTCCGCTTGGCGCATCTCGGCAAAGTCACGAACATCGATTTCGGCAAGTTCAGCCTGGACGAACCGCTGCGCCCCGGGCTGACCACTAACGGCCACCAGCAGACGCTGGACGAATTCATCGCCAAGGCCGCTGGCCGCACGCTGCGACAGGCAATGGAGGACCACAACACCACGGCGCTTTCGGTCGAACTGATTGGCACGCCCGATGACGTCGCCGCCACCATGGACGAAACCATGCAGGAGGTGGGCGGCGACGGCTTCCTGTTCTCCATGCCCAATGTCAGCAGGCGCCTGCTGGCCGAGATGGAGGACGGGCTGATCCCGGCTTTGCAGAAGCGCGGTCTGATCCGGCGCAGCTACAGCCACGCGCAATTTAGGGAAAACCTACTAGAGTTCTGACCCACGAGGCCGGCTCTCTTCCCGGGAGCACCTCGCTGCGGTCGGGGCACGAAGATGGCTAGCCCTTCTTCACGTTCCAGAACATCGGCGGGCCGTCCAGCACGCCGGTGATGTTGGGCTGGTAGGCGGTCGAGAAGAAATACTGCCCGACCGGCACGTAGGGCAGATCCTCCAGCGCTTGCTTCTGGATGTCCACCGCGAGAGCCTTCTGCGCGGCGAGGTCCGGCGCTTCCAGCCATTGTTGGCGCAGCACCTCCAGTCTGTCGCTTTTGGGCCAGCCGAACGTGCCGGCCTCGCCCGTCGCGCGAAGGAAGGCGTTGTTGGCCGGCGTGGCCTGGTCCAACCCGGCCCAGAACGTGCCGAACACGCTCCAGCCGCCTTGCTCCACCGGGTCCTTCTTGGTGCGGCGCTGCACCACCGTGCCCCAATCCAGCACTTGGTAATCCACGTTGAATCCGGCGCGCTGCAGGATGTCGGCCGATACGTCGCCCAGCGCCTTCAGGTTCGGCAGGTCGGAGGCACCCATTAGGACCACCCTTTCTCCCTTGTAACCCGCGGCCGCCAGCGCCTTTTTCGCGGCGTCGAAATCCCGCTTGCCGGTGAACGCCTCCAGCCCGGCGTCGCTCGCCATCGGCAGGCCGGGGCAGAAGAACCCGGCCGGCGTGTGGCGCATCTTCGGGTCTTCGCCGGCGACTGCCTCCATGTAGTCGGCCTGGTTCACGACCTGTAACAGCACGCGGCGGATAGCCGGGTTGTTGAAGGGCGGCTGCAGTTCGTTCATGCGAAGACACCCGATATAGCCGGTCGGGTCGGCGATCTGCGTTTTCTGGTTTTTCAACAGCGGCATCGTGTCGGCGTTGGCAATCTCCCACCAGTCGATCTCCTTGCGCTGCATCGCTGCCGCCGCGGTCGCCTGGTCGGGAACGACATGCCACTCCACCCGGTCGAGGAACACCCGTTTCGGTCCCGACGTCCATTGCGGTGCGCCACCCTCGCGGGGCACGTAGTCGGCAAACTTTTCGTAAACCACCAAACTCCCAACCACGCGCTCGTTGGCCACGAAGCGGAACGGCCCGCTGCCGACCATCTCCGGCACTTGGGTGAATGGATCGGTCTTGGCCAGGCGCTCCGGCATCATGGCGCAGATGCTGCTGCCGACCTTTCCCAGCATGTCCGGCAGCAGGGCGAACGGCTTCTTCAGCTTGAACTGGATCGTCGCGTCGTCAGGCGCGGACAACTCGTCCGTGTACGCGATCAAGGTTTGTCCGACCGCATCGCGCTTGGCCCAGCGCTGGATGCTGGCAACGCAATCGCGGGCCAGCACCGGCGTGCCGTCGTGAAACTTCAGCCCCGGACGCAGGGTCAGCCGCCACTGCTTGCCGTCGTTTTCCACCACATGGCCGGCCACCATCTGCGGTTGCGCGGCATACGTCGAGTCGATGCCGTAAAGCGTGTCGAACACCATCAGCCCGTGGTTGCGGGTGACGTAAGCCGTGGTCCAGATCGGATCCAAGACGGTAAGATCTGATTGTGGAATGAACGTCAGGGTGTTCTGGCCAGCTGCACGCGCGAGTGAGGGCATGGCCAGCGCGGCACCCGAGGCGGCCAACAGGTTGCGTCGTGTCAGCATCTCAACTCTCCAGAAGCAGCGGCCGTGGTCGTCGGCCGCAGTAGGCGCGAGCACGCTGCATCGCACAAGTGCAATGTCGCCCGGCGGCGGACGCTTGACCGGTCCGAGCACTGATCTAGGGTCCCCCCGAAGCTGCAACGGGTGCACGATATGACGCTGGCGATGAGCTGGGACGAATGGGCCGGACACGATGCGGTCGCACTGGCGGCTCGCGTGCGCCAGGGCGATATCACGCCGGGCGAACTGGCCGCGCAGGCCGCCGCAGGCATTGCCAAGACCAACCCGGCGCTCAGCGCGGTGGTGGAGGTGTTCGAGGACGTCGTGGCCGATCCGCTCAAGGACGGGTTGAACGCCGACGGTCCCTTTGCTGGCGTACCTTACCTGATGAAGGATCTCGGCCCCACCCTGAAGGGCCGCCTGCAGGAGATGGGCTCGCTGCTGATGCGCGGCAATCGTGCGTCGGCGGACAGCTATTTGGCCGGCCGCATCAGGCAGGCCGGGTTGAACATCGTCGGGCGGACCACCACGCCGGAGTTCGGCGTTTGCAGTTCGGCCGAGAACCCGGCGGTCTATGTCACTCGCAACCCGTGGAACCTTGACTATACGACCTGCGGTTCGTCGGCTGGCACGGGTGCGATGGTGGCGGCCGGAGTGCTGCCGATCTCGCACGCAACCGATGGTGGCGGATCGATCCGAATTCCTGCCGGGGTGAACGGCAACATCGGGTTGAAAGTATCGCGCGGCGTATTCTCCATCGCGCCGGCCGCCTCGGATCTGACCGGACTCGTGTCCATCCAGGGCTGCCATACCCGAACCGTGCGGGACACGGCGGCGTTCGTGGATAGCTGCCGCGGCGGTGCGCCGGGTGAGTTCATGCCGTATTGGATGCCGGCCGAACCCTATGGCGACCTGATCCAGCGCGAACCGGGCCGCTTGCGGATTGCCTTGTCCCACGAGTGGGGCGAGTACCGCGCGATCCCGCACTTCGTGGCGGAGCTCGAGCGGGTAGGCCGCTTTCTCGAGGGGCTGGGGCACCATGTGGATTGGGCCCTGCCTAATGTGGATTTCCGCGCCGCGTTTGCTGCCCAGACGACGTGCTACGTCAGCAACTTCGCGCAGACGATTTCCAACCTGCTGGCCTCGCTCGGGTTGGAACGCCCGCCGGAGGATCTCGTCGAGCCGATCAACATCAAGATATGGGAGGCGGGCCTAGGTACATCCTATTCCGACCGCGCGCGGATGCAGGCGGTGTTCAACACGACCTCCCGTGCCTTCGGGACGTTCTTCGAGGATTGGGACATTATCCTGACGCCGATCACGGCCCTGCCGACGCCTCGCATCGGCACGACTGAGTATCTGACGACCAGCGATAACCCCTCGGTGCTCGATTGGTTTGGCAACCTGTGGCGCAACTTCGCCTACACGCCGCTCGCCAACCTCTGCGGCATACCCGGCATTTCGATGCCGTTGGCGTCGCATGAAAACGGGCTGCCGCTGGGTATCCAGGCGCAAGCGAAGCAGGCCAATGACGGGCTGCTACTGCAACTCGCCGCCCAGATCGAGCGGGCGATCGACGGCAAGTGGAACGCCGGGCGCCGACCCGGCGTGCACGTGACGAGCCACTGAGAATTAGCCGGCGACTTCGTCCGCGGCGAACTTGAAGGCGGCGATGGTGTCTTGCACGTCCCTCGCGTCATGCGCGAGCGAGACGTACATCTTGCTATCCCCCTTGAAGATGCCGCGGCTGCGGAGCGCCTTGTTGAAGGCCCCGCCTACGGCCCGGTCAACGTCCAGGGTGCCGCGATACTCCGTCACTGCCGGGGCGCGGGTGAACACCGCGTCGAACATCGGCGGCTCGCCAAGCACGATGGCGGGAACGCCTGCCTCCGCAAGGCTCGTCTCGAGCGCGCTCATCAAGGCTCGCCCGGTCGCGAACAACCGCTCGTAGCTGCCGGGCTGCTTCAGGACCCGTAGCGTTGCGAGACCGGCAGTTGCGGCGACGGGGTTGCCGCTTAGCGTGCCGATCTGCGGCGTGAACCCGGCCTCGCCCACCAGGGATTTATCGAAATGCGCCATGATGTCGGCCCGCCCTGCCACCGCCGACAGCGGAAAGCCACCGCCGATGATCTTGCCCAGCGTGCACAGGTCGGGCGTCACCCCGTAATAACCCTGGCCGCCGTGATAGCCGAGGCGAAATCCGGTGACCACCTCGTCGAAGATCAATACGATGCCGTATTCGGCCGTGATCGCCCGCAAGCCTTCCAGGAACCCCGGCAACGGTGGGATCAGCCGCTGCATCGGCTCGACGATGACGCCCGCGAGCTCGTCCCGGTAACTGTGGATGATACGCCGCGCCGCCTCGAGATCGTTGAAAGGCGCCACCACCACATCGCCGGCGACGGACGCTGGAATGCCGGCCGAGTCCGGGATCGGCTGCTCCGAGTTGCGGGGCCGGGTGGGCCACAGGCTCATCAGCCCGTAATCGCTCATGCCGTGATAGCCGCCCTCGAACTTCAGGATCTTGTCGCGCTTGCGGAAGGCCCGGGCCAGCCGCATCGCATAGGCGTCGGCCTCCGTGCCAGAACTCGCGAACCGCACTTGCTCGGCACACGGAACCGCCTCCACGATCTCGGCCGCGAGTTGGATGCCATGTTCGTTATTGGCGAAGAAGGTCGAACCCAACTCCACTTGCCGGGTCACCGCCGCATTCACGTCCGGATGCGCGTGGCCCACGATCATGGGGCCGGACCCGATCAGATAGTCGACATACTCGTTGCCGCTGACGTCCCAAACGCGGCCGCCGAGTCCTCTGCGGATCACGCTCGTGGTGGAGATGTTGCCGAAACCACCCCCTGGCAACACCCTCCGGGCGAGGCCGGCGAGTGCGGTCTCTTCGTCGCTCATGGTGGGTGATTGCACCGTTCTACTCCTCTGCCAGCATCGCTGCAGCAGATCAGCGCGAACCGCGGCGGCGTGAGCAAGCGGATTCAACGTGACGCAGGTGGCACGCTTATTGCTGCTTCGTTGCCAACAACGTCTCGTGTTGGATCGGAGTGAACGATGAAAATCAGGACGCTACTGGCGACGCTCGGCATGGCCGCCTGCCTGTCCGTGACGGCGGCGCAGGCGAAGGATTGGAAGGTCGTCCGCATCGGGATGGACGCCACGTATCCCCCGTTCGAGAGCGTCGATCCCAAGGGCCAGATCGTGGGCTGGGAGGTCGACTACGCCAACAATTTGTGCAGCAAGATGCATGTGACCTGCACGTTCCAGAACCAGGATTGGGACGGCATCATCCCGGCCCTGCTGTCCGGCAAGTTCGACGTGATCATCTCCTCCATGAACGAGACGCCGCCGCGCGCCAAGCGGGTGCTGTTCTCCGACGTGTATTATGCGACCTCCCCCGTCTGGGTCACGACGTCAGGCAATAAGGGTGACGACATTTCGCTCGCCGCAATGAAGGGCAAGACGGTGGGCACGCAATCCTCCACCACGTTCGCCAACTACTTGGACAAGAACTACAAAGGCATCGACGTCAAGCTGTATCCGGGTGGTGACGAGCCCTATGCGGATCTGGCGAGTGGCCGGCTGGACTACGTCGTCGGTGACGTTCTGGTCAGTGAGAAGTTCATCGACAAGAACCCCGGATGTTGCCGTATCGTCTCGAAAATTCCGCGCGATCCTGACGTTTTCGGCCCCGGCGTCGGTGCTGCGTTCCGGCCGGATGACACGGATCTTGCCGCCATGTTCAACAAGGCGATTGGCGAGGCGCAAGCGGATGGCAGCTTCAAGAAATCGTCGGAGCAGTATTTCAAGATGGATATCAGCGCCAAGGAATAGGCAAGGTGTTGCCTAAGGTCGGATAGCGGAAGGGGGCTCGGGCATGGGGTGGTTCGGCCTGCTGTTCGGTCCCGATGGTTGGGGCGAGTTGCTGCTGCGCGGCAGCATCGTCACCCTCCTGCTCGCAGTGACGGCGGTGCCATTCGGCTTCGGGGGTGGGCTATTGCTTGCTTTACTGAAACTGTATCCCAACCGGATCCTGCGGTTCTTCTGTGACGCGTATACGACGTTCTTCCGCGGGATCCCCGACCTGCTCGCGCTGTTCATCGTGTATTTCGGACTGCAGGCCCTGCTCAACGAGATGGCGAAGCTGCTCGGCCCGGCGTGGCGCATCGATATGGATGCATTCGTGGCCGGGGTCATCGCGCTATCGGTCGTGATCGCCGCCTATTCCAGCGAGGTGTGGCTCGGTTCGCTCAAGGCGGTGCCAGACGGACAGAAGGAGGCAGCGCGGTCGCTTGGCCTCGATGGTAAGCGCGTGTTCGCTCTCATCACACTGCCGCAAGTCGGGCGGGTGGCGTTGCCGGGCCTCGGCAATCTCTGGACGATCCTGCTGAAAGACACGTCGCTGATCTCCACCCTGGCTGTCAGCGACGTGCTACGCGCCGCGACCGAGGCCGCGCATGCGACATTGCGCCCGATCCTGTTTTACGGCGCGGCGACGATGATCTATCTGGTGTTCAGTATCGCCTCGGGTGGCGTGCAGGGCATGCTGGAGCGGCGTGCCAACCGGGGCTACGCCTGATGGGTGACTTCCTGGGATCGCTGATCGATCCGGACCTGCTCAGCACGTACGGCATGCGGTTGCTGCTCGGCTTGCGGATGACGGCGCAGGTCGTTCTGATCTCGTGCAGTATCGGCCTTGTATTATCCTACCCACTCGCGCGGGCGCGAATGGCGCGCAATTTCGTCGTGCGATGGCTGGCGCTGGCCTACGTGACCTTCTTCCGTGGCACCCCGCTGCTTTGCCAGTTGTATCTGGTATACTACGGCGCTGGAGAGATTAGGCCTTTCCTTACCTCGATCGGGCTCTGGTGGTTCTTCCGCGAGGCATTCGATTGCTGCATCTTCGCCTTCGCCCTGAACACCGCCGCGTATCAGGGCGAGATCGTGCGGGGTGCTATCCAGTCGGTTCCGAAGGGGCAGATCCAGGCGGCGCAGGCGCTCGGCCTGTCGGGTTATCGCATCGCCCGACACGTCGTGTTCCCGCAAGCCATGCTCGTCGCCCTGCGCCCGTTCGGCAACGAGTTGATCGGCATGGTCAAGGCCAGCGCGTTGGCCGCTATTGTGACCCTGCTCGACCTGATGGGGCAGACCCGGTTCGTGTTTGCCCGCACGTTCGATTTCACCGTCTATTTGTATGCGGCAATGCTCTACTTGGCCATTACCGAGGCGATCAGCCGGGTCTGCAACGTGCTGGAGCGCTCCCTGTCGAAACATCTGGTGACCGCCCGCCCGTCGGGAAGCATGGTGGCCCACACGCCGGAGATGATCTCGCCAAGCCCCGCGGCTAGCCCGGCCATGGTGCAAGCGCACTGAGCACAACGACGGTTCGGAGCACTACCGGTCCGGCCCTGGCCTGAGTAGACTGTGGGTCGTAGCCCGGAGTGCGCGCAAATGAGCGTCGAGAGCGATCCTGCCGACATGCCAGAGTCCGTGGCGGCGGTCATCCTGCCGCGGGTGCACGACATCGGCGGCTTCGAGGTACGCCGGGCGCTTCCGGCGCGGGAACGGCAGATGGTCGGGCCATTCATCTTTTTCGACCAGATCGGGCCAGGCGAGTTCCTCAGCGGCAAGGGGCTCGACGTCCGTCCCCATCCGCACATCGGCCTGTCCACCGTGACCTATTTGTTCGAGGGAGCAATCCAGCATCGTGACAGCCTTGGCACTGACAAGGCGATCAAGCCCGGCGATGTGAACTGGATGACGGCCGGCGCCGGGATCGCCCATTCGGAGCGGACGGCCATCGCCGATCGGCCGCTCGGAAGTAAGCTGTTCGGCTTGCAATCCTGGGTTGCGCTGCCCCGCGCTTTGGAGGAGACGGCACCCGCTTTCCACCATCATGGCGCGGAGACCCTTCCGGTCATCGAGGATCACGGCATTCATTTGCGATTGATCGCCGGGGCCGGTTGGGGTGCATGCGCGCCCGTCCAGACGAGCTCCGAGTTGTTCTACGCCGACGCCGTACTTGCGCCGAGTGCCGTGCTTCCGATGCCCGACGATCACGAGGAGCGAGGGGCCTATGTGCTATCCGGGGAAGTAGAAATTGCTGGCGAACGATTTGCGGCAGGCCGCATGCTGGTGTTTCACCCGCGCGGACGATTGGCGCTGCGGGCCGGCCCAACAGGCGCGCGGGTCTTGCTGCTGGGTGGCGCGGTGATGGACGGTCCGCGCTACCTGTTCTGGAATTTCGTGTCATCGTCGCGAGAGCGGATCGAGCAGGCCAAGGCAGACTGGAAGGCCGGGCAGTTCACGAAGATCCCCGGTGATCAGGCGGAGTTCATCCCTCTGCCGGAAGTCCAGGTGAAGTCACCGCCCGCAACGCAGGCTGCATCCGAAGGCTCGCCGACGAGTTAAGCAGCCCCGCCAGAGGAGCAGCAGATCGTGTGCTGCTCCTCTTAGCACCGTCCTATTCGGAGAACGGCATCAGGCGACGGCCCGCCTTGGCTGCGAAGCCAGCATATCCCGCACCATCGGGATGACGCGCGTGCCGTACAGCTCGATACTGTGCATCAGCGTTTCGTGCCGCAATTGGTTGACGCTGTATTTCAGGTCGAAGCGCGAGAGCTGCAAACTCCGCGCCGTAGTGGCGATTCGGCGCGCGACGGTCTCGGGCGATCCGACATACAGGGAGCCGTGGTCGGCTTCCCGCTCGAAATCGTCGCGCCGCATGGGGGGCCAACCCCGCTCGGCGCCTATCTTGGCGTTCTGCCGCTGGAAATGCGGCCACAGCTCCTCGCGGGCTTGCTGGTCGGTTGCGGCGACGTGCCCCGGCGAGTGCACGCCGATCGGCTGGACCTCGTGGCCGAAATGCCCGTCGGCGCGGTGGTGCAGGTCGACATATTGCTTGAAGCGCGCCGGGTCGCCGCCGATGATGGCGAGCATCAAAGGCAGGCCGTGGCTGGCCGCGCGCACGACGGATTGTGGGCTGCCGCCAACGCCGACCCAGGTCCGCAGCTTTTCGCCTTCGACCGGCGGGAACACCATCTGGTTCTTGAGCGGCGCCCTTACCGAGCCCTGCCAGGTGATCTCCCCGCCCTGGCGCAAGGCGGCGAACAAGGCGAGCTTCTCCTCGAACAGGGTTTCGTAATCTTCCAGCGCGTAGCCGAACAGCGGGAAAGACTCGGTGAACGAGCCGCGTCCGAGGATGACCTCCGCCCGTCCGTCCGAGACGGCGTTCAGCGTCGAGAAGCGTTGATAGATGCGGACCGGATCGTCCGAACTGAGCACGGTCACGGCCGAGCCGAGCCGCATGCGGGCCGTCTTCGCCGCAAGGGCTGCCAGCACGACCTCCGGCGCAGAGACCGAGTAGTCGGCGCGGTGGTGCTCGCCTACGCCGAAGAAGTCCACGCCGACCTGGTCGGCCAGCACGCCCTCGGCGATCACGTTGCGGATGACCTGGGCGTGCGGCAGCAACGTGCCGGCGGCATCTGCCGTCACGTCACCGAAAGTGTCCAGGCCGAGTTCGAGCGTCTCATCCATGGCGGCTGTCCTTGAGTCAGGTCGCGGCGGGTTGGAGGATAGCAACGTGCATGCCGCTAGCGAGCGTCGCCCATATAGGGACCGCCTAACCCGTCTGACACCCCCGTTGGGGATGGGCTCGGCCGGACCCCTGGGAAAGTGCCAGGGTGCGGGGGCTTGCTCAGTGGGAGGCTTTTTGGGCGGTCGCTGATGAGCCGGGATTTTGGAGAAAGGCCTCGAACGGGCGGTCGCATAGGGCGAGCAGGGACGGGGGTACCGTAAAACCGGCCGGGTCGTCGGCGATCATGCCGGTCATCTGCGAACGATGACGCGCGATGGCGCGGCGTTTCACCGCCAGGGTGTCTCGGACGTCCAAACGCCAGCCCCGAACCGGGGTGCGGGGCAAGAAGCGGGCGGGGGGAAGCGTCCAACCCCACACGGCGTAGGACAGAAGCCGAGCACCCGTGAGGCGGCAGGCGCGGGCCGCAATCCGGTGGGCGGCCAAGTGGTCGCAATGCGGGTCGTGCCGCCAACTTGCGAACACCGTCTCGATGCGGCGGTCCCGCAGCACCGTCGCCAGCCGGTCGCCGGCGTCACGCAGCGCCTTGCCCCATCGTGGCGCCGCGGCGTCCTTGTAGCCCAGGAACAACAGGCGGCCGGCCGGCAACCCTAGTTCAGCCACCGCGTTGGCCGCCTCCGCTTCCCGCACCGCCGTCAGCCTCGGCGCCGGAAACGCCGCGGAATTCGGATGCGACATGCTGCCATCCGTCAGGACCGCCACGTAAACCTCGATACCGGCCGCGCAAGCCTGGGCGATCAGGCCGCCGCAGCCAAGGCTCTCATCGTCCGGGTGAGGCGCCAAGACGAGGATGGGGCCGGGGCCGGCGATCGTGGCGATTTCGGAGAAGGGAAGCGCCGCCATCCGGGCCAATATGTTCGACACCCTCATCGACGGTGCAACCGCTGGCGGGCGGCGAGCAAAAGCAGGGGCAGTTGGCTTTTGACCAGGCGCTGGCTCATGCGGCGCGGCTGCAGGACCAAGCGGTGCAGCCACTCCAGCCCGGCGCGTTGCATCAGGCGAGGCGCGCGTGCTTCCAGCCCCGTGGCGAACAGCAGTGATGCGCCGATGCACAGCCCCGTGCCGACCGCCCCGCCGCGCTCGGTGATGCGCAGGCCCAGCAGCTCCGACTGGGGGGCGCCGCAAGCCAGGAAAACGAAGCGCGCCGGATGCGCCAGCACGAAGTCCACGCAACGTGTCACCTCCGCCGGGTCGGCGATGAAGCCGAAGGGCGGATCGTGCCGCGCCAGGTTGCGCCAGCCGAACTGGCCACGCAGACGCTGCTCCATGGCGTCGGTGCCACCGATGATCGTCACAGGGTCCTCGGGCCTGACCCCGCCGTCCCGCACCATGCTCAGCGTGAGATCACTGCCCAAGGCCAGAGGCAGGTGAATGTCGCCCGTCAGGGCGGCCAGCCGAGCCACCACCCGACTGTCGCATAGCCGCAACCAGGCACCGTCGATTCCCGCACGGAAGCGCGGATCGTGCCGCTCGTAATTCACCACGTGCACTGCGTTGGGCGTGCAGACATAGGCGAACGGCGCCCCGGGCGGCCGGGCCAGGATCAGCTCGAGCGCGCCGGCCGTGTCCAGCGGCGAGAATCGCGTGCCAAAGGCGAGGATCTCACCGCTCATTCCGACTAGGACTCGAACGTACTGGTGCGCAGGCCGAGGTGGCGCCGAACGAACCGGATCAGGCCCGAGGTGATGTTCCGCGACACCGAGTAACGCGGCCTGGTTGTGCCGCCGAATCCGGCAAATAGCCGGATAGACTGCGCATTGGCCACGCCATCGAAGTCGAAGATCAGCCCGTCCCGTGCAGCCCGGCGCATTGCCTCCCAAATCAACATGGGAACCGCCGCGTTGCCGGAGTTCACCTGCCGGGTCGACAAGGTGTAATAGCTGGAGGTCGCGTCCCGGGCGCAGAATATTGCCGCGCGCAAGGCACCGCCATCATCCTTCAGGCCGAACATGGTGCCGGCGTCCCTCTGCGTCGCGGCCGCGAGTAGCCTTTCCATCAACTCGGCATCCACCCATTGCGTCAGACCCCGGTCCTCCAGGTTCTTGACGTAGAAACGGGTGAATTCGCCGCTATCGGTGATCTCCTCGACGCTGTTGAGCTTGAGTGCCTTGCGGATGATGTTGCGGTGCTTGTCGCGGAGGGCAGCCCACAGCACCTGCTCCGGCGCAGGCTCGACCTCGAAGGTGAACTGGACACCGGCGGTGAACTTCTCCGCCTGGAACGGCAGCACGTCACTCACGCCACGGTGAAACTTCTGCCAGAACGAGATGACGGTCGGAAGTTGGCTGATCAGTTCACGGGTGACGCTCAGGCGCTTCAACCAGCGGGTATGTCCGTTTCCGGTGCCCTCGTCGATCGCCGGACCGAGGAAATGCGTCAAAGGCGGCATCGTGATCACTGGGCGGGTCCTGTGCACGATGTGGTAGGGAAGCCGGCCAATAACGCGGCCGTCTTCGACAACCTCGGTCGCCTGCCAGCTGTTCTGGGTGACGATATCCAGCCACCACGGTTCGTGGAACACCGTGGGGACCAGCGGGTCCGCATTGCGCTTAATGGGTCAGTGCTCGATCCGGGTTCCCATGCAGCCACCGGATGGACTCGGCGAGACCTTCGCCCACGCTGACGATGGGTCGCCACCCGAGCCTCTCGCCGGCGAGATCGACGGGGTAGACCGCCCGTAAGGCGAACAGCGATAACTCACTCCGGGCGGGCGATCCGAGCAGCCAGTCCGCTGCCAGGTCCGGGTGCACGCGGGCAAGCGCCTTGATCGGTAGGGACGCCATGACGCGCGCTTTCAGTAGAGCGGGCGCGATTGCACGAAGCGGTGGCGCTCCCAGCGCTGCGGCCATTCGGCTAAACCAGGTGTTCCAGCTCATCACCTCTGTCCCGCTGACGTTGAACGCGAGCCCTCCAACTTCGGACGTGCGAAGAGCGGAGGTTATCGCTTCCACAACGTCATTCACATGGATGAGGTTGCAGGTTCCTTCGCCTGCCGCACCGAACACGCCCCAGTGGCCGGACCGGATACGACGGGCAAATTGCTGGATCCACAGGGTGCTGCCCGGCCCATAGACGATCGCGGGTCTCAGCCGGACGATTTCGAGGCCGCTCTGCGCCAGGCATGCCTGTTCCGCGGCAGACTTCCAGGCGCCGTAATCCCGGCCGGCGGGAGAGACGAGGGGGGTTGATTCCGCGACCTGGCCCGTTGCCCCGCCGTAAACCGCGACCGAACTGATGTGGACGAAACGGCGCACCCCGGCCTGGGCGGCGGCCGCCAGCAGGGCGCGCGTCCCGTCCACCGTAACGGCCCGATCCCCCACCGCGCAGTGCACGATCGCATTCACCCCCGCGAGGGCGCCGCCGAGACTAGTTGGATCCCGCAGGTCCAGCCGACGCGACCCTTCCCGCCCATCTCGGGTCGCCGCGATGACGGTGATCCCAGGCTCCCGCGACAGATGCCGGACGAGGTGGCCACCGATGAAACCACCAGCCCCCGTTACGAGGACCGGACCGATGTCGCTGTTGCTGCTCATGGGGGGAGTGTATCGCGAAGGACTGTGGAGGAGGTAAACGCGCCATACGAAGAAATCTGTCCGGCGGATACGGCGTTTTCTAGCTGTTAACAGAATGAGGTGCACCATGCCGCTCGGAAATGGCAGTTCGAAGCAGACGATCGGCGGCAACATCGCCATGTCGGCCGACGGGTCCGGCGATAAGGCTCCTATCGGCAACCGGGCATGAAGATCGACCTCACCGGCCGGACCGCCGTCGTGACCGGATCGACGGCGGGGATCGGGCTTGCCATCGCCAAGGGCTTGGCCGGGGCCGGTGCGGCGGTGATCGTGAACGGGCGCACGGCGGACCGGGTGGAACGTGCGGTTGCGGATGTGAAGCGGCAGGCGCCGGGTGCGACGGTGACCGGCGTGACGGCCGACCTCGCCACAGCCGAGGGCGTGGCCAGCTTCGTGCAGCAACTGCCGGACGCAGACATCCTGGTGAACAATTTGGGCATCTTCGAACCCAAGCCATTCGCCGACATACCGGACGCCGACTGGCAGCGCTTCTTCGACACCAACGTCATGAGCGGGGTCCGCATGTCCCGCGCCTATCTGCCCGGCATGGTGGCGAAAGGGTGGGGCAGGGTGGTGTTCATTTCCAGCGAATCGGGGCTGAACATTCCCAAGGAGATGATCCATTACGGCATGACCAAGACCGCGCAACTTGCGATCTCCCGCGGGCTCGCGGAGTCGGTCGCGAATACGGGCGTGACGGTGAACTGCGTGCTGCCCGGCCCAACCCTGTCCGAAGGGGTGGCTACGATGCTGGGCGGCAACGATCCGGAGGCAGCAGGCCGGGCGTTCGTGGCCGAGTTCCGCCCGAGTTCGCTGATCGGCCGGCTGGCAACCGTCGAGGAGGTGGCCAACATGGTGGTCTACGCGTGCTCACCCCAGGCCTCGGCGACGTCTGGCGCGAACCTGCGCGTGGACGGCGGGGTGGTGCGGTCGATCGGTTAAGCCATGCGTGTTCTCTCGGCTGTGTAGCGCGACCACGCCTCCCCTAACCCCCTCCCTCAAGGGGAGGGGGTCTTCCGCGGTGGGTGTGCCCTCGCGGTGATATCAGCCAGGGGAATGGGACGGAACTGCCACGCATCCACGCCGACATCCACTTGCCGGGGGAGTGGCTTGAGCCGACCGTGGCTATGCCCGTGCAGGTTCCAGGCGCCGCGCCCCATGTCGCGCCAGGTGCGGAACGCGTAGTGGCAAAGTACCAGTTTGGTGCCGTCGAGCACCAACTCGGCGTAGGCCTGCACGCTCGCCCACCCAGGCAGGTCGGTCACGGTGGCCGGGTCGTTGTTTCCGGTGATCAGGTGCTTGCGGCCGGGTAGGGCGGCCAGCAACCCCGCACCGTCCACCCGGCGCCCCACTGCGAAATCGCCCAGATGCCACACCTCGTCATCCGGGCCGACCGTTGCCTGCCACGACGCCAGCATCGCAGCATCCATCTCCGCCACCGATGCGAACGGCCGGCGGTATAGGCCGAGCGCCCCGCCATGGCCGAAATGCGTATCGGCGGTAAAGAACACGGTCATGACCCGTTGCGCCCGATGATCTGAACCGGGATGTTCACCGTGCACTCATCGAGGACCTGGCCATTTCCACCGACGCCAAGCTGTCCGCTCCCGCCGCCGGGCGCAACCGCGAGCCGATCCTGCACAGCCTCAAGCGATATCTGCCGGCGCGTGGCCTGGTGCTGGAAGTGGCGAGCGGCACCGGCGAGCATGTGGCGCATTTCGCGTCGGCGTTGCCGGGGCTGGACTGGCAGCCGACCGACCTGGATGCCGAACGCCGCGCCAGCATCGACGCGTGGGTAGACGGGCTGGCCAATGTGCGGCCCGCCTTGCCGCTGGACGCGATGGCCCCGACCTGGCCGGTCGCCCGCGCAGACGCCGTGCTGTGCATCAATATGATCCACATCGCGCCCGCCGCGGCGACCGATGGATTGATCGACGGCGCGGCTAGCGTGCTTGGACCAGGGGGAGTCCTCATACTCTATGGTCCATTCCGCCGCGCCGGGCTGGCGTTGGAGGCCAGCAATGCCGCGTTCGACGCCGACCTGCGCGCCCGCAACCCGGCTTGGGGGCTGCGGGTGCTGGAGGAGGTGGCGGGACTCGCCGCCAAAGCCGGGTTCGGCCCGCCCGAGGTGGAAGCCATGCCGGCGAACAACCTCCTCGTGGTGTTCAAACGGCCCTTGTGATCGTATCGCGCCACCATCGAGGAGCCTGGGCATGAGCCGTCCGCCGTTGCCGCCCTTCACCGCCGAGACCGCGGCCGCAAAGGCTCGCATGGCCGAGGACGCCTGGAATACCCGTGACCCGGCCCGCGTCGCACTCGCCTATACCGAGGACAGCCGCTGGCGGAACCGCGCCGAGTTCATCCACGGGCGGGTCGAGATCGAAGCGTTCCTGACGCGTAAATGGCGGCGCGAATTGGACTACCGGCTGATCAAGGAGCTCTGGGCCTGGCAGGCGGACCGCATCGCCGTCCGCTTCGCCTACGAGTGGCGCGACGATAGCGGCCAATGGTTCCGCTCCTATGGCAATGAGAACTGGGAGTTCGACGGGCAGGGGCTGATGCGCACTCGCCTCGCCAGCATCAACGACCTGCCGTTGGCGCCGGCGGACCGCAAATTCCACTGGCCAATGGGCCGCCGCCCCGACGAGCACCCCGGGCTATCGGATTTGGGGCTGTAGCGGCCCTCAGGCCTCCCGGTAGATCATCAACACGGCGCCGCAGATCAGGAAGCAAACGGGCCATATCCAGCCGGCGACGCGCGCCCCTCGCCCCGTCAGCCGCAGCTCGAGCCAGCGTGCCCACCCGGCGGCGATCCCGGCCAAAGCGAGCGGCGTGTGAGTCAGCTCGATCAGCAACTGGTCCTTCACGTTCGCGATCGCGTGGCTGTGGGTGAGCAGCAGCGCACCGCCGCCCGCCGTCAGCAGGGGGAACACCAGGGCCGCCTTGGGGGATTTCAGCCGCCCCGTGCGCACGCTCCATTCGAAGGCGGCGAACACGACGATCAGCAGCACGAACATGCGGTGCTGCAGCACCTCGACGTCGCGCAGGGACTCGAAGATCCCGACATAGCCCATCGGCCAAACTTCCGGGTCCGACCGTATGGCCAGGAAAATGGCCAACCCCAGCAAGGTCAGCGGCCAGTGCCTCGCCCAGCGCACGCCCGCCTGGTTCAGCAACGCTAACGAACCCATCAGCAGCACGAACAGCGCGGCCCAGTGGTGGTTGTACTCGCTCCAGGCAATGTCGTCGGCGTTGCGTGGCGGCAGCTCGCCGGAACCGGGGATGGACGCGGGCGGGGGCTGCTTGGCCTGCACGGCTGCCTGGGCGTCCAACTGCGACTGCAGGTGCAGCAACGCCAACTGGTCGAGGTCCGGCGAGGTCATTCGCGGCCACACCGGCGTGTTGCGCTCCACCACCTCCGCCCAGGTCGCACGGTCCTGCGTCAGGTCCACGCCGGGTGGCACGGACGTAAGCGAGGCGGCGGCGAAGAAGATCGAGATGCCGATGCCGATTTCCACCTCGGCGAAGCGCTTCATGCGCAATACGGAGGTTCCGGGGTTGGAGCGCAGCCGCTCCGTCGTGATGAAGTTGCCGAAGCCCAGCACCAGCAGCGCGCCGAACATGGCCACCTTGGCGGTGACCATCACGCCATAAGCCGTGCCGTACACCGCGTCCCACGACCCGATATAGGCGATGCTCATGGCCGAACCGGAGGCCAGGATGCAGACGACCCCGGCCATCGACATGCGGGAGAAGCGTGCGCCCACCCGGCGCCAAGCCATCCCGTCATTCACCCGGCCGAGTGCGATGAGGAAGCTTGGAATGCCGCCGATCCAGATCGCGGCCCCGAGCTGGTGCAGTGCCTCGACCGCGAGCAGTGGCAGGCTGTATTCCATCCTCGCGGCGGCATGGGTGGACAGTGTGGCGGCGGCAAGCTCGACCGCACCCAAGGCCAGCAGCAGCAGCCCTGGCGTCCTGCGCCAAACCAGCAGGCACAGCGCCAGCAGCAGGGCCGCCGCGCATTTCACCAGGCCCGCGATGGCGAAGGATGCGCCCAGCACCTCGAGCAGCGACAGATCCACCGTGTCGATCAGCACCGCCGCCTGCAAACCGAGTGTCAGCCCCTCGCACACAACCAGCGCCACGGCCGCCCAGCCGGCGACGGCAGCGGTGCGGCGGGCGATGGAATGGCCGAACGGCAGCTCCGCCGCGAACGGCCGGGCCAGCAGCAGCAGGAACAGCGTGCCACCCAGCGCCATCGACTGGCTGAGGATCACCAAGCCGTGGAGGATGATCTCCAGATAGCCGAACAGGTCGACTAGGAGGGACAACTAGGGAGCTGTGACGGTGAAGGGCACGTCGCCCCGCGTGATGTGGCCGTCCACTGCGAGCACCTGCCAGCGCACCGTGTAGTTACCGGGTTGCAGGTCCGCTTGGGTGCTCATGATGTCCGCCGGACCGTCCGAGCCGATCGGCAGCCGGGTCTGCGGCTTGTCGGCCGTGATCAGGGTCAGGCGCGAGCGCTCTCGGTCGATCCGGGAGTTGAACTTCAGCGTCATCGCCTCGTGCCCGGCGGGAATGCTGCCATGGACGGGCGGCGTGCTGTCGATGAGGATCGCATGGGCGCGGGCGGACCCAGTCCACGCGCAGCTGAGCATCAGGGACAGGATGAGTGCCGTTTTCATGGCGCAGCGCGTCTAGCGCCGCCCGCTAGACCTGTCCATGATCGAATGATGCAGACTGCCGTGAATACCCGCTCCCCCGCCGCCTGCCGCGCCGATTTCCGAGCCTTTCGCCCGATCACGACGCGCTGGATGGACAACGACGCGTTCGGCCACGTGAACAACGTCACCTACTATTCGTATTTCGATACCGCGGTGACCGGCTGGTTGGCGGAGCGCAGCCTGGTCGGCCTACAAGACGGCCCGATGTGGATGGTGGCCGAAACCGGCTGCCGCTTCCTGGGCGAGGTCGTGTTTCCCGACCTGGTTACGGTGGGCATGCGGCTGGGCCGGCTCGGCACGAGTTCGGTGCGCTACGAGCTGGCGGTGTTCCGTGGCGCGGCGGACGAAGCGTCGGCCGAGGGGCATTTCGTGCACGTCCATGTCAACCGTGCCACACGGCGGCCGATGCCAGTGCCGGAGAGCATCCGAGGTATGTTGGCGACACTCCAAAGATAGGAAAGAACGAAGATGGACACCGGACTGCAAGGCCGCACGGCCCTGGTTTGCGCCGCCAGCAAGGGGCTGGGACGCGCCTGTGCCATGGCGCTGGCCCGCGAGGGAGTGAGCGTCACCATCACCGCCCGCGGCGCCGAGACGCTCGAGCAAACGGCCGAGGAGATCCGGTCCGCGACCGGCGCCACGGTCCAGACGGTGGCGGGTGACATCACCACTGACGCCGGCCGCGCGGCTGCTTTGGCGGCGTGCCCGGCGCCGGACATCCTGGTCAACAACGCTGGTGGCCCGCCCCCCGGCGACTTTCGCGACTGGCAACGCGACGACTGGATCCGTGCGCTGGACGCCAACATGCTCACCCCGATCGAGCTGATCAAAGCCACCGTGGACGGCATGATCGCCCGCAAGTTCGGCCGCATCGTCAACATCACCTC
>CAXTWC010000025.1:28298-37975 GCA_964247805.1 uncultured Acetobacteraceae bacterium | reverse complement strand
TTTCTGTGGCACTTTCCCTGGGGTCGCCCCCGCCGGCCGTTAGCCGGCACCGTTTTCCCGTGGAGCCCGGACTTTCCTCCACCCCCCACGCAAGCGCGGGAAGCAGCGGCCGTCCAGCCGCCTGACCCGGCGGGGTGTGCGCGCGCGGCGTGGGTGCGTCAAGCCGCGAGTTCGACGCCTTCGTACAGGTCGTCCAGCGGGATCTCGACCTCGATACCGGGAAGGCTCAGCGTCGTGCCGGGACCGAAGGCATGGCCCACCCAGTCGTCGCCCATGCGCTCGAACATCGTTGCGCCGACATAGTCCTGTTGAAGAATAACATAGCCCTGGATGGATGCAGTCTGCCGGTACTCGGCGTTCTTTACGAAACGATCGATCCGGTCGGACGAAGGACTCACGATCTCGAAGACCACGACAGGTTTGTCATGGATGTTGTCGCGCCCGGCCGGAGAACAGGTCACAAACGCATCGGGGTACCTGATGCGGTCGGCGACACGGATCTTCAGGTCGCTGCCCAACACGCGACAAACTCCGCCCCGCAAACGAGCGTGCAGGGCGGCGATAAGGTTGGCCTGGATCTGCGCATGCGGTTCGGACACCCCGACCATTGCGCGGACATCCACACCGTCGAACTCATACTTAGCATCCTGCCCTTCCTCCCAAGCGAGGAAGTCTGTCACCGTCATCGGCTTGCGAAGTGCAACGTTCATGCCCGCTCTCCGGCAGCGATGCACTCTAGCACGGCGCCAAGCCGCACGCGCGTCGCGTGATCGGCCTCCCCGTCCACACGCTCCTGCCGCCAATGCCGCTGGAATGCCCGCAGCAGTACGTCCACCGGCAAGTCGGTGCGATACCCGATCGCCGCCAGCGCCGCCATCACGTCCGCCACGGGGTCGCCATCGGGTCCCGGCCACAGCCCCACCCCGTTGGCCGCCAACCCGCGCCAGTCGAATAGCTCGCCGGGGTCGTCCTTGCGGTCCGGCGCCACGTCGCTGTGGCCCACCACGTTGCGGGGCGGGATCGGGTGGCGGCGCAGGATCCCCAGGCTCAGCTCACACACCGCTGCCATCTGCAGCGCCGAGAACGGGCGGTAGCCCCATTCGTGCCCGGGATTGACGATCTCGATCCCGATGCAACGCCCGTTCAGCGTGTGGTGGCCGCGCCAATGCGACACGCCGGCATGCCAGGCCCGTCGCTCCTCGGGCACCAACTGCCAAATCTGCCCGTCCTCCTCCACGACGTAGTGCGACGACACCCGCGCCACCGGGTCCCGCAACCGGGCGATCGCCTCGGCGCCGGTGCGCATGCCGGTGTAGTGCAGCAGCAGCAGGTCGATCGGCTCGCCCGCCGGCCGCTCGTCGTGGTTGGGGCTCGGCGCCTGCTTCACAGGCCTCGCTCGCGCTTGATCCGGTCCCACGCCGCGTTGATGCCGGCGACCTTGTCGGTGGCGCTGGCGATGAACTCGGCCGGCACCCCGCGGGAGGCGAGGCTGTCCGGATGGTTGGCGCGCACCAGAACCTTCCACGCCGCGCGCACCTCGTCGTCGGTGGCGTCACGCGGCACGCCCAGCACGCTGTATGCGTCGTCCGTCGGTTCCGGGCGGAAGCGCGGGGCGGCGCCGCGGGCCCGGTCCCAGGCCATCGCGTTCAGGCCAAAGCGGCGATGCACCCGGCCGAGGAAGTCCAACTCCCGCCCGTTCACCGCACCGTCCGCGCGGGCGATGGCGAACAGGGCGGACAGCACGTCCTCCAGCACGCCGGGATTGTCGGCGAAGGCGTCCCCGAGCTGTGTGGCATAGGCCTCGAACCCCTCGGGGCTGTCCCGCGCGGCGTCGAACATGCGGCCCACGTCGCGCACGGCCTCGGGCGGGATGCGGAACTGGCGCTTGAAGGCGTCGATCTCCTCGCGGCCGACCGCCCCGTCGCATTTGGCGAGCTTGGCGGACAGCACCACGACGCCAACCGCGAATAGCTGGTCCCGCCCGCCGATCATGGCGGCGATGCGCGCCGGGTTGAGCCCGAACGCGCCCATCTTCATCTTCGGCAGCGCCCCCTGATCGGCCGCGTGCCCAAGTGCCGCCCCCATCACGGCCCCGAACGGCCCGCCCATCACCAGCCCGGCGGCGCCCCCGAGTATCTTGCCCCAATATCCCATGCGCAGAGCGTATCATGGGCGTGGTTAAGGCTACAGGGGCGACGCTCTCCCAACCCTGATCCTGTCCGGCCACACTCGACCGATGCAATCGCCCACGCGCCTGGCATCTGGCAGCAAGCCGTGTCATGTGCGGTCAAGGAGGGTCTGCAATGTCTGGCTGGCAGTTCTGGGTCGATCGCGGCGGCACGTTCACCGACATCGTGGCCCGCCACCCATCGGGCGCGCTGACTGCCCACAAGCTGCTGAGCGAGAACCCGGGCCGTTACCGCGACGCCGCCGTGGCCGGCATCCGCGGCGTGTTGGGACTGGCCGCGGACGCCCCAATCCCGCCAGGCACGATCGACGCCGTGAAGATGGGCACCACCGTCGCCACCAACGCCCTGCTCGAACGCCGCGGCGAGCGGACGCTGCTGGTAGTCGGGCGCGGGTTCGCCGACGCCCTGCGTATCGGCAACCAGGCACGCCCCCGCCTGTTCGACCTGAACGTAAAACTTCCCGCCCTGCTGCACGAGCGCGTGGTGGAAGTCGGCGGCCGGGTCGGGATCGACGGCGCCGAGATCGAGCCCCTGGACGAAGCCGCCGCCCGGGCTGCCTTCGCCGAAGCCGTGGCGGATGGCATCCGCGCCTGCGCCATCGTGCTGATGCACGCGTGGAAATACCCGGCGCACGAGCAGCGTCTGGCCGAGTTGGCAACCGAGGCCGGGTTCACCCAGATCTCCGCCAGCCACGCGACCTCACCGCTGCTCCGCCTGGTTCCGCGCGGCGATACGACGGTGGTGGACGCGTATCTCTCCCCGATCCTGCGCCGCTACGTGGACCAGGTGGCGGCCGAGCTACCCGGCGTGAAGCTGTATTTCATGCAGTCCAGTGGCGGGTTGGCCGAAGCGTCGTCGTTCGGCGGCAAGGACGCGATCCTGTCCGGTCCGGCCGGCGGCATCGTGGGCGCGGCGCGCACGGCGGAGGCGGCCGGGATCGAGCGCATCATCGGCTTCGACATGGGCGGCACCTCGACCGACGTGGCGCTGTACGATGGTGCCTTCGAGCGTGCGTTCGAGACGGCGGTGGCCGGGGTGCGAATTCGGGCGCCGATGATGGCGATCAACACGGTGGCGGCGGGCGGCGGGTCGATCCTGCATTTTGACGGTTCGCGGTATCAGGTCGGGCCGGACAGCGCCGGGGCGGACCCGGGGCCGGCGTGTTACCGCCGCGGTGGGCCGCTGACGGTGACGGATGCCAACGTGATGGTCGGCAAGATCCAGCCGGCGCATTTCCCCGCCATCTTCGGGCCGGATGCCGATCAGCCGTTGGATGCCGAGGTGGTGGGCAGGAAGTTCGCGGAGCTGGTGCCAGGTCAGGATGCCCGCGCGGCAGCGGAGGGCTTCCTGCGGATCGCGGTGGCGAACATGGCGAACGCGATCAAGCAGGTGTCACTGGAGAAGGGCCACGACGCCGCCCGCTTCGCCCTGCAATGCTTTGGTGGCGCCGGCGGGCAGCACGCCTGCCTGGTGGCGGACGAGCTAGGCATGGACACGGTGTTCATCCACCCGTTCGCCGGTGTGCTGTCGGCGTATGGCATGGGGCTGGCAGACCAGGCGGTACTGCGCGAGCAGGCGGTGGAGACGGAGCTGACGGACGACCTGTCCACGCTCGACGGCGTGGCGGACCGGCTGGCGGCGGAGGCGACCGAGGCATTGGCCGCCCAAGGCGCCGACCCGGCGAGCATCCACACCGAGCGACGTGCCCATGTTCGCTACGCGGGCACGCAGGCCGCGCTGGAGGTGCCGCTTGGGCCGCGCGTTCGAGAGGATTTTACCAACGCGCACCGGGCCCGGTTTGGGTTCGCCACGCCGGAGCGGGCGTTGGTGGTGGAAGCGGTTGCGGTGGAGGCGATCGCGCCGGGCGAGCGGGTGGCAGAGCCTACGCTTGCGGCCCGCGGGGCGGAGGGAGCAGCGGCGGCGGTCGATACCGTGACGATCTGGACTGGCGCCGCGGAACATGCGGCACCGGTGTTCGAGCGCACGGCCCTGCTGGCGGGCGATCGCGTGTCCGGGCCGGCGCTGATCCGGGAGGCCAATGCCACCACGGTGGTGGAGCCGGGCTGGACGGGCGAGGTGACGGGGCAGAACCACCTTATCCTGCGCAAACTTCGTAAAAAGCCCTCTCCCCTTGGGAGAGGGTTGGGTGAGGGGACTACGCTGCAGGATCGGAGCGCGGACCACCCCTCACCCCAGCCCTCTCCCGCAAGGGGAGAGGGAGAAGGGGCACCCGATCCTGTGCTGCTCGAACTGTTCAACAACCTGTTCACCAACGTCGCCGAGCAAACCGGTGTCGTGCTCGCCAATACATCGCTGTCCGTGAACATCAAGGAGCGGTGGGACTTCTCCTGCGCCATCTTCGACGCCGAGGGCCGCCTGGTCGCCAACGCACCCCACGTGCCGGTGCACCTCGGCGCCATGGGGGAGAGCGTGCGCACCGTCATCGCGCACCGCGCCACCACCCTGCGACCCGGCGATGTCATCGCACTCAACAACCCGTTCAACGGCGGCACCCACCTGCCCGATGTCACCGTCATCACGCCGGTATTTGGACCGGACAACACGGGCATTCGCTTCTTCGTCGGCTCCCGCGGGCACCACGCCGACATCGGCGGCATCACGCCGGGCTCGACCCCGCCGCACTCCCACACGCTCGAGGAGGAGGGCGTCGTGATCGACGACTTCCTGCTGGTGGAGGCCGGCCGCTTCCGCGAAACCGAGTTCCGCGCCCTGCTCGGCGGCGCCCGCTACCCGGCCCGCTCGCCCGACGTGAACGTGGCCGACATCAAGGCGCAGATCGCCGCCAACGAGCGCGGCGTGCAGGAACTGACCCGCGTGGTGGACCGCTACGGCTGGGACACCGTCGCCGCCTACATGCGCCACGTGATGGACAACGCGGAGGAAAGCGTTCGCCGCGTGCTGGCCCGGCTGCCCAGCGGCTCGTTCGCCTACACGATGGACGACGGCTCACCCCTGCGCGTCACCGTCACGGTGGACCCGACATCCCGCAGCGCGACGGTCGATTTCACCGGCACCGGCAAGCAACGTGGCGACAATTTCAACGCACCGCCGGCCGTTACGCGCGCAAGTGTACTGTATTGCTTCCGTTGCCTGGTCGGCACCGACATTCCCCTCAACGACGGCTGCCTCGAGCCGCTGCGTATCGTGATCCCGCCGGGCACCTTCCTCTCCCCCGAACCCGGCGCGGCGGTGGTGGCGGGCAATACCGAGGTCAGCCAGGCCGTGTGCAATACACTGATGGGCGCGCTCGATGCCTTGGCGTGCAGCCAGGCCACCATGAACAACTTCCTGTTCGGCAACGACACCTATCAATACTACGAGACGATCTGCGGCGGCGTCGGCGCGGGCCCGGGTTGGGACGGTGCGTCGGCGGTGCAGACCCACATGACCAACACCCGTATGACCGACCCGGAAGTGCTGGAACTGCGCTACCCCGTGCGCCTGGAGGAATTCAGCATCCGGCGTGGCTCCGGCGGCGCAGGCCAGTGGCGGGGGGGCGATGGCTCGGTGCGGCGCATTCGCTTCCTCGAACCGATGCAGGCCGTGATCGTCGCCTCCCGCCGCAGCGAGGGGCCCTTCGGCATGGCAGGCGGCGAGCCCGGCCTGCGCGGCGAGCAGTGGGTGGACCGGGCGGACGGCTCCCGCACCGAGCTGACCGGCACCGACAGCGTGGACATGCAAGCCGGCGACGTGTTCGTGATCGCCACACCCGGCGGTGGCGGCTGGGGCACGCCCTCACCCGCATGAGCCCGGCTGGTTAGCGCGTGCGGCTGCTGCGGCTCGTACCCGTCCTGCTGGCGCTGCTGATCGGGCTGGCGCTGATCGCGGCCTGGCAGGTGCCGCGCTTCCTCGACTGGGACCATTACCGCGCCACGGTGGAGAGCGTGGCCTCCGCCGGGCTGGGCCGGCCGGTGCAGATCGCCGGGCCGATCCGGCTGTCGCTGCTGCCGCAAGCCACCTTGCGCGCCGGGGACGTCAGCGTCGGTGACTTCGGCGACGGTGCCACCGTAGGCGAGTTGCGGATGCGCGTGGGCCTGAGCGCACTGCTGACCGGCCGGGTCGAGCCGCAGGACTTGGTGCTGCAGGACGCCCACATCCGCCTGCCCTGGCCGCTTGCCGGCTTCACCTTGCGCGGCACGCAGCCGGCCGCCGGTCTGCACGTGCGGGTGGAGAACGGCACGCTGACGATCGGCGGGCTGGCCATCACCGGGATCTCCGGCGAGGTGTCGGCGGGCGAACCGGGCAACGCGCTGTCCGCCACCGGGCTGGCGACCGTGTTGGGCCGCCCTTGGCGCATGACGGGGCGGCTGGGTCGGCCCGGGACGGATGGCTCGGCGACGGTCGAGATCAGCCTGGACGGCCAGGGCGCCGGGGTCGGCACCGGCGGCGCGTTGACGGGGCAGGTCGCCGCGGACGGCAGCGTGTCCGGCCGCATCACCGGCCGCGGCCCCGATCTGTCACTGTTGCTGCCCGCCCCGGCGCAACCCTGGAACGCCGACGGGCGCCTGGTTGCCGGCAGCGGCCTGCTGGTGGCCGACGACCTGGAGCTGACGATCGGTGGCTCGCCGGCCCGCGGTGCGGTGGCCCTGCGCCTGCTGCCGCAACTGCGGCTGGATGCGGCGCTGGCCACCAACCGGCTGGACCTGGACGCCTGGTTGCCGCCCTTGCTGCACGGTGGCCCGGTAGCGCTGCCGACCGGCATCGACCTGTCCGCCGAGGCCGCGCCCTTTGCCGGCGGCACGCTTCGCCGCCTACGCGCCGGGTTCGATCTGTCCGCCGCAGGTGTCCGGCTGCGCGACTCCGAGGCGGTGTTGCCCGGCGAGGCCACCCTGCAGCTTTCGGGGATGCTGACGGGCGGCCGCTTCACCGGGGGTGCACGGCTGGCGGCGCCGGATTTCGCCCAGACGCTGGCCTGGTTGAAACCCCGCGCGCCGGCGCTGCTGGATGCGTTCCCGCTTGCCGCCCTGCGCACCGCGACGCTGGCCGCATCGGTCGAGGCTGATGCCGACAGCGTAGCATTCGGCGGATTGCGGGGTGATCTGGGCGGTGCGCCACTCAGCGGCGATCTCGCGATCCGGGGCGGCGCCCGTCCGGCAGTGGCGGCGAACTTGCAAGTGATGGGTCCAGTGCTCGACCGCTGGCTGCCGGATGCCCCGGCCGACCCGCAAGGCTTCGCCGCCTGGCTGTCCGCCGTGCCGCGCAGGGTCGCCGGGTTCGATGCGGACGTCACCGTGGCCGCCCAGCATCCGGTGTGGCGGGGCACGGTGCTGGACCAATTGCTGCTGGAGGGAAGCGGCCGCGGCGGCACGATCGATCTCCGCCACGCCACCCTGACCGGCCCGGGGCTTTCCCTCACGCTGTCCGGCGGCTTGGATAGTGCCGGGCGGGTCACCGACGGTGTGATGGCGGCGCAAGTGGCGCAGGCGGAGCGCGTGGCCGACAGCCTGCCGAGCGGATGGCAATTCGCGCGCCCGCTGTTCCGTGGTCCGGCGTCGCTGGACGTCACGATCGCGGGCCCGCCCAGCGCCTGGGCCACCACCGCACGCGCCGAACTCGCCGATGCCAGGCTGCAGGTGAACGGACGCTGGGACGTGCCCGGCGGCCACTGGACCGGCGCGGTGGCGCTGCATCACCCCGGCGCGCCGCGGCTGCTGGCCTCGGTCGGACTGGAGGATTTGGGGCAATGGTTGGGCGACGGATCGCTTTCGCTGCAGGCGTCGGTCGCCGCCGGGGCGGACCACGTGGCGCTGACAGGGCTGGAGCTTTCGGCTGGCGCGCTCCGCAGCACGGGGGATCTCGCGATCGCCCACCCCGTCTCGGGCCTGCCCGCACTCACCGGCACGCTCACGTTGGACACCTTGCCGGTGCCGCTGCCCTATGTCCGGTCCGCCAACCCGTTGCCGTTCCAGGCCTTGCGCGCCGGCAACGCGACCGTGTCGATCCGGGTGGCGCATCTGCTGTGGGGGGCGGCGCATGAGGGCGAACCTGCCTCCGCGCGCGTGTCGTTGGACACTGGGGTGCTGCGGATGGAGGGGATCAACGCCCATCTCGCCGGCGGCACGCTCGCTGGACAGGTGACGCTGGATGCCTCGGACACGCCGCATCTGAGCGCCACCATGACCTTGGCCGGGGCGGTGTTGGACGGCCCGGTGTTCGACGCCGGGTTGGATGTGACCGCGGGCATCGCGTCCGGGGCGATGGACGTGAGCGCCACCGGCTACAGTCCTGCCGCGCTGCTGGCCAGTCTGCGGGGCAGTGGCCGGGTCGATGTGAAAAGCGGCGCGCTGACCGGGGTGGATGCGGGCCGGCTGCTGTCTTTGCTGGGCGGCGTGCCGGGCCCGGCGGACCCGGCGCTGCCGGGGACGGTGGCAGACTCATTGCGCCGGGGTGTCACGCCGTTCTCGGAACTAGACGTGTCGGGAATTTTGGCCAACGGCGTGGTGACGATGACGGACGGCACGGCGATCGCACCAGCGGCCAGGATCGAGGCGTCCGGCAGCCTGGATCTGCCCGGAGACGCGATGGATCTGAGCCTTTCGCTGCAGCCGGCGCTCCCAGGGTCTCCTGCGATCGGCCTGCGGCTCATCGGCCCGGCGTCGGATCCGAGCCGGACGCCGGGTTTGGCTGGACTGACCGCGTGGCTGACGAGCCGTTGAATTCAGGGCGCCGGCGCGGCCTAAGCTTCAGGGCCGGCCCGCTGCAGCAACCGCCCGCTGCAGCTCGGCCAGCTCCACGGCACCAGGGATCATGTGGTTGCCGATGATCAGCGCCGGGGTACCCTCGATGTGCAGGGTGGCGGCGAGCTGAACGTTCTGATCGAGCCTGGCCTGGATCGCCGGGTCGGCCATGTCCCGCTCCAGGCGGGCGCCGTCCAGCCCCTCGCGTTCGGCCTCGGCCCGGATCGTTGCGGCGGTCTGTGGGGTGGATGATTGCATCAGCGCGAGTTGCAGTTTGGCGTATCCCCCTTGCCGCTGGGCTGCGAGCAACGCGCGCGACTCGAGCACCGAGGCAGGGCCTAGGATCGGGATGTCCTTCAACACCAGCCGGACCTGCGGATCGGATTGCAGCAGCGCGCCCAGCACGGGAAGCATCTGGCGGCAATACGGACAGCGTGGATCGAAGAACTCCACCACGGTTACCGCGCCCGCCTGGTTGCCCACCACTGGGTCGGCCGCATCGGCGACCAGGGCGGCATGCTGGGCCGCTATGGCGCCCGCCTGGTCCGCGGTCTGCCGCGCCGTCTCGTCGGCCTGGAGGGAAGACAGCGCATCACGCAGGATCGACGGGTCGTCCCGCAGCGCCTGGCGGACGATCTGCACGATGTCCGCCCGCTGCTCGGGTGTGAAAGGCGTCGCAGCGCGCTGCTCGGGTGTGAAAGGCGTCGCAGCGCGCTGCTCGGGTGTGAAAGGCGTCGCAGCGCGCTGCTCGGGTGTAAAAGGCGCCGCAGCGGCACACGCGACGCTGCCA
>CAXTWC010000025.1:0-28198 GCA_964247805.1 uncultured Acetobacteraceae bacterium | reverse complement strand
CGCAGCGCGCTGCTCGGGTGTAAAAGGCGCCGCAGCGGCACACGCGACGCTGCCACCAACCAATGCCACCGCAAGCAACCAAAGCCTCATCATGCCGCAACTCCCCGCTTTCATGCCTTTCTGCGCCAACGCGCCGTGAAGGAACAGACGTTGCCGCTCGGCAGGAACCCGGTTATGGGCACGCTCAGGGCGGTCCAGAGATCGGCCAGTGGAGGGTGCGTTACGGCGATGGCGGCCATGAAGCGGATTAGCGCCAGCATAGTGGCCGCGGCCCTGAGCGTCTCCTTAACCGCCTGCAACACGCTCTCCAGTGTCCAGCAGGAGTTCCTGGGCGGCGGCGTCTCGGGCCCGGGCTCGGAACCGAAGCGTATCAGCGGGTTCGTCGGCGGGGTCGCAGCGGACGAGCCGACCGCGGCCCTCGCCGGGCGCGAAGTGCTCAGCCTGGGCGGCACGGCGGCCGATGCAGCGGTGGCGATCGGCTTCACCCTGTCGGTGACCTATCCGTCGCGGGCGAGCCTCGGCTCCGGCGGCGCCTGTCTCGCCTACAGCCCGGCGCGCACCGGCGCCGGCGAGGGTGTGCCGGAAGCCATCCTGTTCACCTCCGTCCCCGGCCGGAGCGTGCTGGCCCGCACCGACCGCCCGGCCGCCGTCCCCATGCTGCCGCGCGGTCTGTTCGCCCTGCACGCCCGCTATGGCCGCCGCCCGTTCGAGACGCTGGTCGCCCCGGCCGAGCAACTCGCCCGCTTTGGCACACCGGCCTCCCGCGCCTTCGTCCGCGACCTGCAACTGGTCTCCGGGCCCTTGCTGGCCGACCCGAACGCCCGGGCGGTGTTCGCCCCGAATGGCGCCGTGCTGACCGAGGGCGCTACCATGATCCAGCCGGAGCTAGGGGCCACGCTGGCCCAACTTCGAGTGGCGGGCGTCGGCGACCTGTATCAGGGGGCGCTGGCCGCCAAGTTCCAAGCGGCTTCGGCGACGGCAGGGGGTGGCGTGTCCGCCACTGACCTGCGGGCCGCGCTGCCCAAGACGGTCTCGCCGCTGTTCATCGCCTCCGGGCGGGACCGCGTCGCCTTCCTGCCGCCTCCGGCCGATGGCGGCCTGGCTGCGGCGGCGGCTTACGAGGTGCTGCTGAGCAATCCCACGGACCTGCAGGCCGCCAATGCGCGCGCGCTCGCGGTGGCTGCCCGCTACCGCGCCGGTGGCGTCGACCCGGCGTCCCTGCTCGGCGCCAACGCCGCGACGCCGGCACAAGTGCCATTGCCGCTTCTGCCCGCCTCCACGACGTTCGCCACGCTGGATCGCGACGGCAACGCGGTGGTTTGTGCGCTCACGATGAACAACCTGTTCGGCACGGGGCGGATTGCGCCGGGAACCGGCATCGTCATGGCTGCATCCCCGGCCAGCGCCCCAGCCCCATTGCTCGCGGCCGGCATCGCCTGGAACGCCAACCTGCGCGCGTTCCATGCCGAGGTCGGCGGCAGCGGGCAGGAAGGGGCGCCGCTGGCCGTCGCAGCGGGCCTGTCCAACGCGCTGCACGGGGCGACCGCGATCCCGGTGCCCGTGCCTGACCCTGGACGCGAGAACGCCATCGCCTGCTCGCGCTACCTGCCGGACTCCGAAGGGAGTTGCAATTGGGCGACCGACAGCCGTGGCAGCGGGCTTGCAGCGGGCAGCAACTGATGTGGCGCCTGCTGCCTCTGCTGGCGGTCGTGATCGCCGCTGGCGTGCAGGCAAAGCCGGTGACCATCAAGGTTGGCCCCGAACAAACGCCCGCCGTGCAATACGGACCAGCCGACATGCTATGCGACTTGAACACCTGCCGCCTGTTCAATCTCCCGAAGGAGACAGGGCTCCCGGCCAACGCCATCGTGGAGTTCGGGCTGCCGAAGTTGGATGGGCAGGATCGCGTCGACCTCCGGCGCTGCTTCCAGATATGCCGGGCAAGTGTGCTAGGCATCGTGGCGGCGCAGAAATCGCCGTCGGAGCCCTCCAACCCCACTGTGTCCATCATCCCGATCGAGATGCGGCTTGAATGAGCGAGCGGTCGGCCTTGAACGAAGGGATAGTTCCATGCGCCGCTCTCTGCTGATTGCTTCGGTCTTGCTGATGGCGGCGGACCTGCCGCCCGTGACGCTCAAGCTCGGCCCACCGCACGATGGCTCGGTCACGTATGGCCCGGCCGACATGCTGTGCGACCTGGACAAGTGCCATATGTTCAAGGTTCCGGGCTTGCCCCCCAACGGCACGGTCGACTTCCAGATGCCGTTCCTGAAGGGGCAGGAGCGCACCGACCTGCGCCGCTGCTTCTCGCTCTGCCGGGGCTCGGTGGTGGGCTACCCGAACGAACCCGAACATCGCACGCCCGACCAGCGCAACCCTTCGATCAGCATCGCCCCGGTCGAGATGCGGCTGGAGTGAGTTAGCACCGACCGTGCTGAAAACCGGGCGCAACGCCCAGGTCCCGCCGTTCCGCGTGATGGACGTGATCGCGGCGGCCAATGCCCGGCAGGCCGCCCTCCCGCCGGGTGCACCCCACGTGATCCGCATGGAGGTCGGGCAACCCGGCACTGGCGCCCCCGCCGGTGCGGTGGAGGCCGCCCGCCAGGCGCTCGCGGGTGGCGCCCCGCTGGGCTATACGGAGGCGTTCGGCCGCGCCTCGCTACGCGCCCGCATCGCCGCCCACGGGCAGGACTGGTACCAGTTCGCAGCCGACCCGGCCCGCATCGCGGTGACCATGGGCGCCTCGGCCGCCTTCCCGCTGGTGTTCCTGGCCGCCTTCGACCCCGGCGACCGCATCGCGATGGCGGCCCCGTACTACCCGCCCTACCGCAACATCGCGTCGGCGCTCGGACTGATACCGGTGGTGATCGAGACCGGGATGGAGACCCGCTACCAGCCGACCGTGGCACTGCTGGAGCAGTTGGACCCGCGCCCGGACGGCCTGATCGTAGCCTCCCCCTGCAACCCGGCCGGCACCATGCTGCACCCCGACGAGTTGGCCGCAATCGCGCAATGGTGCCACCGCAACGGCGTGCGGTTGATCAGCGACGAGATCTACCACGGCCTGCAATACGGCCAGCCGGTCGCCACCGCGGCGCAGTTCAGCCCGAGCGCCGTCGTGGTGAACAGCTTCAGCAAGTATTTCTCCATGACCGGCTGGCGCGTCGGCTGGACGGTGCTGCCCGAGGACCTGGTCCGCCCAGTGGAGTGCCTGGCGCAGAACTTCTTCATCTCCGCCCCCCACATCGCCCAGATCGCGGCGGAAGCTGCCTTTGACTGCGGTGACGAGTTGGACGCCAACGTCGCCCGTTACCGCCGCTCGCGCGACCTGTTGGTGGCGGCCCTCCCCGGCGCCGGGTTCGACCGTCTGTCCCCGGCGGAGGGGGCGTTCTACCTATATGCCGATATCGGCGCGCGATCGAACGACAGCGCGGCTTTCTGTGCCCGCATGCTGGCAGAGGCAGGGGTGGCCGCCGCATCAGGGGTTGATTTCGACGCGGCTCGCGGCCACCGCACCGTCCGGTTCAGCTATTGCGGCCCGGAACCAGACATGGCGGAAGCGGTGGAGCGACTGCGCACCTTCCGGTGACATGCGGCTTGCGGGCGCTTCCGGGCGGCCCGTGCGGGTTGCCGTCTCGTTGACCCTCCCCACCTCCGGCAGTAAGCACGATTGTGCATTGCGGCGCGCACGGGCGCCGCGGCCCCGGAGCTCGGTATGAAGGACGTCCGCGACGCATTGATGATCGGCAACAGAACGGATGGCACCACCGTGCGCCGCCCGCTGTCGCCGCACTTGCAGGTCTATCGCCCCCAACTGACGTCCGTTCTGTCGATCATGAACCGGCTCAGCGGCATTGCTACATCGGTGGGGACGCTGTTGATGGTGTGGTGGCTGGTCGCCTCTGCCGGGTCACCGTCGGGCTATGCCAGTATGCAAAGTTTCGTCGGCTCGTGGTTCGGCATCCTGGTCATGTTCGGCTGGACTATCGCCCTCGTTTACCATTTCGTAGGCGGGATACGCCATCTTGCCTGGGACGCCGGTTACGGCTTCGACCTGCCGCAGGTTTACGCCAGTGGTTGGGCGGCGATCATCGCGACGGCGGTGCTGACGGTGCTGATTTGGGTCATCGCTTTGGTGGTGTGGTAATGTCCGACGCGAATGTAACCCGCAACGCAGCCGGCTCGACCCCCAAGGTCGAGGTGATGCGCTCGTATCTGAGCCGGGCACGAGGCATGGGCGCCGCCGGATCGGGCATCCACCACTGGTGGGCCGAGCGGGTGACCGCCATCGCCCTGGTGCCGCTGACCATCTGGTTCATCTACGCCGTGCTGCACTTGCTGGGCGCGCCCCAGGCCGGCGTGCACCGCTTCGTCGCCAACCCGGTTAACACCGTGCTGCTGCTGGCGATGGTCGCGATGACCTTCCACCACATGCAACTAGGCTTGCAGGTCGTGATGGAGGACTACATCGATAGCCAGAAGTGGCAGGCGATCGCCATTTTGCTGAACAAGGCAGTAGCGCTGATCCTCGGACTGCTCTGCACCGTGTCGATCCTGCGGATGGCCTTCACAGCCTGACCCATCTTTTCGGACAAAGCGAACCATGAACGCGATTTCGAAGCCTTCCAACGGTGCCTACCAGATCGTCGACCACACCTATGACGTGGTCGTGGTCGGTGCCGGTGGCGCCGGTCTGCGTGCGACGTTGGGCATGGGTGCGGCGGGGCTGAAGACGGCCTGCATTACCAAGGTGTTCCCCACCCGCTCCCACACCGTCGCAGCACAAGGCGGCATTGGTGCCGCACTCGGCAACATGGGCGAGGACGATTGGCGCTGGCACATGTACGACACCGTGAAGGGGTCGGACTGGCTCGGCGACCAGGACAGCATCGAATACATGTGCCGCGAGGCCGTGCCTGCCATTTACGAACTGGAGCATTTCGGCGTCCCGTTCTCCCGCACCGAGGATGGCCGCATCTACCAGCGCCCGTTCGGCGGCCACATGCAGGAATACGGCAAGACGCCCGCCAACCGCGCCTGCGCTGCCGCGGACCGGACCGGCCACGCCATTCTGCACACGCTGTATCAGCAGTCGCTGAAGCACGAGGTCGAGTTCTTCGTCGAGTATTTCGCGCTCGACCTGATCATGGACGAGGAAGGCGCCTGCCGCGGCGTCATTGCCTGGTGCCTCGAGGACGGCAGCATCCACCGCTTCCGCGCCCAGAGCACGGTGCTCGCCACCGGTGGCTATGGCCGCGCCTACCTGTCGTGCACGTCCGCCCACACCTGCACGGGTGATGGCGGCGGCATGGTGATCCGCGCCGGGCTGCCGGTGCAGGACATGGAATTCGTGCAGTTCCACCCCACCGGCATCTTCCCCGCCGGCTGCCTGATCACCGAGGGCGTGCGCGGCGAGGGCGGTTACCTCACCAACGGCAATGGCGAGCGCTTCATGGAGCGTTACGCGCCGACGGCGAAGGACCTGGCCAGCCGCGACGTGGTCAGCCGCTCGATGACGATCGAGATCAACGAGGGCCGCGGCGTGGGCCCGAACAAGGATCACATCCACCTCCACATCGAGCATCTCGGGGCCGATCTGCTCAACGAGCGTCTGCCTGGCATCTCCGAGACGGCCAAGGTGTTCGCCGGCGTCGACGTGACCAAGGACCCGATCCCGGTGCTGCCGACCGTGCACTATAACATGGGCGGCATCCCCACGAACTACCGCACCGAAGTGCTGCGCCCGACTGCCGCGGATCCGGACGCCGTCGTGCCCGGCCTGATGGCGGTCGGCGAGGCGGCCTGCGTGTCCGTGCACGGCGCCAACCGGCTCGGCACCAACTCGCTCTTGGACCTGGTGGTGTTCGGCCGCGCCGCGGCGCACCGGGCGCAGGAGATCCTCAAGCCCGGCGCCTCCCAGGCTCCGCTACCCGCCCGTGCCGGCGAGAACGGCCTCGACCGGCTGGACCGCAAGCGCCACAACCCTGGCACGACCAAGACCGGCGAGGTGCGCGAGACGATGCAGCGCGCCATGCAGGCTCATGCCGCCGTGTTCCGCACCAGCGAGAGCCTGAAGCAGGGTGTGAGCAAGATGCGCGGCATCTGGGACGTCCAGGAGAATATCGGCGTGACCGACCGGTCGTTGATCTGGAACAGCGATCTGGCTGAAGCGCTGGAACTGGATAACCTGGTCGCCAACGCGATGACCACGATGGTTGGCGCTGAAGCCCGGCACGAGAGCCGCGGCGCCCACGCGCACGACGACTTCCCCGATCGCGACGACGCCGAGTGGATGAAGCACACGGTCGCGCACCTCGACGACACGGGTAACGTAGCGCTGTCATACCGGCCGGTCCGCATGCAGACGCTGACCAACGAAGTCAGCGTGTTCCCGCCGAAGAAGCGCGTGTACTGAGCCTCTCCCGATACGCTGGGCCTCCGACTGGCCTCTGTAGGAAGTTTATAGATGGTTGAGCTAACCCTCCCGAAGAATAGCCGCGTCACCGCGGGCCGCACCTGGAAGGCTCCAGCCGGCGCCAAGACGGTGCGTGAGTTCAAGGTCTATCGCTGGAGCCCGGACGATGGGGAGAACCCGCGGCTCGACACCTACGAGGTCGACCTCGGAAAGATCGGCCCGATGGTGCTGGACGCCCTGATCCACATCAAGAACGACATCGACCCGACACTCACCTTCCGCCGTTCGTGCCGGGAGGGGATCTGTGGCTCGTGTTCGATGAACATCGACGGCGTCAACACGCTGGCGTGCCTCAAGCCCACCGAGGATGTGAAGGGTGCGGTCAAGATCTATCCGCTGCCCCACATGGCCGTGGTGAAGGATCTCGTGCCCGACCTGTCGATGGCCTATGCGCAGCTTCGCTCGGTCGAGCCCTGGTTGAAGTCCGACACGCCTCCGCCGCCGGATGCCGAGCGTCGCCAGAGCGTGCCGGAGCGGCACAAGCTGGACGGTATGTGGGAGTGCATCCTGTGCTTCTGTTGCACCACGTCCTGCCCCTCGTATTGGTGGAACGGTGACCGCTATCTCGGCCCGGCCACGCTGCTGGCCGCCTATCGCTGGATCGCCGACAGCCGTGACGAATACACCGGGCAGCGGCTGGACGCGCTTGAGGATCCGTTCAAGCTGTATGCCTGCCGCACCATCATGAACTGCACGAAGACCTGCCCCAAGGGCTTGAACCCGGCAAAGGCGATCGCCGAGATCAAGCAGATGCTGGTCGAGCGCGCCGGCTAAGCGATTTCACGCTCTCACCTGCGATGGCGTTTTCAGGCAACCTGACCGCCCGGTGGGACCGGGCGGCAGCGTGGCGCGACTCGTTGCTGGTCGATCACGCCGTGTTCCGCGTGCTTTGGGACAACCTCGCCGAAGTAGTGCCGGGCAAGCTCTACCGTTCGAACCATCCGACACCGGCCCGGCTGGCGGCAGCCAAGCGGAAGTTCGGCCTGCACACGTTGATCAACCTGCGCGGTCATCGCCAGTGCGGGTCGGACGCGCTCTCACGCAAGGCCGCTGACGATCTCGGGCTGAAGCATATCGACATGGCGTTCGAGAGCCGTGGCGCGCCGCATCGCGACCGCATCCTCCGCTTCGCCGAGATCTACCGCACGCTCGATACGCCTGCGTTGATGCACTGCAAATCGGGCGCCGACCGCGCAGGGCTGGCCTCCGGACTGGCCGTCCTGTTCGAGGGCGGCACCAGCCAGGATGCACTGGCTCAACTGTCGTGGCGGTTCGGACACTGGAACCGCTCCCGCACGGGCATCCTGGACGCGTTCTTCGTCCGCTATGCCGCAGACGCCGAGGGTCGGTTGCCGTTCCTCGACTGGGTCACGAACGAGTACGACGAGGCAGCGTTGCGGCGGGACTTCGTCGCTGGGGGCCTGTCCTCCTTCCTGGTCGACCACGTGCTGGTCCGGGAATAGCGGCGAGGCTTGGCGGTCAGGCCCGCAGCTCCTCCTGGTGTGCCTTCACCATGTCCGCCATGCTGGTGAAACGAAAGTCGTAGCTGGCGGCGTCCAGCACGGGCATCGTCGCCCCCCAGCCACCCTGCTCGTGCCGGCGGTCGATCCAGGCGGAGGCGAGCCCCACCTGCTTCGCCGGGCCGTGATCATGGAACAGGCTCTGCGCCGTGTGCAGGATGCTCGCCTTCTCCACGCCGCGGTCACGCAGGTGGTCGAGCATATAGGCGAAATTGGCCAGATCCGGCTTGTAGCTGCCGACGTCCTGGGCCGTATAGATCGCGTCGAACTCCACCCCGAGCCGCTTGTTGCTGCCGGCGAAGCTATCCCGGTCCACGTTGGACAAGATAACGAGCTGATAGTGGTTCTTCAGATACTGCAACGACGACGCCGAGTCCGCGAAGGCAGGCCAGTCCGGGACGGATGCACCGAAGCGCAAATGCGCCGGCTCCGGCATCACGACACTGAACGCGGTCGCTAGCCGGCGATGCACGGCGGTCAGCAACTCGGAATAGATCATGCCCGGCGTTTGCGCCTGCTGATCGGATTCATGCTTCGCAAACGTCTGGAGCACGGCGTCTCGCGGCATCGATGTACCGGCCTGTTGCAACAATGGCTGCAGGGCCGTGTAAATCCCGCTCTCCCAATCGATCAGCGTGCCGTAGCAGTCGAACGTCAACACCCGAAAATCAGCTAGTCGCATGGCTCGGGATCCTATTTGGCGGTTATCGCGTGTGGCTTGCGTGTTCATGCTGATCTTCCCCCGAGGCAACCCGTTCGGCACCCTCGCCAGCCAGGGGCAGGACCGGGGGGCGGGCTAGCCCCATGCCGCGCAGCAAATCGGCAAAGGCCGAGAGTCGCCCCTCGCGGTAGGCATCCATGTCCACCCCGGTGTAATCCAGGAAACCGCGGCCACTCTTCATGCCGATCAGCCCCTCCGCCATGTTGCGCGCGATCACCGGCGGCGCCTCGTAGCGCGGGTGGTCCAGCGACTTGGTGAGGTATTCGCTGGCATAGTGTAGGATGTCGCCCCCGCCCCAATCGATGAACTCCAGCAGTCCCAGCACGGCGAAGCGGAAGCCGAACCCGTAATGCACGGCCTTGTCGATGTCGGCCGCGGAGGCGACCCCTTCCTCCACCATGCGGGCCGCTTCGTTCATGGCCAGCGTTTGGATGCGGGGCACGATGTAGCCGGGACGCGCGGCGCAGAGCACCGGGACCTTGCCGATCCCCTCCAGGACAGCGGTCAGCCGGGCGGTGACCGCCGGGTCGGTGAGCGCGCCGGCGGACAATTCGACCAACGGCATCAGGAAGGCCGGGTTCAACCAATGCGCGTTGAGGAACCGGCCCGGCAGCACCACCGACGAGGACAGATCGTCCACCAGGATCGTCGACGTCGTAGAGGCGATGATCGCGTCCGGCGCCGCCAAATGGGAGGCCCGCGCCAGCGCTTCCCGCTTGATCGCCACCACCTCCGGCACGCCCTCGAAGATGATGCCGGCGGAGGACAACGCTGCCGCCGCGTCGCCATCGGGCACGGTGCGGATGCGGGCGGCGATCGGGGCCACGTCCTCGGGCCGCAGCAGGCCGATCCGCGCCATGATGCCGAGCGTGCCAAGGATCTCCGCCTCCACCTCGCGGCACAGGGCGGCGAAGGCGGCGGGCTCTCGCGGCTTGGCGTCCACCAGGGCCACCTCGTGACCGGCGAACGCGAACACGACCGCGATGCCGCGCCCCATCCGTCCCGCCCCGAGCGCCGCGACCGGGGTCATGACCGCCCGTCCCGCAACAGGGTTTGCAGCGCTGCCCGGTCCAGCCCACCCAGCCCGAGACTGGCGAGCGTGCGGCCGGTCTGCATGAAGTCCTGCCCGGTGATCGCCCCGCCGATCGACAGGAAGGCGTGGGCGAGCGGCATCGGCAGCCCCACCAGCGCCGCCACCGAGCACAGCAGGGACAGGCCGATGCGGGTATCCTCCAGCATGTAGCGGTGCTCCCCCAGCACCAGGCGCTCGCTCCAATCACCTGAATCGGTCAGCCGCTCGTGGGCGCTGCGGCCGTACATCCACTCGTCGCCGTCCGCCGCGTAATGGTCGGCGAGCGGGAAATGCGGCGGGCCGTATCCGAGTGCCTCCCGCAGCGCGATGCGTTCCGCGTCCAACTGGTCCGTGACCCGGCGGATTGCGGGCTGGGTGCCCTCCTTGTGGATGTCCCAGCGCGGAAAATGCTCGATCGGGCCGGCGTTCATGGTGATCAGCGGCGGGTGGATGATCGGCCCGGCATTCATCAGCGCACCGGACAGGGCGTCCCCGCACGGCTCGATCGCGCCGGGGAAGACGGTGGACAGCACTCCCAGCGCTTGGTCCGCGCGGTGCAGTGGGTAGACCCCGGTCGGTAGCCGCTTGCCACGGCCGGACACCCGGACGGCGTAATCGCCTTGCTTGCGGGCGAGCCAGGGCAGCGTTCCGGTCTCGGCGAACGCCACGCCGGCGGCTTGTGTGGCGTTCGCCAACAGCATGCTGCCGAAGCTGCCGGGCGTCAGGAACACGACCTGGCCGGGCTGCAGCACCGCGCCCAGGGCCGGGGCGAGCGCCCGGTGTGCGGTGGCGGGCATCGGGCACAGCACCAACTCGGCCCCGGTGACGGCAGCGGCGAGGTCGGCGGTGATCAGGCTTAGCCGGGCCGTTTGCGTCCCGGTGTGGTCGGTCAGGGCGATGGTGCCGCCTTGCGCACGGTGCCGCTCGGCATCGGATTCCGCGCGCCGGAACAGGCGAACGTCGTGGCCAGCCAGCGCAAGGTCGGCGGCGGCGGCGAAGGCACCGTTGCCGCCGCCTAGGACTGCGATCTTCAACCCGGTCTCCCGCTCCAGCCGAGTGGTCAGCCTGGCATGACGCCGGGCTGACGCAAAGCTCGGGGGTCCTCCGTAAAGCGCGAACCAGAACCGTGATCGGTTGTGGTTAGCTCGATAGGCGTTCCTCCCCTGCGAAGCGGGGGAGGGGGACCATGCGAGCATGGTGGAGGGGGCGCGGCCACACACTCGGAGTTCGGGGCCGCACCCCCTCCGTCGGCTTCGCCGCCACCTCCCCCGTAAACGGCGGAGGAACGATCTCAAGCTACGTCGGAAACGCTTTAATGTTGCTCGAAATGACGGATTTCAGGCCCTTCACTCCCGACGACGCCGTTGCTTCAGCGGCGACTGCCCTGTCGCGGGCGGCGAATGAGACGGTCAGGATCGAGTCGGTGCTCAGCCTCGGGAAGGACACACGCCGCAACCTCGTCCTGCGTGCCGAGGCAGTGCAAGGCGGAACGAAGCGACGGCCGATCATCATCAAGGCAACCCGAGCGGTGGACTACGACGCGAGTGCCGTAAACGCTTACGAGGTGTCAGGCTTCGTCAAGGAATGGGCCGCAACACGCTACCTCACGCGCCATGCGACCGGACACCGATTGGGCCCCGACCTCCTCGCGCACGATCTGGAGCAGGGTGTCCTCGTTTATGAGGACCTCGGCGCCGATCTCTCGTCACTCGTAACGCCGCTGCTGCATGGCACGGCTCACCAGGCGGAGCAGGCGCTCACAGCCTACGCCGAAGCTTTGGCGGCGCTGCACTGCGCCACGATCGGCTGTCGCGACGATCATTCCGCGGTCCTGCGTCAAGGGTTCCCGACCGCCGCGATCCCACCCCCCGCCCATCGATGGATCGAAAAAACCGCCCGGGTGCCACATGCACGCCTCGGAGGCGCATTCCCGGAAGCGGAGGCGGAGTTTATCCACGAACACCTCAAGCAACCCGGATGCTGGCAGGCGCTGGTGCATGGCGACCCCTGCCCGGACAACGTCCTGCTCGCCGCGGACGGACGCGCGGTGCTGATCGACTTCGAGTTCGCAAGGCCAAGCCACGCCTTGTTCGACGCCGCCTACTGGCGGATGGGCTTCCCGACCTGCTGGTGCGCCGGGACGGTTCCGGCCGGGGTGAGACGGCGCCTTGACCAGGCGTACCGCGCTGCGATTGCCGGCGCTATACCGGCGGCCCGGCATGATGACGAGTTCCGCCGCGAGAGTGCGATCGTGGATGCCGAATGGCTGCTCGGCAACCTCGCTTGGCTGCTCGACGGCGCTCTCGCCAAAGACGGCACTTGGGGGCGGGCCACGACCCGCAGCAGGATCATCACATACCTCGAGCGCTTCATCCGCTCGGCGGAGGAGGCGGATATCCTGCCACGTTTTCGCTCGTTGGCCGTCACCTGGCACGACGATTTGCGCGGCCGCTGGCCAGATACCGCGCCCCTAGCCGACTTTCCGGCGTTCGCCGAAGCGCAAGCGTCGGCTTAGGGCGGCACGACACCCGGCCTCGGGTCGATCGGCAGCAGGGTGTCCAGGCTGGCAATCTGCTCGAACACCCGGGCCGCTGCCAGCGCCGCCGCCTCGCCGCGCGCGGGCGCGACGATCTGCAGACCGACCGGGCGCCCGTACTGGTCGAAGCCGCAGGGGACGGCAACCGCCGGGCAACTGGTCAGCGTGATGGCCGAGGTCAGCGCACTGCCTGCGATGTAGTTGTCCAGCTTCACCCCGTCCACGATGTCCCGCGCGCGCAATGCCACGTCCCACGCCGGCGTCGCCGATCCGGGGGTGACGAGGATGTCGAACCGCTCGAAGAAGGCCACGAACCGCCGGTACAGCGCCGCCCGCTCGCGCTCGGCCCAGGCCAGGCGGCTGGTGGTTTGCGCCAGCCCCTGCTCGGTGTTCCAGATGATGTCGGGCTTGAAGCTGTCACGGTGGGTGGCGATCTGCAGCTCGCGGTCCACCACGAATTGCTGCGAGCGCAGTGCCAGGAACACGTCCTCCACCGGGCCGAGCTCCGGAAACGCCTCCTCCACGATGCAGCCGGCCTGCTCGAACTGCCGCGCGGCGCGGGTGCAGATCTCGCGCGTTTCCCGGTCCACCGGCAGCCGGCCACCGTAATTCGCGGTGAAGGCGACACGGCGCGGCGGCCGAGCCTCCGTCGCGGTGTCGAGGAACGAGCGGGACGGGGCGTCGAAGGTGAGCGGGTCGGACGGGCACAGCCCCGCCATCGTGTCGAGGAACAGCGCGAGGTCCAGCACATTGCGCGCCATCGGTCCCTGCACCGAGAGCGGGGAGAACAGCGTGTTGGCCGTGCCGCGCGTCACCCGCCCCGGCGAGGGCCGGATGCCGACGACGGAGCACAACGTGGCCGGTCCCCGCAGCGAACCGCCATGGTCCGAGCCTTGCGCCAGCCACGCTTCGCCGGTCGCCACCGCCACCGCACCGCCGCCGGTCGAGCCGCCGCAGGTCAGCGCCGTGTTCCAGGGGTTCAGCGTGCGGCCGAACACCTCGTTAAAGGTGTTGCCGCCGGCGCCGAACTCGGGCGTGTTGGATTTGCCGATGACGATGCCGCCCTTGCGCTCGATCCGCCGCACCAGCGGGTGGGATTTGTCGGGCACGTGGTCGCGGAACAGCGGCGAGCCGTACGTCGTGCGCACGCCGGCGACGTCCGTCAGGTCCTTGATCACCACCGGCAGCCCGCCGAGCCAGCCGGGCTCGTGCTCGGCTTCGCGGTCCTGGCCGGACATCAGCCGTCGGGCATGGTCGCGGGCACGGTCGAGGCAGAGCGTCGGCAACGCATTCACCTGCGGCTCGACGGCGGCGATGCGCGCGGCCGCGGCGTCGATCAGCTCGAGCGGAGTGACATCGCGGCGGCGCAAGCGTGCGACCATTTCGGTGGCCGGGAGGCGGGTCGCGTCCTGCATGTTGGTTCTCCGCGCAGACAGGTGGCGCCTTGGAAGACAGGTGGGCCTTGGAAGACAGGGAGCGCCACGTAGGCTATGCCCCCGCTCGCAATTAGCAAAAGAGCTTCGTCATGGCATTCTCAATGTATCAGGGTTCGGTATCGACGTGCCTGCAGATGCTGGGCGGGCTCTCGGGCGTCCTGGGCAAAGCGGCAGCCGACGCGACGGAGCGGAAGATCGACCCCTCGGTGCTGCTGCAATCACGCCTGTATCCCGACATGTTCCCGCTGGTGCGCCAGGTGCAGATCGCAACCGACGGGGCCAAGGCGGGCGGGGCACGGCTGGCCGGGGTCGACACGCCTTCCTACCCCGATACCGAGACCAGCTTCGACGAAGTGGAGGCCCGCATCGCCCGCACCGTGGCGTTCCTCGAGGGGCTGGACCGGGAGGCCATCAACGCGGCGTCGGACCGCACGATCGCCTTTAGCGTCGGCAAGCGCTCAATGAGCATGACCGGGGCCGATTACGTGACCGGCTGGATGCTGCCGAACTTCTTCTTCCACGTGACCACCGCCTACGCGATCCTGCGCCATAACGGTGTGACCGTGGGCAAACGCGACTTCCTCGGCGCGGTCCCCACCGCGGCCTAAAACGGGAGACCACCTTGGATAAGTCGGACGAACTGCTCGCTTTGGCGCGTGACCTGGTCGCCATCGACAGCCGCAGCGCCGTGTCCAACCTGCCAGTCGCCGAGCGGCTCGAGCCGGAACTGGCCGGGTTCGAAGTGGAGCGGCTGGACTACACCGATGCCGCCGGGGTGGCGAAGCGGGCGCTGGTCGCGCATCGGGGCCCGCCGGGTGGCCTCGCGCTGTGCGGCCACATGGACACCGTGCCCGCGACCGGTTGGCAGGATGACCCTTGGAGCGGCCGCGTGGGCGATGGCCTGCTGCACGGGCTCGGCAGTGCGGACATGAAGGGCCCGGTGGCCGCCGCGATTTTCGCCGCGCGGGCGCTGCCGCCGGGCACGCCCGTCACGCTGCTGATCACCACCGACGAGGAGACCACCAAGCAGGGTGCCCGCACCATCGTGGAACGGTCGGAGCTGGCGCGGCAGGCACGACCGGCCGCGATCCTGGTGGTGGAGCCGACCAGCATGCGCCCGCTGCGGGGGCACCGCGCGCATGTCCAGTTCACCGCCGTCGCGACGGGGGTGCAGGGGCACAGCAGCACCGGCCGCGGACGCAATGCGAACTGGGACCTGCTGCCCTTCCTGGTCGACATGCGCACGATCTTCGACCGCCTGCACAACGAGCCCGCGTTGCAGGATCCGGCTTACGACCCGCCATTCAGCGACTTCAACCTGGTGATCGACAACCACGGCAGTGCGGTGAACGTGTTCGTGCCGCGCGCCACGGCCACCATCAAGTTCCGCTACAGCGCCAGGATCGACCCCGCGCCGATCATCGCGGCGGTGCAGGACGCCGCCAGCCGCGCTGGGATCGCGCTAGCACACGCGCTGGAGGGACGCCCACCCGAACTGCCGGCGGACCACCCGTTCGTCCGCCTGTGCGTGACAGCGGCCGGGGCGCCGCCGGGCGTAGGCGCGTTCGGCACCGACGCGTCGCAATTGCAGGCGCTGGCCCCCTGCGTGATCCTCGGCCCGGGCGATATCGGCGTCGCGCACCGGCCGGGCGAGTTCATCCCGGTGGCAGAGATGCTGGCCGCCGTGCCGGTGTTCGCACGCCTGGCGCAGCAGGTAGCGGACGGCGCCGCGACGCCATAGGCTGACCTTCGCCCGCGGCTTCGAAGGAGACTGGATTTGGCCCATCACGACATCCCGGCGACCCCCGACATGATGGTGTGGGGAACGCTGAGCGCCGCCCGTCCGCCCGTGCTCAGCGTGGAGTCGGGCGACACCGTCACGCTCAGCTCGTTCCCGGCGGGCGGCAAGGCGGCGCTCCCGGCGGACGCCTCGCGCGTGCCGGCGGATTATCGTGCGGCGTTGGACGGGTTGGTGCAGGGCAACGGCGCCCACTTCGTCACTGGCCCGGTGTTCGTCCGCGGCGCCCGGCCCGGCGATACCCTGCAGGTGGACATCCTCGAGGTGACCCCGACCATGGACTGGGGCTTCGTGTCGATCCTGCCGCTGCTGGGAACCCTGCCGGACGAGTTCACCGAGTACGAGACGGTCCACCCGACCATCGACCGCGCCCGCAACACGTGCCGCCTGCCTTGGGGCACGGAACTGCCGCTCGACCCATTCTTCGGCATCATGGCCGTGGCGCCGCCGGCCGCCTGGGGGGCGTGCTCGTCCAACATCCCGCGGACCTTCGGCGGCAACATGGACAACAAGGAGCTGAAGCCCGGGACCACGCTGTATTTGCCCGTGTTCAACGAGGGCGCGCTGTTCATGGCGGGCGACGGCCATGGCGTGCAGGGCGACGGCGAGGTCTGTATCACGGCCTTGGAAACCGGCCTGGCGGGGACGTTCCGGCTGACGGTGCGGACCGACTTCCCGGTCGAGCGCCCCTTTGCGGAAACCGCCACCCACCTGATGTCAATCGGCCTCGACGAGGATCTGGACGACGCCGCGAAACAGGCGGTGCGCGAGATGGTGCTGCATGTGTGCCGGCGGACCAATCTCTCGCGCAACCAGGCGTATATGCTGTGCTCGCTGATCGGCGACCTGCGGGTCACGCAGACGGTGGACGGCAACAAGGGCGTCCACATGCTGCTGGCCAAGGCGCATCTATAGCCAGCCCGCGGCACTCTGGCGGTTGCCGGGGGCTCGGGGTAAGACGCCGCCATGCCAGCCTGCGCCCTTTGCGGCTCGCCCGCGCCCCCGCCTTTCCGTGCCCCGGCGCAAGAGGGATCGCCCGATTTGGACGGCCGACCCGGCGAGCCGACCCGCTCCACCTTGCAGCGCTGGGTGCTGTGCTGCCGCACCTGCCGGGCCTGCGCGCCCGACCTGGCCGCCATCCCGGTGTCCAGCCACGACCTCGTCCGGACGGACGAGTATCGCCGGCTGACCTCGCCGTTCCTGCGCTGGGCCGCCCTGGTCTCTGGCACTCCGGCCGAGGCCGAGGCGCTGCTGCAGGCGGCCTGGGACGAGGAGGACGCCGGACGCGACGCCACGGAGCTGCGCCGTCGAGCTGCCGCAGCCTGGCCCGTACCGGGAGATGCCGAGGCAGGCCTGCGCCTGGCCGACATCCAGCGGCGGGCCGGCTTGCTGGCGGAAGCGGCACAGACGCTCGATCGCTTCCCCTCGGGACCGGACGAGACAGCCGGGCGAATTGCCAGCTTCGAGCGAGCGCGGATCGCGGCAGGGGATACCGGCCGCCATCTGCTGAGCAGCGCGCTCCGCCCACCTGCCCGGACGCCCCATGTGGTGCACGGCAAACGGGCTACCGGAGGGTTTTGGTCGCGCTTGTTGGGAAGTAACTCATGAGCTTCGACGATCTCGTCGCCGCTCTCGCCGTTTCCGACGAGCTTCCCGAGCCAGCGGTGCAAGCCTTGCTGGATGGCTGGGACGAATACGGCCCGCAATGCCGGGCGCTGCTGCAGGGCTACCTGCGTGGCGAGGATCTGTCGGAACAAACCGAGCGGGCGTTGTTCTTCATCGTCCACCTGTTCGGTGAAAAGGCCGATACCGCCAGCTTCGCCGACCTCTGTGCACTGGCGACCGATCCGGAACGCTTCGAGTCGGTCTTCGACGAAGACGCGGCGACCCTGTCCTATCCCGCCATCCTCATCAGCACCTTTGGGGACGACCCAGCGCCACTCCACACCGTGATCGAGGCCCCTGCCGCCGATGAACTGGCGCGAGCCGACGCCGTACTGGTTCTGGCTTACCTCGCACGAACTGGCCGCGTTCCGGAGCGCAGCGTCTACGAGTATCTGGCTGCCTTGCCGGCTCGTCTGCAGCCGGAGGAGGAGAATTACGTCTGGTTCGGCACCGCACGCGCGGTGGCGGCCCTTGGGTTCAGCGGGCTTTCAGGCGCCGTCGAGTCCATGATCAGCCGCGGGCTCGTCTCCGCCGACCTGATGACTTCGGCCGATTTCTGGAGCGACCTGCGGGACAGCCAGCAAGGCCCGCAGGATTTCTCGCACCCAGTTTGGGACGGCTTGGCCCCGATGGGTGGCGCGATCGACCATCTCCGTGCCCTGTACGAGGGCGCCCAATCTGGCTCGCCCGAAGCGGGCTACGCCGTTGCAGAACCCATTCGCAACCCGCTCCGCGATGTCGGACGCAACGACCCCTGCCCGTGCGGCAGCGGCAAGAAATTCAAGAAATGCTGCCTCCAGGCCGGGCTGGTGTGATCCCTGATTTCGATCAGAGGGCGTACATGTTACCCGCCCCGTCGCGTGGCCTGTTCGGCAGCGCCCACGAGGTCGGCGGCCATACTGCTGGATGACGAGCAAACCACACCTAATTTGACCGACAGCAGCCCGTCCGGCAGGCCGGCGTGATCCAGCTTCAGGTCTGCCACGGCCTGCACCAAGTGCTTGGCGACCTCGGCCCCGCCCTCCGCCAGCGTGCCGGGCAACATCAGGCCGAGCGCGCCGCCGCTTAATCGCCCACCTAAATCACCCGGCCGGCGCAACGAGTCACGCACCGCGTCGGCGATCTTGCAGATGGTCTCCTCCGCTGCGTCGTGGCCGTAAAGGTCGACGAACAGCCCGAACCCAGCCATCTCCGCCGCGATGACGCACAGCCCAACCCCATCCCGCCGTGCGCGGCGCAGCTCGCGCTCCAGGCTGGCGACGAAATGCCCGCGGTTGGCAAAGCCGGTCGCGGGATCCTCGCAAGCCCGGCGGCGAAGCAGGCTGTTGGCCTCCTCCAGCACAGCCTCGCCCTCCTTGCGCGCCGTGATGTCGCGCAGGGCCAACACCGCCCCGGCACCGGCGGGGAGGCGCTTGGCGTTACCCTCCATCCAAACCCAGCCACCGCCGTTCCGGCGCACCCGCAGCGACACGCTGGCGCAGCGCTCACCCTCGCCCAGCCGGTCCAGCAAATCGCCCACCGCGTGTTGGTCGTCCTCGATCACCAAATCCCGCAGGTCCGTGCCCGACAGCGTCCCCGGTGCATGACCCAGCAGGGGCAGGCTCGCGGGCGAGACATGGCGACACCGCCCATCTGGCTGCAGCAGCACCATGATATCGGGCGCATCCTCCACGAGCATGCGCATGGCGGGCTCCGGCATCCCGGTGGTTTCAGTCGTCACATAATTCATCGCGTATCTCACCCATCTGGGTGGAGCATCACCGATGAACTAAAACAAAAGGTTAGCGATTCAGCTTTCTCTTGCGATTACCATGCGGCCCGAGAGTGCCTGGCCGCCGAACAGGTGGACGTGGAAGTGCGGCACTTCCTGCCCGCCATGCCCGCCGACATTGGCCAAGGCGCGATAGCCGGGCTCCTCCAGGCCGAGCTGCCGCGCCACTTGCCCGACCGCACGGAAAAATCCGGCGATTTCGGCATCGGACGCACCGGCACTGAAATCGGCCAGCGACACCCAGCGGCCACGGGGCACGACAAGGATGTGCACCGGTGCCTGGGGCGAAATGTCGTGGAATGCGACTGCCCACTCATCCTCGTACACGCGGCTCGAGGGGATCTCGCCGCGCAACAGCCGGGCGAAGATGTTGGTGTCGTCGTACGGGCCAAGGCCACTCACCGGCATGATAGGACCTCCTTCAAGGGATTTTCCGCGTCCGGCCGCCTTGCTGCAGCGGCAGCGATCGGGCGGCCTTCTCGGCCACGCCCGACACGCCCTCGCGACGCTCCAGCTCGGCCCAGATCATCGCCGGCTCGACGCCACACGACACCCATAGCACCAACAGGTGATACAGCACGTCCGCGCTCTCGGCGACCAGCGCCTTGGGATTGCCACTCACCGCCTCGATCAGGCACTCGACCGATTCCTCGCCGAACTTCTGCGCCACCTTCGCCGTGCCGCGGCTCAGCAGGCGGGCGGAGTGACTGACGGACGGGTCGGCGGTACGGCGCTGCAGGATCACGCTCCACAGCCGGTCCAGCACGACGGCGTTGGGACCGTCCGCCACTGTCAGTGCCTCGACACGCTTGGGTTCCGGGCGGGACTTGTCGGCTTTCTTCGCCATTACGCGACCTTATGTCCCTGGGGGAGCCGAACCGGCAGCCCCGCGGCGGCCATCGCTCGTTTCACTCCCGGAATTGTCAGCGCGCCAAAATGGAACACCGAAGCGGCGAGCAACCCGGTGGCGCCCGCCCTTGCTCCCTCGACGAAATGCTCGGCGGTTCCCACGCCGCCGGACGCGACCACGGGCAGCCGCACCGCACCGCAGACGGCACGCAGCAGGTCGAGGTCGAAGCCTTTGCCGGTGCCGTCGCGGTCCATGCTGGTCAGCAGGATCTCGCCCGCTCCCAGGCTCGCCGCCTGCTTGCACCACTCGACCGCATCGAGCCCGGCCGGGTTGCGGCCACCGTGGGTGAACACCTCCCACTGGCCCGGCGCGCGCATGCGGGCATCCACCGCCACCACGACGCACTGGCTGCCGAATTTCTCCGCCGCCTCCGCGATCAGCGCCGGGCGCGCGATGGCGGCCGAGTTCATGCTGCACTTGTCCGCCCCAGCCAGCAGCAGCTTGCGCATATCCCCGGTCGAGCGGACGCCGCCACCGACGGTCAGCGGCAGGAACACGGTGGCCGCGGTCCGGCTGACCACGTCGTAGATCGTGTCGCGGTTCTCGTGGCTGGCGGTGATGTCGAGGAAGGTGAGTTCGTCCGCGCCGGCCGCGTCGTACACGGCGGCCTGTTCGACCGGGTCGCCGGCGTCGCGCAACGAGACGAAGTTCACGCCCTTCACGACCCGTCCGTCTTTAACATCGAGGCAAGGAATAACGCGTAGCTTCAGCATGCAACGGTTTTGGCCATGTCGGGGGGCTTGGCGCAAGGCTGCACATCACCGCCGACCAGGGCGCGGCGTCCGTCCGCCGTGTCCAGCAGCAATGCACCGTCTTCCCGCAACCCGGCGAAGGAGCCCTCGATTGTGCCAGCTTCGATCGTTCCCGTGCCGAGTCGCACCATCAACCGCGTGCCATCGGCGGGCCCGCGCGCCAGCCATCTCCGCCGCACTTCGGAGAAGCCTTGGGCGCGCCAAACCGCCCACTCCTCCCGGAGCGCATCCTGGATCGCGCCCAACACAGTGTCGGACCCCGCCTCGCAACCCAGGACACGCAGGCTCGTCACGGGATACGGCATGGCGGGGGGATGGTGACGCACGTTCATGCCGATGCCTGCCAATACTGCGCCATCGTCGATGCGCTCCATCAGGATACCGGCGAGCTTCGCCCCGTCGCGCATGATGTCGTTCGGCCATTTCAGCGCCGTGGATGGGCCGGCGAGCCTGTCCACCGCCTGCGCCACCGCGACCGCCACCACGAAGCCGAGCTGCGGGGCGTGCTGCGCTTCGACGCCGGGTCGCAGGATGACGGTCGCGTGGAGGTTGCCCGGGGGGCTGGCCCAGACCCGCCCACTGCGTCCTCGCCCGGCATCCTGGCGCTCGGCGACCACGATGGTGCCGTGCCCGGCGCCGGCGGCTGCCAGCGAGCGGGCCTCGTCCATGGTTGAACCGACCGTGCCAAAGCGGTGGATGTTCTCTTGCCAATCAATTGAAAAATCGCTGCTAACCATTGGACAGCGGACTGCGTTCGGGCTTCATGGCGGACATCTTACGCCAAAGACATTCAGTGGGAGCAGCGCGACTCATGGACGAAGTAGCGCAGACGGTACGATCGAAAGCCTTGTTCGGGATCGAGGGTCTGGACGACATCCTGAACGGCGGTATCGAACGAAATCGGCTGTATCTCGTGGAGGGCAATCCTGGCACCGGTAAGACCACGATGGCGGTGCAGTTCCTGATCGAGGGCCAGCGCGCCGGTGAGTCCACTCTCTACATCACGCTGTCGGAGACCGAGGAGGAGCTGCGGGCGACCGCGCGTGCCCATGGCTGGCCGCTGGACGGCATCGAGATGTTCGAGCTGGTCCCCCCAGAGAGCCTGCTGGACGAAGCGCAGCAGCAGAGCCTGCTATATTCGTCCGATTTGGAGCTGGGCGAAACCACCCGCGCCGTATTCGACGTGGTCGAGCGCCTGAAGCCGGATCGCGTCGTGGTGGACAGCCTGTCGGAAATACGCCTGCTTGCCCAGTCCTCGTTGCGCTATCGCCGGCAGATGCTGGCGCTCAAGCATTTCTTGTCCCGCCACGACTGCACGGCCCTGCTGCTGGACGACATGACGGCCGAGCTGTCCGAGCGCACCGTGCACAGTATCGCCCATGGCGTGCTGCACCTGGAGGAACTGTCGCCGCTCTACGGCACCGACCGGCGTCGCATGCGCGTCACCAAGATGCGTGGTCAAGCCTATCGCGGCGGCTACCACGACTTCGCCATCGTGGAGGGCGGCGTGCGCGTGTTCCCCCGCCTCGTCGCGTCCGAACACCACACACCCTTCCTGGAAGGCCAGTTGCAAAGCGGCATTGCGACGCTGGACGATCTGTTGGGCGGCGGGCTGGATCGCGGCACGAGCACCCTGCTCATCGGCCCTTCCGGTGCGGGCAAGACGTTGACTTCGCTGGTGTTCGCCGCGGCTACGGTGCGCGAGGGCGGTTGTGCCGCCATGTTCGTGCTCGACGAAGATGTCCGCATGCTGGCCAAGCGGGCGGCCGGCATCGGCCTCGACGTGCCGGGTATGCAGGCCAGCGGCAAACTCATCCTGGACCAGGTCGACCCGGCGGAATCCTCGCCTGGCGAGTTCGCCCATCGCGTGCGCCACGTGGTGGAGGACAGGGGGGCCACGGTCGTCGTGATCGACAGCCTCAATGGCTACAACGCCGCGATGCCGGAGGAGCAGTTCCTCATGCTGCACATGCACGAGTTGCTCAGCTACCTGGGGCGCCGCGGTGTGGTGTCCCTGCTCACCATGGCGCAGCAGGGCGTGATCGGCGATATGCGATCACCGGTCGACATCACCTATCTGGCGGATACGGTGATGTTGCTGCGGTTCTTCGAAGCCAACGGCCAGGTGCGCCGGGCCGTGTCCGCGATCAAGAAGCGCTCCGGGCCACATGAAGACACCATCCGGGAGTTGCGGGTGACGTCGAGCGGGCTCGAGGTCGGGGCTCCGCTGCGCGAGTTCCAAGGCATCCTGCGCGGGACGCCGATCTACTCCGGCCCGATAGGCCTCCAAATGGTGGAAAGCGGTTCGCCAGCGTGAGCGGCGGCCTGGACGATCTGGAGCACCGTGCCCTCGTTCTGGCGCCCGCCGGCCGCGACGCCGGGGTGGCGGTCGGACTGATGGCGGAGGCCGGCCTTCAGGGCGAGGCGTGCAAGGACATCGCGTCGTTGGCGGCCTCGATCCACGAAGGCTGCGGCGTCGTAGTGATCACGGAGGAAGCACTCCGCACCACCGATTTGCGTCCGCTGGTCGCAGCGATCGGCGACCAGCCTGCGTGGTCCGACTTGCCGTTCGTGTTGCTCGCCTCGCAGAACCAGTCCGACCGCATGCTCGCGGCCGCGCGTTACACCGGCCTGCTGGGCAACGTCACGTTCCTGGAGCGCCCGTTCCACCCGACCACCCTGCTGTCGCTGATCCAATCGGCGCTGCGGACTCGCGACCGCCAATACCAGGCTCGCGCGCACCTGGAGGAGCGCATCCGTCGCGAGGCGGCGCTCCGGGAAACGCAGGCGGAACTGCTGCAGCACCGGGCCGAGTTGGAAAGCCTGGTCAGTGCCCGCACCGCTGCGCTCGAGCGGGCCAATACGAGGCTGCGCGAGGAGATCATCGAGCGGAACCGGGCGGAGAACGCCCTGCGGCAGAGCCAAAAAATGGAGGCCGTCGGGCAGCTGACGGGCGGCATCGCACACGATTTCAACAACCTGCTATCTGCGGTTCTCGGCGGCCTGGAGCTGATCCTTCGGCGTAGCAAGGACGAGCAGGTCAAGCGGCTGGCGACGGCCGGCATCGAGGCGACCCGGCGAGGCGCCAAGCTGACGGCGCAGTTGCTGGCGTTCTCCCGCACCCAGCAGTTGACCTTGGTTCCGGTCGATCTGAACGCGCTGTTGACGGGGGTGCAGGACTTGCTGGTCCGCTCGATCGGCCCCTTGGTGGAGCTGCGCTGCATGCCGGCGCGCGAACCGGTCTGGGCTGTTGCCGACGTCAACCAGTTGGAGCTGGCGTTGCTGAACCTTGCGATCAATGCGCGCGATGCCATGCCAGGGGGCGGCCGCCTGACGGTGTCGGTGGAGCCCACCCAGGCCAATGGGCGCAAGCTGGCGAGCGTCGCCGTCGCCGATACGGGTACAGGCATGTCGCCGGACGTCCTGGAGCGTGCGTTCGAGCCGTTCTTCACCACCAAAGACGTCGGTAAAGGGACCGGTCTTGGACTGGCGCAGGTGTACGGCATCGCTAAACAGTCTGGCGGGTCAGCCACGATCGAGAGTGAGCCCGGCCGTGGTACGACCGTGCGGCTGATGCTGCCGCTACTCGAACGAAGTGCGGTCCAGCTTGAGGAGTATAGGGCGCTGGACCACTCCGCATCGGTACCGCTCGGCCGTTCGTCGGACGTTGTCCTGGTTGTGGATGATGATTCGATGGTGCGCGGCTCGTTGGTGGAGATGCTGCGCAGCCTCGGTTATCGCGTTTTGGAAGCACCCCACGGCCGCGCCGGGCTGGACTTGTTGCGCGAGCAGCCTAACCCGCACGTCATGATCGTGGACTACGTGATGCCGGGCATGTCCGGCGCTGAGGTCGCGTTGGCGGCTCGTAGCGATTACCCGGCGTTGCCGATCCTATTCTCGACGGGTTACGCCGATACCGAGGCGTTGCAGGGCGAACTCGCCGACTTGCCGATCCTCCGCAAGCCATTCCGGTTGGCTGAGCTGGCCAGTTCCGTGGCAAATGCACTCCACGTCGCCCGGCGAGCCAACGCGCCGGCGAAGTTGGGCGAAGCGTAGAGGCTAGAAGATCCTCCCACCGAAGCGAGTAGCCGCTAGTTAGCGATCTCCCACCAACTTCTACTTTTCCCCCTGGGAGAGAGCCGGGGTGAGGGAGCTAAGGTCCCGAATAGCGAGGTGTTAGTGCGGCACACAGGCGGTTAGTCGCTGCACCCCCTCCGTCGGCTGCGCCGCCACCTTCCCCGTTAAGGACGGGGGAGGAACTAGGGGACTAGCCGTCCTCGAAATTCAGCGACGCGAGCAGATCCTCGGCAACCGGGCCGCGGACGGTGGCGAGACACTCAGCGTACAGCTTGAGCACCTCCTCCTTCCCATGGGGTTGGGGCGTCATCGGCAAGATCTTCTCGAAGAGCCGGAAGGCCACTGCCTCGGGCGTACCGGCTTCCACCAGCCAGTCCGGCATCGTCACTGCGCCTTGGCAGCACGGGCGGAAGCCCGGCGGGCGGCGCGGGCCGATTTCGCATGGTCGCGGAGCTGGTCGATGGTGACGTAGCCCTTGTGATCGGTGTCGATCGCATCGAAGTCGCGCGCCACCGACGGCATCTTGGCACGCGCCTGTTCCTGCGTCAGATGGCCGTCATGGGTAACGTTCGCCGCCTCGAACCGATCCTGCAAGCTACGCCCGCGACGGCGTGGGGGCGTCGCTACGGGCGCTACTTGCTCATCTCCCGTCGCCGCACTGGCGCTCGGCGGGGTGGACGGAGAAGCGGCCCGGGTTCCGGCGCCCGGGGTGCCGATCGGCCCAGTCGTGCCGGTTAAGGGAGCCTGGGCCTGAGCAGCCCCGGCAAACAAAACCAGAGCAGCAACGACGGTGAAACGCATGGCGGCGGCTCCTGGAGGTTCAGGCGATCAAGCAGCGATCGCACGGATCACGGCAGCGGCCTCGGCAACCTGCTCGGGGGACACGTCCAGATGGGTGCAAGCGCGGGCCTTGTGCGGGCCCATGACCGATATTAGCACACCTTTGTGTGCAGCGCGCCTAGCAAGTTCGGTCGCATCCATTCCGGACGCCGTCGTGTCGATGTAGACCAGGTTGGTCTCCGGCATGCGAACCGATAGCCCCGGCACCTGCGCCAAGCCGCGGGCAAGCTCGCGAGCGTTCGCGTGATCCTCCGCCAGCCGGTCGATGTTGTGGTCCAGCGCGTAATTGCACGCGGCGGCGCAGATGCCACCCTGCCGCAGCGAGCCACCGAGGCGCTGCTTCCACCGCCAGGCCGCACCGATGAACTCGGACGTGCCACACAGCACAGCCCCGAGCGGCGCCCCCAGTCCCTTGGTGAAGTCGAGCCAAACGGTGTCGTAGCTGGCCACCATCTCGGCCGCCGGCACGCCGCTGGCGACCACGGCGTTCATCAGCCGGGCGCCGTCCATGTGGGTGGCGAGCCCGTTCTCGTGCGCCACGGCGGCCACCGCGTTCAGTTCGTCGACCGGCCAGATCGCGCCGCCACCCATGTTCGCCGTCTGCTCCACCTCGAGCAGGGCCTGCGGGGGCGAGTAGCGGGATTTGGGCCGGATCGCCGCACGGACGGCGTCGGCGGTGAACTGGCCGTCCTCACCCGGCAGGCCATAGATCATGGCCCCGGCGAGCGCACCGGGCCCGCCTCCCTCGCTGGTGAGGATATGGGCGGTGTGGTGGGCGAGGATCTCGTCCCCTGGCCGGCAGTGACCGAGGATGGCGATCTGGTTGCACATCGTCCCCGTGGGCAGGAACATCGCGGCTTCCTTGCCCATCAGCGCCGCCATCCGGTCGCACAGCGCATTGATGGTGGGATCGTCGCCGTGCTGCTCGTCGCCGACCTCCGCCTCCATCATGGCTTCCTTCATGGCGCGGGAAGGCCGGGTCTGCGTGTCGGAAAACAGGTTCACCCGCACCGGAACGGGGGAGCGGAACGGGGGTGGTGCGAACGTCATCAGCCCTTCACCGACATCGGGGTCACGGTCACGGTGGCAGTCGGCCGTCCGTAGACGTCGCGCGCGCGCTTGAGAAAGGCATTGACCATTGCTTGCACCGCCTGGTTGAACACGACACCGATCGCCGCCTGCAACATGCGGCTGCGGAACTCGAAATCCACGAAGAAGTCCACGCGGCAGCCATTCGCAGCCGGTGTGAACGTCCATTGGTTGTTGAGGTAACGGAACGGGCCGTTCTCGTATTTCACGTTCACGGTCTTCGGCCGACCCAGCGCGACCCGGCTGGTGAAGCTCTCGCGAAACGGGCCGAAACCGATCGTCAGGTCTGCGACGAGTTCGGTTTCCGTCCGGGTCCGCACGCGGGAGGCAGCGCACCAGGGTAAGAAATCGTGGTATTTGCCGACATCGGCCACGAGGTCGAACATTTGATCGGCGGTGTACGGCACCAGCTTGTGCTCAGCGTGGGTTGGCACCTAGCGGGCGCTCATGCGGGCCAGCCGCAACGCCGCGAAGTCGCTGTCCGCGTGGTAGGATGACCGGGTGAGCGGTGTCGCCGAGACCATCAAGAACCCCTTGGCGCGCGCCATGCTGGCGTAGTCGGCAAACTCGTCCGGAGTCACGAACCGGTCCAACGCCGCGTGCTTCGGAGTCGGCTGCAGATACTGGCCGAGCGTTATGAAATCGATGTCGGCCATCCGCATGTCGTCCATGACCTGCAGGATCTCGCCCTTCGCTTCACCTAGCCCGACCATCAGGCCGGACTTGGTGAAAATGGTCGGATCCAGCGTCTTCACATGGTCCAACAGGCGCAAGGACTGGAAGTAGCGCGCGCCCGGGCGGATCGTCGGATACAGGCGGGGGACGGTTTCCAGGTTGTGGTTGAACACGTCCGGCTTGGCCGCCACCACGATCTCGGCGGCGCCCGGCTTGCGCAGGAAGTCCGGGGTGAGGACCTCCACCGTCGTGTCCGGGGCGGCGGCGCGGATGGCGCGGATCACGGCGGCGATATGGGCGGCACCGCCATCGGCCAGGTCGTCCCGGTCCACCGAGGTGATGACCACGTGGCGCAGTCCCAGCTTGGCCACCGCATCGGCGACCCGGCTGGGCTCGGACGCATCCAACGCGTCCGGCTGTCCGGTTGCCACGTTGCAGAAGGCGCAGGCGCGGGTGCAGGTGTCGCCCATGATCATCATGGTGGCGTGGCGCTGGGACCAGCACTCGCCGATGTTGGGGCAGGCGGCTTCCTCGCAGACCGTCACCAGCTTGTTTTCCCGCATTAGCGCGCGGGTCTCGTGGTAGGTCGGATGGTTCGGGGCGCGAACGCGGATCCAATCCGGTTTGCGCAGGGATGGCGTGCTGGGGCGACCGATCTTTTCCGGGTGCCGCACGGTCCCGGACGGCTCTGTCCCGGGTCCGCTGGACTCTGGCACCCCGCTTGGCTCCGCCACATGGACGACGCCGCCGATGCGATGATCAATGAGGACGCGGGTGGACATGACTACGCGGAGTGCCCCTTGGTGCGGCTAGCCTGCTGATCGTTAAGTGGCTTGGGTGGCGGGGGAGGTCAAGCGGGGG
>CAXTWC010000024.1:0-38031 GCA_964247805.1 uncultured Acetobacteraceae bacterium | reverse complement strand
ACGGCTGCAACGGCCGGAGCGATTTGAGCGGCCGTGGCGGGAAGCGGTGCGGCAGCGGCAATAGCAGTGTCGGGCAAGAGAACCTCGGTTCAGGAAACGACGCGCACGCGCCAGATTGTATAGGGGCGGCTGGGGTCGAGCCGCACGGAGCGATACTTATCGCGCCAGGTGATCCGCTCCCCGGTGAACAGGTCCTCCGCCTCGAACGGCACGGACTCGCTGACCTGCCATAGCCAGAACGGAAACTCCCAAGACGTCTCTTGCGCCTGATTGGGATCGAAGGAAATGGCAACCACCAAGGCATTGCTTCGATCGGGCGTGGCCTTGAGGAACACACTCACAGCATCGTTGGATGCGGGCAGGAAAATTGTCTGCAGGTGCGAACGCAAGGCGGGGTTGGCGCGGCGAATTCGGTTGAGCTCCGTTATTTCCGCTACGATGTTGCCGGGACGATCCCAATCCCACGTCCGAATCTGGTATTTCTCGCTGTCGAGATACTCCTCCCGCCCTGGCACCGGCGAGCCTTCGCACAACTCGAAGCCGTTATAAACACCCCACAAGCCGGACAAGGTCGCTGCCAATGCGGCACGGATCAGGTAAGCCGACCGCGGTGCATTCTGCAGGTACACCGGATTGATGTCCGGCGTATTGACGAAGAAATGCGGGCGGAAGAAGTCACGCGGGCCGGGTTCGGCGAGCTCGGTGAGGTATTGCTCCATTTCCCGCTTCGTCTCGCGCCAGGTGAAGTAGGTGTAGGACTGGCTGAACCCGACCTTGGCAAGCCGATACATGACCTTGGGACGCGTGAACGCCTCCGCGAGGAACACTGCATCCGGATAGCGTTCGCGGACACTGCCGATCATCCACTGCCAGAACGGCAGCGGCTTGGTGTGTGGGTTGTCCACGCGAACCAGCCGCACGCCTTGCTCCATCCAGAACATCACCGCTTCGGCCAACGCGACCCATAGACCCGGGATCGCGCCCGAGGCGTAGAAGTCGACGTTGACGATGTCCTGATACTTCTTGGGCGGGTTCTCCGCATACTTGATCGAGCCATCTGGGCGCCAGTCGAACCAGTCCCGATGCTGCTTCAACCAGGGATGGTCGGGCGAGCACTGGATGGCGAAGTCGATGGCGATCTCTAGACCATGCTCGCCGGCAACCTGAACCAGGTGTCGGAAATCCTCGATCGTGCCGAGTTCCGGATGCAGCGCGTCATGCCCGCCATCTTCGGAGCCGATGGCGTAGGGGCTGCCGGGGTCCCCCTCCGCCGGCGTCAGCGTATTGTTCGGGCCTTTGCGGTTCGTGCGGCCGATCGGACTAATCGGCGGGAAATACAGCACGTCGAACCCCATGGCCCGAACGCGGGGGAGGTGCCGCTCCACGTCACGGAACGTCCCATGCCGCGCCGGGTCGTCGCTCATGGAGCGGGGGAATACCTCGTACCAGGCCGCGAACGCCGCACCGCTACGCTCGGCATCGATGCGCACGGGACGGGGCAGGGAGGCAGCACGCGGACGGTCGTCGGCCTGCGCCATCAATTCGGTCACGTCGGTCGAAAGGAAGCGCGCGAGCCGGGTGGCGTCGTCAGCGCTCACTAGTTCGGCGGCGAGCGTCTGCAGTTCGGTGCGGACCGTGCCCTGGGCGCGCTCCGCCGTGCGTTGCAGCAGGGCCAATCCCTCGCGAAGTTCCAACGTGACGTCCACACCAGCGACGCTCTTCTTCGCGAGTTCGTCCTTGTAGCTGGCGAAGGCGTCGCGCCAAGCCTGTACCCTATACTCATACGCACCGATGCGCCGGAGCGGCAGGTCGGCCTGGTAACGGTCGTTGCCGGCCGGCAGCATGCGGACTTCGTGCATCGCCGGATTGCCAGGTTCACGCCACTGCAACACCACGCCCAGCTTGTCGTGCCCGTCGCATACGACATCGACTTCGACGCTCACGACTTCGCCCACCAGCCGTTTCACCGGCAAGGAGCCGTCATCGACGCAAGGCGAAGGCGCCTCGATCGCGACACGGGGGCCGTTGGCGAAACGACGAGCGTCGTCCGCATCGATCGACGGGCCTTTTCTGGACAGGTCGGCCTTGGACGAGGTGGGCGCCGTGAACAGCCGAAGCTCGCCTGGAGCCAGCCGCAACGGTTGACCCGGCTCGAAACCCGAGGGCTCCCACGGTCCAAACGACCCGTCGATCCCCATGATAATGGTGGACGGATCGACCGAGAGCGGACGCACCAGGTCAGTGTTGACCAGCGCCACGGTGGCATGTTGGGCAAAGCGGGAGTCGGCTGCATCGGTGCGCAGCACGGCCATAGGCGACGAGCCGCTGCCGGTCAGCAAGCGAAGGCCCTTCACCTCTGCACCACCATGCGCAACGGCAAGGTTCAATGCCGCAAGATCGATGCCGGCCTCAATGCTGCGGTCACCGCGGGCGACGGTCCGGCCGTGCACGTCGAGCGGACGGCGGGCGCCGCTCTCGAAGCCGTCGGGAACCAGCCACCCGTCACCGATCGCGCAAGCCAATGCCGCCGACCGCCGCAAGGTGGCGGTGAGGCGGGCCGGGTCATGCACAGCTGCCGCGGCCCGGGGACCGAAGGGCACCTCGGGGCAGGATAGGACGGGGGCAATCTCGCGTAGTGCGTTCAACTCGTCCCAGAACCAATCCGCCTGTAAATCCCACCATGGGAGTGACGAGACCACATACCAGGCGCCGGCGAGTTCCGGGAGGGCCTCTCTGGGCAGCCCGGGCGTCCAAGCGATCAGTGCCACGTCGGGTGCTGCATCCCGTAGCGCTCGCATCGCGCAGGGTGCGTCGGCCAGACCGAGCACGCGGACACCGGCAATTCCAACGGCCGCCCAGCGTTCCAGGTGGTGGCCCCACCAGGCACCGATCGCCCGAGGATCGGCCACGCCGCGCTGCCGCGTCGAGCCACTGCCCCGCGGATCCAGCGAATCGATGTGGGCCGTCGCTTTGAACGGAGCGGCCTCGCCGGTGAACTCGGCCGCCAGAGTGGCGAGCGGCATATCCAGCATCGGCTGCAGGCCATGCTGTCCGCACAGCCGCACATAGCTCCCCAGGTAGTGCTCTGCCTCGCCGCCACCCAAAGCGGCATGGACGCTATCGAGCGTCGCGGGGGCAAAGCGGTCGCCGTCCGCCCCGGGCGCCCAGGGTGGTGGCACCAGCACGGCATCGAAACCCAGGGTCGCAGTTCTCGCCAGCGCACGGACCAGCGCGTCGGGACCCTCCAGGGCTAGCGGATCGATGTAGCGGATGCGCGGATGCACCGCAGGTTGCGGCGTTGCCGCAGGCTGGACTGCAGTGGCAGCTTTGATGGTCACATTCATGCTGGCTCACCGACCCCCGTGCGGTATTCTAGCGTATAGGGGCAAGACGTTCTGACAGCAGCGGGGTTCCCGCTACCCGATACGCACACCGCCGGTCACTGCCTGATATGTCGCGATTGCGAGGGTGAGCGGTTCGAACGGCTTGGTGATGACGAAGGCGGGCTCGAGCGCCTCACCGGTCAGCAGGCGCTCGGGGTAGGCGGTGACGAAGATCACGGGTGCATAGTGGCTACGCAGGATACGGGACACGGCGGACGTGCCGTCTCCGCCAGCGCCGAGATTGATGTCGGCCAGGATCAAGCCGGGACGGCACCGCTCGGCGATCTCCACGGCGTCGGACTCCGTCGCGGCAACACCAACCACTCGGTGGCCGCAGCTGGCGACCAGTTCCTCAATGTCCATGGCGATGATCGGTTCATCTTCGATGATGAGCACGTCAGCCGCTGCGGCCAGGCGCAGGCGATCGCGAGCGGAGGCAAGCATCTCCTCGGCAACTTGTTCCTGCAATCCGAGGATCGAGGCTGCCTTCGCCAACGCCACCTCCTCCAGCGACGTCAGCAGGAGGAGCTTGCGTTGCAAGCCGGACAGTGCTTCGTCCATCGGCTCGACTACCGCCGGCTCCGGCACGCGCATCGTCACACCTTTATAAAGTGCGAGGCGGGGGTTGTCGTCCGCGATGTCGGGCCCGTTCAGTAGTTCACGAACGGCGTCCGCGACCAGGGCGTCGCCTTGTGCCTGACCGCCGGCAAGGGCCCGGGCATAGCGCCGGGCGTACGGAAGGGCGCGAAGCAGGTCTTCGCGTCGGAAGCTGGTCATAACGAAACCTCTACTTGCCCACGCGACGGGCTGGGGGGATATCCGCTAACGCACTGAGGAATGTGGTATTGCGTGTGGTTCAACAAGCCGTTCTGAGTAGGGACGGAGCGGCGCAGGCGAGAAACCCGGACGCCGCCGGCCTGGCTCGCGCCGAGATGCTGAAGTTGCTGCCCGACCTTCGTGCGTTCGCCCGCTTCCTGGTCCGTGACCGGGTGGCAGCGGACGATCTGGTGCAGGACACCGTCGTCCGTGCCCTGGGGGCACTCGTGCAGTTCCAGCCCGGCACGAACCTGAAAGCCTGGTTGTTCACGATCCTGCGCAACCTGTTCTTCGAGCAGTCGCGCCGGCGCCGGCGGGAAGCTGCCGCCCTCAGTCAGCATTTGCCGGTCGAGGAGGCCGTGCGTCCGGACCAGGGTGACGCAGTCGAGGTGAGGGACCTGGAATACGTCCTGTGGAAGCTGTCCCCCGTGTTGCGGGAAGCTTTGGTCCTGGTCGGCGCGCAGGAGCTCACTCACGAAGAGGCGGCCCAGATCTGCAGCGTCCCGGTGGGCACGATGAAGGCACGGGTGTCCCGGGCGCGGACCGAGCTGTCCCGCATCATGGAACTGCCGGAGCGCGAGCTGTAAGCCGGGTCGAGGGGAGGTTGTGCCATTGCGGCGCACCCTAGCGGCCGATTTTGGCACGACAACGGCAACTCGATTCACACAGGACAGCCTCACGTTTTCGTGAATAGAAGGACGCAACCCTTTTTCGCAGTCGTTCATTGGTTGGATAAGAACTGGAGACAGGCTCTCATGACGACCCCTACGACCATCTTCCATGATCAGGTTATCGCAATCCTCCCGAAGCTGCGCGTTCAGGCGCTTGCCCTGACCCGCAACCGAGCCGCAGCTGAGGACCTGGTGCAGGATGCGGTCTGCAACGCTCTCTCGGCGCAGACCACGTTTATCCCGGGCACCAATTTCGCGGCCTGGATGCATCGCATTCTCCGGAACCGCTTCATCTCGAACCTCCGCAAGCGCCGTGATACCACGGACATCGACGATGTGCCGCAGTCCGTGTTCGCGACCGACGCGGCGCATGAGGATCGTCTGGCGCTTAAGGAACTTGGCGCTGCCATGACCCGCCTGCCCTCCGATCAGCGCGAGGCGTTGGTGATGGTCGTGGTCCACGGCATGAGCTACGAAGCCCTTGCAGAGTCGACGGGCTGTGCTGTCGGCACCGCCAAAAGCCGCGTCTTCCGCGCCCGGCGTCAACTTGAGGCATGGCTGTTGGGCGATGTGAAGGAGAGCGCTCGTTCCACTCAGCGGATTGCTAAGGACGCGCTGTTGGGCCGCGTAAAGACTGCAGCGGCCGATCTGCCGTTCTAATAATCGTCATTCGTGCGATTGAGGAGAAACCGGCCAGCTTCTGGCCGGTTTCTTTGTTCGGAGCGGTGAGGCGTGAAGCATCCGGACATGAAGCAGTCGAAAGTCCCCAAGGGCTCAGACAAGGATGGCGTGAAGAAGCCGGAGGCGTTTGATCTCTGGCTGAAGCGAGGCCTGCATCAGATCTATGATGACGTGGCCAAGGAGCCGATTCCCGACGATCTTCTGAAGCTGATCGAGGAAGATCGGAACAAGTGACAGGCCGCTGGCGGCCAGCATGGTGGACCCGTATCGGGCACACCCGCGGTCGGCTAATTCTTCTTTCCTTCATCGCGGCTGTGCCCATTGCCGCGATGGCGGCCACCATCGCCTGGCAGGAATTCCAAGCCATCGCGCGTGGCTCCCAGGAGCGGGCAGCGCTGATCGACGGCCAGGCACTTGCGCAATATCACACGGCCTTGGCTGCCACGGCGGGCCGCCTCTCCGCCGACACGAGGCGCCTGGCCGGAGGCGCCTGCGACCAAACCTTGGCATCCATACTCGACCCGCTCGACATCACCGGGCTGCTTACCGTCGACAGCGACGGTCACCGTGTTTGCCAAATCGGCCAAATACCGGCGGAGACGCTCGAACCGCACCGCTGGTACGATCAGGTCCGTGGTGGCGCACCGGTCGTGCTCGATGCCGTCGGCACCGACCAAACACCGGTCCTGGCGGTCCGCGCCGCGACTGGTGAAGTGGTGGCCGCGATTCTCTCTCAGTCCTGGTTCGCAACCCGAACCTTGCCCGAGCCGTCCGATCGAGGCGACGCCACGTGGCTGATGGACGAGGACCAGCGCGTGCTCGCCTCGCGGGGCGACGCGACGGCTGCGTGGCCAGATGCTGCCACGATGATCCGGATAGTCGGGTCGCCGCAACTCGCCTTGCGCGCCGTCTCGGCCACCGGGCTTCGGTATGCGTATGCGACCACGCTTCTCCCCGGGGGCTGGCGATTGATCGCGGCGACGTCTGCCCAGCGCGAGCTTCGGCTGGCGGTCAACGGACTGGTCTACCGTATGGCGGAGCTCGCATTTCTGTGGCTCGCCGGCCTGGTTGCAGTGGTGCTCGGCGCAGACATCGCATTCGGAAATCCTCTTCGCCGCCTCAGCCTTGCGGTTCGGCGGTGGCAAGCGGGCGGGCGCTTCGACCCCGGCAACCTGGCCGGTGCGCCTGACGAAGTGCTCGAACTCGCTCAATCCTTCGCGGATGCGACCGCCGTATTGCGCGAGAAGGAGGCCGAACTGGTGCGCTCGCAGGAGCAGCAAAACCTGCTAGTGCTGGAGATCCACCACCGTGTGAAAAACAACCTGCAAGTCATTGCAAGCTTGCTCAATCTACAGGCCAGCCGCATTCGGGTACCCGAGGCCCGGGCCGAGTTCCAAGCAGCGCGCGACCGGGTACGTGCGTTGGCGACCTTGCATCGCCACCTGTATGCTGATGGAGAGCTGCACACCATCAACATGCGTTCGTTCCTGACCGAACTCTGCGGCCAACTGTTCCAGGCCATGGGCGAGAAGGAGGGCGATCGCATCATCCTGTCGATCGAGGCACCGGAGCTGCGGATGTCCAGCGACCAGGCCGTGCCGCTCGCCCTGATCGTGACCGAGGCCGTGACCAACTCCGTCAAATATGCGTTCCCGGGCGGCCGGTCCGGCCATGTCAGCGTCACTCTGACCGAGGCGGCTGGCACGCTCGACCTCGTCATCAGCGATGATGGAGTGGGCATCCCCGTCGGTAAATCCGAGACGGAGAGCGGCACCCGCGACGGGATCGGCCTGCAACTGATCCGTGGTTTCGCTCGGCAACTCGGTGCTTCCTTGGCGGTCGAGCAGGGGATCGGCACGCGTTACGCCGTTCGCCTATCGCCCCAAACCGGCCTGCATGCCCCTGTGCAGCGGCTGGACGCGCGCGCCCCTGAGCGAGATAGTGTTGCATGACCGCCCTCGAATTTGATCCCAAGCTCGCCGCCACGCTGACCGGGTGGCGCCGCCACCTCCACACCCATCCCGAGTTGTCGTTGCAGGAAGCAGCGACCGCTGCCTTCGTGGCCGCCCGGCTGACGGAGTTGGGCGTTCCCTTCGTTGCGGGCGTCGGCGGCAACGGCATCGTGGCCACGATCACCCGCGGACAGTCCAACCGCAGCGTGGGTCTGCGCGCCGATATGGATGCGCTGCCCATCGAGGAGCGAACCGGTGTGTCCTATGCCTCCAGCACGCCCGGGGTCATGCACGCCTGCGGCCATGACGGGCACACCACGAGCCTGCTCGGGGCGGCGGCGCTGCTGAGCCGGGAGGACGATTGGTCCGGCACCGTGCAACTCGTTTTCCAGCCGGCTGAGGAGGGTTACGGCGGGGCCCGTGCCATGCTCGCCGATGGGCTGTTCGAGCGTTTCCCGATGGAGCGCATCTTCGGCTACCATAACTGGCCAGGCCTGGCGGCGGGCGAGGTCGCCATCCATGACGGGCCGGTGATGGCGCAGGGTGCCCGGGTCGCCATTACCATGGAGGGCCACGCCGGGCACGCTGCCCTGCCGCATCTGACGCGGGACCCAGTGCTGGCCGCCGCCCACGCGCTGGTGGCGCTTCAGTCCGTTGTGTCCCGCAATGTCAGTCCGTTGGACAGTGCGGTAATTTCCATCTGCATGCTGGACGGTGGCATGGCGGCGAACCAGATTCCGCAGACGGCAGTGATGCGGGGAACGTTCCGCACGCATCGCCCGGAGGTGCAGGCCCAGGTGGACGAGGGCATTCGGCGTGTCGTGGCCGGCATCGCTGCGACGTTCGGCGTCGAGGGCAGTGTGGAGATCAACACGGGCGTGCCCGGCGTGGTCAACAGCCCGGCCGAAGCCGACTTAGCTGCTGGCGCGGCAGCTTCGGCCGGCATTCCCGTGCACCGTGACATCCTCCCATCGATGGCCAGTGAGGATTTCGGCGCCTACCTCCAGGAGCGCCCCGGTGCGTTCGCCTGGATCGGCAACGGCCCCAGCGACGGCGGGCGGGAGCTGCACAACCCACATTACGACTACAACGACGCGATCTTGCCTGCTGCGTCCCGCTTCCTGGCCAGCACCGCCAAGGCCGCCCTCGCCTGACACAGCTTTAACGTCGGGCACGCCTGGGCAGGCTGGGCCTGCGCGGCTACATCACATGTATGAGCACTCAGACCCAAGCCGCACGTGAGTGGCTGCGCTTAGAGAGCCGGCGCGGACGGACGGCGGCCCGGCCCAGCATCCTGCTCGGCCTGCTGGGAACCGGCCTCGCCATCGTGCAGACAGGTGCCATCGCCACGATCCTGGGTAGTGCCCTGGCGGCACGGGGCGCTCCAGCCGCTTGGGCGCTCGTTGCCTTCTGTGTCGCGGCGGTTGGACGGGCCGCGGCGGCGGTCGTGTCGGATCGTAAGGGTGTCGGCGCTGGGATCGCGGCACGGCAACGGCTCCGCTCGGACGTGATGCGGAGGCTGCTCGCAGTTGGGCCGAGCATCTTGCGCCAGGAGCACTCGGCCTCCTTTGCCAGTACCGTCGTGGACCGGATCGACGCCCTCGACGGCTTCTACGCGCGCTGGTTGCCGGCGGCGTCGCTGGCGATTGCGGCGCCCCTGCTCGTGCTGGTCGCGGTGGCGGCGGTGGACTGGCGCGGCGCCCTGATCCTGGGGGGCGCAGGGCTGCTGGTCCCACTGGCTCAGGCCATCTCCGGCATCGGCGCCGCGTCTGCCTCTCGCCGCCAGTTTACCGCGCTGAGCCGGTTGCAGACCCGGTTCCTCGACCGGCTGCGCGGCATCGCTACAATCGTTCTGGCCGGCCGGGCTGCCGACGAGTCCGCCGCCCTTGCCGCCGCCGCCGACGAACTGCGCCGCCGCACGATGCGGGTGCTGCGGGTCGCCTTCATCGCCTCCGCCGCGCTGGACTGCGCCATGGCGTTGGCGCTCGTGGTGCTTGCGATCCGCTACGGGCAGGCAGCACTGGCATACCGGCTTGACCCGGCCCCGGCGCTGTTCGTGCTCCTGCTGGTCCCCGAGTTCTTCTCCCCGTTGCGGGCCTTCTCCGCCGCCTACCAGGACCGTTCGCATGCCGCCGGCGCTGCGGAGGCTTTGGCTGCAATCCCGGCTGCGCGTCCGCCGGTCGTGCAGGACCAGCCAGTCCGGACGGTCGCTGCCCATGGCATCAACATCGCGTTCGAGCACGTCGGTTTCACCTGGGATCCCGCCCGCGGCCCGGCGCTCGAGGACGTCAGCTTTCGTGTGCCGGCCGGTGAGACGCTGGTGCTCGCAGGCCCATCTGGCTCCGGCAAGTCCACCATCATCGAACTGCTGCTCGGTTTCGTGCAGCCGCAGAGCGGACGCGTGTTGCTGAACGGCGCCGACATCGCGTCCATCGTTCCGGAGGCGCTCACCCGCATGACGGTGGCGATCGGTCAGCGGCCCGTGCTGTTCGCCGGCACCGTGCGCGACAACATCCGCTTCGCCCGCCCCGACGCCACCGACCGCGAACTCGAGTCCGCGGCCCGTAGCGCCGGGCTCGCCCCGGTGCTGGAGGCGCTGCCGCAAGGCCTCGACACGCCGATCGGGGAGGGTGGCTACGGCCTGTCCGGCGGCCAGGCGCAGCGTGTCGCCATCGCCCGCGCCTTCCTGAAGAACGCGCCGCTCCTGCTGTTGGACGAGCCGACCGCCCATCTCGACCCGGCAACCGAGGGCGACGTGATGGACAGCCTGCAGCGCCTGGCAGTCGGCCGCACCGTGATCATGGCCAGCCATGCCGCCAGCGCCGGCCGGTTCGGCTCCCGCCGGCTGGACTTGCGCGATGGCCGGGTCGTGGCAGCGAGGGGCGCGGCATGAGCCCGCTGTTCCGGATCCTGCTGCTCTGGCGCAGCCGATGGGGCTGGCTGGCTTTCGGCGCAGCCGTGGCACTTGCCTCGGGCCTCACCGGTGCCGCCTTGCTGGCCGTGGCGGGTGCGCATGTCGCCGTGCTGCTGCTCGGTGCGGGTGCCGCCGCGGGGGCGCTGCTTGTGGTGCTCGGTCCACTGCGCGTGGTGCTGCGCTATGCGGAGCGCCTCGTGACCCATGGGGCAACGTTCCGGGCGCTTGCCGATCTGCGCGTGTGGCTGTTCAACGGACTCGCTGCCCGGTCTGCCGGGGGATTGGGGATGCTGCGGTCGGGCGACCTGGCCTCCCGCCTCGTCTCCGACGTGGAGGCATTGGACGGCCTGTATCTCCGCATCCTGATCCCGCTGGCGCTGGCTTGCGCGCTGGTGCCCGTGCTGCTGGCCGTCTTGGTCGGTGAGGGCGGAGAGCTTTGGCTAGCCGGGCTCGGCGCTACCATCCTGTTTGCGATCGTGGCGTTCGGCATCCCATTGCTAGCCGCGCGGGCGGCCAGAGCGTCGGGCGGTGTGCTGACGGCTGCGAATTCCGCGCTGCGGGTGTCGGTGCTGGACGCGCTGTCGGGATTGCGGGAAGTGCGGGTGTTCGCCGCGGAAGATCGTACGCTCGAAGCGGTGCGCGCCCGCGACGCGGCTGTTGGCGACGCGCAGCGCCGTCTTGCGCGTCGGGGGGCGACGGCGCAGGCGATAGCTTTCCTCTGTGCCCAACTGGCCCTGCTGCTCGTTCTTCTGGGAGCGGCCGGGCGGCCGGTGTTTGCCACTGGGGCGGTGTTCCTTCTGCTGGCTGCCTTCGAAATTGCCGGAGGCCTGCCTCGGGCAGGTGCGTTGGCCGGTCATGCGGCCGCGTCTGCCCGCCGGGTGCTCGATGCCGCGCACGCCGGAGCCAGTCTCCCTGAGCCTGCTAACCCGGTGCCGCTGCCCAAAGGCACTGCCCTTCGGTTCGAAGGTGTCCATTTCGGCTGGGCGCCGGACCGTCCGGAGGTGTTTGCCGGGATGACCCTGGAAGTGCCGCAAGGCGCCCGGGTGGCCGTGTTGGGCCCGTCGGGCTCGGGCAAGTCCACCTTGGCAGCCCTGCTGCTGCGAGTCGCGGCACCACGCTCGGGGCGCATCCTGATCGGCGGCACCGACCTGGCCACACTCTCCGCATCGGCGTTGCGGGGCCAATTCGGCGTGCTGTCCCAGACCACGCATCTGTTCGACGACACGATCCGCGCCAATCTGCTGCTCGGCCGCCCCAATGCAGAAGAGGCAGCGCTGTGGCGTGCCCTGGACGAGGCCGAGATCGGCGAGTTCGTGCGCGGACTGCCCGACCGGCTGGATACGTGGCTGGGCGAGGGCGGCGCACGCGTGTCGGGCGGGCAGGGTCGACGGATCGCTCTCGCGCGTACCTTACTCTCTGCAGCACCGATCCTGATCCTGGACGAACCGGCTGCCGGGTTGGACGCGCAAACAGAGCGCGCTTTCCTTCAGACCCTCAACACGCTGCCAGCAGGCCGGACCTTGTTGCTGATCACCCACCGGCTGACCGGTGTCGAAACGCTGGACCGCATCTGGCGCCTGTCGGGTGGCCATGCGACTCCGGCCGCGGCGTGATACCATGCGTTGACGACGCTGGCCGGCGAGGGTCTGCTAGCCGCACATGCAAAACGGAGTCTCTCTCATGCGACGCCTTGTCACGGGCTTGGCCCTGCTCGCGCTTTCGGCCTGCGCTCAGCAACCGCCCGACCAAGTTTTCCCGGTGTTCTTCAACGACTTTTCGTCCGGCCTCGACTCCACGGGGATTGCGATCGTCGCCAATGCAGCGGACGTGGCCAAGAAATTCCCCCGTCTCGCTGTCAAGGTGACGGGCTACGCGGACAGCGCCGGGTCAGCGCAAGCCGACATCGACATCTCGCGCGCCAGGGCGGATGCCGTCGCCAACCTGCTCCAGCGCGATGGTGTCGACCCGGCGCGTATCAGCCGCTCGGCCGTCGGCACGCCGCCCAACAGCCAGCCGGGTGTTGAGCGCCGCCGCGTCGAGATCGACATCGACGCACCGTAGCCCCATGCCGGACGGCGCAATCCGGGGTGAGACCCCCAAGGACGTGTTGCGCCGGGTGTTCGGCTTCCCGGAATTCCGCGGCTTGCAGGAACAGGCCGTGTCGCAGGTCGTGGCCGGTGGCGACGCGCTCGTGCTGATGCCTACCGGCGGCGGCAAGAGCGTGTGCTACCAGGTTCCCGCCCTGGTGCGGCACGGCGTGGCGGTGGTGGTCTCGCCGCTGATTGCCTTGATGGACGACCAAGTGGCGGCGATGCGCCAGTTGGGCGTGTCGGCCGGTGCCCTGCACTCCGAGGTCGAGCCGGAGGACGGGGCCCGGGTCTCCCGTGCGCTGACCGACGGCACGCTCGACCTGCTGTATGTGTCGCCGGAGCGGCTGATGATGTCCGGCACGCTCGAACGGCTGTGGCGGCAGGAGTTGGCGCTGATCGCGGTGGACGAGGCGCACTGCGTGTCCGCCTGGGGCCACGAATTCCGGCCGGAATACCGCATGCTCAAGCGGCTGCGGAACGACTTCCCCGGTGTGCCGCGTATTGCGCTGACCGCGACGGCTGACCACCGCACCCGCGACGACATCCTGCAGGCGTTGGATATGGCGGATGCCGCAGTGTTTGCCGCCTCGTTCCACCGCACCAACCTGCACATCGCCGCCCAGCCCAAGGCGGGGGAGAGCGCGCAACTTTCCGCCTTCCTGAAGCGTCGCCCCGGCCAGGCCGGCATCGTGTATTGCGGCAGCCGCAACAAGACCGAGCGGGTGGCGCAAAGCCTCAAGACCGCCGGCCACGCGGCGATCCCGTTCCACGCCGGGCTGTCGGCGATGGAAAAGCGGGTCGCGCTGACCCGGTTCCGCTCCGGCGAGCCGGTGGTGATGGTGGCCACGATCGCGTTCGGCATGGGGATCGACCGGCCGGATGTGCGCTTCGTCGTGCACCTGGACATGCCGGACAGCCCCGAGGCGTATTATCAGCAGATCGGTCGCGCCGGCCGCGACGGCGAGCGGGCCGACACGCTCCTGCTGTTCGGCGGCGAGGACATCGTGCGGGCCCGGCACTGGCTGGAGCAATCCACCGCACCCGAGGCCGAGCGCCGGGTGCGGGCGTCACGGCTCGAGGCGATGATCGCGCTGACCGAGACGCCGGAATGCCGCACGCGCTCGCTGCTGGCCTGTTTCGGCGAGGACCTCTCCCAGCCCTGCGGCCATTGCGACACCTGCGCCAATCCAGCCCGGCTGTTCGACGGCACGGTGGCGGCTCAGAAGGCGCTGTCGGCCATCTACCGCACCGGGCAGATGTTCGGGGCCTTGCACATCACCGCGGTGCTCCGTGGCGAGCGCACGCCCATGGTGGAGAAGCACAACCACGATCGCCTGCCGACATACGGCGCCGGGGCCGACCAGAGCGACGGTTTTTGGCGAGGCGTGATCCGCCAACTGGTTGCCATCGGTGCGTTGCGCCGGGGAGAGGGGGATCGCGCCGGGCTGGCTCTGGTCCCCGACCGCGCCCGCCCCATCCTGCGTGGCGAGACCACCGTAATGCTGCGCGAGGATTTACCCGACCCGATCGCCGGGCCCCGCAGCCGCCGGGCAGTGCCGGCCAAGTCCTCCGCCGACGAGCCGGAGGTGGCATCTGGACCGTTCGAGGCGTTGCGGACGTGGCGGTCAGCCGAGGCGAAAGCGCAGTCGGTGCCTCCTTATGTTATTTTCCACGACGCCGTCCTGCGCGATCTGGCGGCGATCCAGCCACGTAGCCTGGATGACTTGGCCCTGATCAAGGGTGTTGGCGCCTCCAAGCTCGAGCGCTACGGCGAGGCGGTGCTTCGCGTGCTCAAGCAAGCCGCATGATCGCACCCATCCCATTCGAGCCGGCGCGGTTCCGTTCGGCCGCTGCTCACTACCTGCAGGGTCGCCCCGACTACGCCCCGGCGCTGATCCAGGCCGTCGCCACGCTATGCGGGCTCGACGGCACCGGCGAACTGCTCGATCTCGGTTGCGGTCCTGGGCAGTTGGCGACGGCTTTTCGCCCCTTCGTGGCCCGTGCGCTGGGGATGGACCCGGAGCCCGAGATGCTGGCCTTGGCAGAGGCCCGCGCCAAGGCCGGCGGGGTGGACATCACGTTCCGTCCGGGTGCGGCGCACGACTTGGCGCCGGGGATGGGGCCGTTTCGCCTGGTCACGATCGGTCGTGCGTTCCACTGGATGGACCGGGCGGGGACTGCGCGGACGCTGGATGGGCTGATCGAACCCGGTGGCGCGCTAGTCTTGCTCCAGGTCAGCCACCTCGACGTGCCGGACAATGCCTGGCGCACCGGGTATCAGGCGTTGCTCGATACCGCCCTGGGCAGCGGCCAACGTTCCGCGTGGAAGCAGCCGGGCTGGGTCAGGCATGAGGGCGTGCTGCTGGACTCGCCGTTTTGCGATTTGCAGCGGGTTGGCGTGATCGAGCGGCAGCGGGTGACCCCGGCCGACTTGGTGCACCGTGCGCTCTCCATGTCCAGCACGACCCGGGCGAAGCTCGGGGATGCCGGCGCAGCGCAGTTGTCCGGTTCGGTGCAGCGCCTTGCCGAGAGCGTGGCGCAGGACGGATGGGTGACGGAGGTGGTCGAGTCCATTGCCCTGATTGCCCGCCGAGGCTAAGCTTTACCTTGACCCAGCGGCCCGCGATGCGCATTTTCCGCGCTCCGGCGCGTCCGCCCTTGCAAGAGAACTCCGATGGCCAAGTCCAACACCGTCCAGATCCGCCTAGTCTCGACTGCCGACACCGGCTTTTTCTATGTGACGAAGAAGAACGCCCGCTCGGCTACCGGGAAGCTCGAGCTAAAGAAGTACGACCCGGTGGCGCGCAAGCACGTCGCCTTCAAGGAAGCCAAGATCAAGTAGCCACGCGCGTCCCCCTACTTCCTTCTCCCTCCTCCTTCGGGAGAGGGTCGGGGTGAGGGCAGACAAGGTTCAGGCATAGCGGATGTAGCTCCGACCTCGGCCCTTTCGTTGGCCGGGACGGTATGAAGTGCATCCGCCAGCTATTCTTCCGATAATTCGACCTCGATCCGGTTGCGTCCCTGGTGCTTTGCCCGGTACAGCGCTTTATCCGCCGCAGCCAACAGGGCCTCGGAAGTGATGTCCGGCCGTGTGCTCCGTGACACACCCACGCTCACCGTCAACCGATGCGCTGTATCTGCTTCCGGCATGAAACTCATGTTCTGGATCGACACGCGCAGCCGTTCTGCCGCCCGCACCGCGTCGCTCGCCGAAGCGCCGGACATCACGACCACGAACTCCTCGCCGCCGTAACGCGCCAGGCTGTCGAACACCCGAGTGCGGCTACGCAACGTCTCGGCCACCTGCTTGAGCACCAAGTCGCCCGTGGCATGGCCCCAGCGATCGTTCACCATTTTGAAATGGTCGATGTCTATCATCATCACCACGATGCCGGCGGGTTGCCCGGCGGCCAGCAAGCCACCGAGGTGCCGCATCAGATAACGATGGTTATACAGTCCGGTCAGCGGGTCGGTCAGGGCCAGTTCCAACGCGTGGCCCAAATCGGCCCGGAGCCGGTCCTGGTAGAACTTGCGCCGAATCTGGTTACGCGCCCGCACCCGCAGTTCGTTCTCGTCCACCGGGCGGAGCACCCAGTCGTTGGCTCCCAGGTCGAAACCGCGGAGCAGGCGATCGTGCTGCTCCGGCTCGGCGACCAACAGCAGGGGGATCTCCATCGTGGCCCGCTCGGCGCGCAAGCGGGAGGCAAGCCGCAACGGATCGTCGCCGGCAATCGACAGGCTCAGCACGATCAGATCGAAGCTGATGCTGTCCGACATGGCCAGCGCCTCGGCTTCCGAGCGGGCCCTGGCGGGAATGATGCCCTCGCGTGACAGGGCTTCCTGCGCATTGAGCGCGCCGAGGTCCCAATCATCCACCACCAGCGCGCGCGCCCCGGTGACGGAAAATTCCGCCCGCGGCCCACTCGATAGCCCCAGCGCCTGCGCGGTCTCGCCACGCACCCGCCACTCGTCCAACAAGCGCTTCAGCCGGACCAGGCCGCGCACCCGGGCCAGCAGCGTGTCGTATTCCAGCGGCTTGGTCAGGAAGTCGTCGGCGCCGACCTCCAACCCGTGCAGCCGCTCGGTCGGGTCACCCAAGGCGGTGACCATCACGACGGGAATATGCGTCGTCATGTTGTCGGATTTCAGCCGTCGGCAGGTCTGATAGCCGTCCATGCCGGGCATCATCACGTCCAACAGGATCAGGTCCGGCTGCCACGCGTGCGCGAGCCGCAGTGCTTCGAACCCGTCCTGGGCGCACTCCACCTGATAATACTCTGCCACAAGCTTGGCCTGCAGCAGCTTCGTGTTAGCCGGGACGTCGTCGACGATGAGAATTCGGGCAGTCATACAAGCAGGTTCCAGTGCCCGGCGTGAGATTGAGCCAGCCAGGAGATGATAGACGGGCCTGCAGTTTCACGGAAGCAATGCCGAGACCTTTCATCACGATGTCAGCTGCGCTAGGTAAAAACTGCGCGTTACAGTCTTGATCAAGGCAAAGTGACAGAAATATGAAACAAATGTTGCAGAACGCCGCTATCGGCAAAGCATTCGAAGCCAGAGGAGTCAGCAAAGACAGCGAAGGATTTCGTTTGTTCTTGAAGCGATGGGCGGCCAATCCGCTGCAGATGGGCTCCGTCGTGCCGTCGTCGCCTGCCTTGTGCACCCGCGTTGCGGCCCAGATATGCTGTGCGCCCGACGAAGCGGTGCTGGAACTCGGCGCCGGAACCGGCGTGATCTCGCGGGCCCTGATCGAGAGTGGCGTGCCCGCGAACCGCCTGTTCGCAATGGAAATCGTGCCCTCGATGGCCAGTCACCTGAACCAAATCCTGCCGGGGGCCCACGTCCTCACGGGCGATGCACGTAGTCTGCCGGAGCTGCTCCCCGAGGCATGGCACGGCAAGATCGGCACCGTTGTCTGCGGCATTCCACTGGTGCTGCTGCCCCTCACCGAGCAGCGCCGGTTCATCGACGCGATCGAAGCCGTGGCCCCCGGACGTGGATTTCTGCACTATAGTTATTGTGTGACATCACCGCTGCCGTGGAAAAAGCACCGTTTAGTGGCGAAGCGGGAAGCCTGGACGCCGCTCAACTTCCCGCCAGCAAGCGTATGGCGCTACACGCCGAGATCGGTGACGAGCCGTTAACGGGCAGGGATCGACGCTTGCGCCGAAGCCAGCGTGCAGGCGGGTGTGTGGAGACCCACCGGCTGTAGCCCGGCGTAACTCGCGCAGTCGAACACGGGCGTGCAGCCAGAGGCGACCGTCGCCAGAATGACGACAGCAACCCGAACGAGTGCGGATGTGGGCGAAAATGCACGCATGATGCCGTCCTTACGCTAGTTGCAATTAGCAACCTCCAAGTGGTGTCACTGGTTGCGATTTGCAACTGTCGGCTTGCGTCGGGTTGTATTCGCGCCCAAATGGAACGCAATGCGGCAACAAAGACGGAAAGGGGAGAGCGGTGAAACTTAACGAACTAAGTGGAGCGGCCTGCCCATTGGCACGCTCCATGGTGGAAGTTGGTGATTGGTGGTCGCTTCTCGTGGTGCGTGAAGTGTTCTTTGGCACCCAGCGCTTCAGCGACATTCAGCGCAACCTTGGTGTTGCACGTAATATCCTTTCGGCACGCCTGAAGAAACTCGTCGAGTGTGGAGTGTTGGAACTCGTCGCAGGCCCAGCCGGCAGTCAACTCTATCAACTCACCGAAAAGGGCACAGACCTGCGCGACGTGTTGCGCGCCTTCGCCGATTGGGGAACGCGGTGGGTGCCCGCCGACCCAGCTTGCGTTGCACCTGACGCGCCACGCTCGCCCTTGTCGCGCAACGTCCGCGCGGTGGCTCAGCAGGCCTAGCGCCGGATCAACCGACGTTCAGGCGTCCCGCCTTCGCCGGATGCACTTGCAGAGAAAATTTCCTCTGGCGCGTTTGCTGAAGCTGTTTCACTGTCGCATACCGGCTATGCATCAAAGCCATGTGTGTGGAGAGAAACCCGCGATGATCACCCGTCGTTCCGCTGCCCGGCTGCTCGCTGGGACTGCCCTTGCTTCAACCGTGGGCGGGCGCGCCTTCGCAGCCGCGGACAAGACGGTTCAGATCGGCCTGAATTTCTCCCTGACGGGAGGTGACGCCGACAGCGCGCAGCACATGCGCGACGGCGCCCTGATGGCGATTGACGAGGCGAACGCAAAGGGCGTGGTCAAGGGCTACAAGATAACTCCGATGGTGCTGGACGACGCCACCGCCACTGCCGGTCAGTACGACCCGGCGCAAGCCGCCACCAACGCGCGCAAATTCGTCTCCGACAAGACCGTGGTGGCCGCTGTCGGTCCGCAGATGAGCGGCGCTGGCAAGGCGATGGCCCCCATCCTGAGCCAAGGCAACCTCGCGATCATTACGCCGTCCGCCACCAACCCGGATCTCACCGATCCGAAATTCGCGGCGCAGTACCGCCCCGGTGGCAAGGCCGTGTTCTTCCGCACCGTTACCACCGACGCTTTCCAGGGCCCAAACATGGCGGACTTCTTCGCCGAGAAGTTGGGCGTGAAAGCCATCTACATCCTCGATGACCAAGGCGCCTACGGTGTTGGTCTCGCCGACGCTTTCCAAAAGCGCATCGCCGACAAGGGAGTAAAGGTCCTAGGCCGCGACCAGTTGGACCCGAAGAACGCCGACTATTCGAGCATTCTGACCAAGATCAAGTCGATGAACGCCGATAGCCTGTATTACGGCGGTGTGGGCACGGCGGGCGTGAAGCTGATCAAGCAGAGTTACGAAATCCTGCCCGACATCAAGAAGGGCGGCGGTGACGGCCTGTATGGGGCAGACTTGCTGAAAGGCGCCGGTTTCCCCGCTATCCAGGGCTGGTACGCGACGATCGCATCGCCGCATCTCGCAGACGACACCAAGCTGGCGGCCTGGATCAAGGCGTTCAAGGACAAGTACAAATACGCGCCGGAAGACTACACCATCACCGCGTACGACGGCGCGCAGTGCATCATCCAGGCTATGGAAAAGCTCGCCGCTGCTGGCAAAACGATCAATCGCGATACGGTGCGGGAAGGGCTGCAAACCGGCAAGTTCACAACGCTGCAAGGGCCTGTGAGCTTCGACACGAATGGCGACATCGAGAGCAAGGTCGTCAGCGTATTCCAGTGCCAGAAGAACGACGCCGGGGCGCTCGACGATGTCAGCGTACAATTCAAGTATATCGGGGTGGCTCCGACGGCCTGAGAGCGGCCCGTGACCAATTTCGACCTCCTGCTCCAGCAAACCATCAACGGCGTGAGCCTTGGCGCGATGTATGCATTGATCGCGCTGGGGTTCACCCTGGTGTACGGGATCATGGAGCTGATCAACTTCGCCCACTTCAACGTCTTCATGGTGGGCTCCTTCATCGCGCTATACGTGCTGCAGGCGTTCGGCGTCAGCGGCCAGTCCACCGTCATGGCGGGCTGGCCACTGGTGGGCGTACTCGTGGTGGCGCTCGGTGCGACGATGGTCGGGTCGGGCTTGCTCGGCGTGGTGATCGAGCGGCTGTCGTTGCGACCACTGCGCAACGTGAAGGGGCCGTCGGCGATGATCACCACGATCGGCGTGTCCTATATCCTGTTCAACCTGGTGCTGCTGTTCCTGGGTGCGGATTCGAAGAACTACCCCAATCCGTTGCCGCCGCTGACGATGGCGATCGGCGGCGCCACCTTGCGGCTGCGCGAGGTATTGATCTGGGTGATCTCCGCCGTGCTGATGGGGGCACTTTGGGTATTCACCCGTCGTAGCCGCATGGGCAAGGCGATGCGCGCCACGGCGCAGGATCCGGAGGCCGCGCGCATGATGGGCGTTGACGTCGACCGCGTGATCATGACGGCGTTCTTCGTAGGTTCCGCCTTAGCCGGGGCAGGCGGCATGATCTTTGGCCTGTATTACAACTTTACCAGTTTCGTGGTGGGCTACAGCGCCGGGTTACGGGCGTTCACCGCAGCGGTGCTGGGCGGCATCGGCAACATACCCGGCGCCATGCTGGGCGGCATGATCATTGGTTTGATCGAGACGTTGAGCGGCCAGGTGGTGTCGGTGCGCTGGACGGACGTGATCATCTTCTCGCTGCTGGTGTTGGTTCTGGTGTTCCGGCCGGCCGGGTTGCTGGGGCGCATGGCCCCGAACAAGTCCTGATGGCCGCCGTGATGACGGCCTTGCGACGGCCTTTCGCCCGCATCCCACCAGCCCGCATGCGCGCGGCTTTGACGTCGGCCGTGGCTCTGGCGGCGATGCTGTTCCCGCTGCTCAATGGTGATGACGCCGATATCGACTCGGCTGCCAACGCGATGTCGTACGCCGCCTTGGCGTTGGGATTGAACATCGTCGTGGGCATGGCCGGGCTGCTGGATCTCGGCTACGCGGCGTTCTTTGCGATCGGCGCGTATTTCTACGGCATCCTGTCCTCGTTCCAGATCCAACCGGAATGGTCGTCCTTCTGGGAGCCGTTCTCCTATCTCGGCCTGGTCGCCCGCATGCCCGGGCCCGGCACCGTGGACGTGGTACACACGACGCTATCGTTCTGGCTTGCGATCCCGCTGGCAGGCGCGTTCGCGGCGCTATGCGGCGTCGTGTTCGGTGCGCCCACGCTGCGCCTGCGCGGTGACTACCTCGCCATCGTCACCCTCGGCTTCGGTGAGATCGTCCCCATCGTCGCGCGCAATTGGACCAGCGCCACCAACGGCGCGATGGGGCTGAACGGCGTCGCCCCGCCGAGTTTGGGCGGCGTCAGCTTCGGCGTGGACTCGACACCGTACTACTACGTGATCGTAGGGCTGGTGGCAGCGCTGATCTTCATCAGCATCCGCCTACGCGACAGCCGCATCGGCCGTGCCTGGATGGCGATCCGTGACGACGAAATCGCCGCCGGCGCCATGGGCGTGAACCTAGTGCGGTTCAAGCTGCTGGCCTTCGCGATAGGTGCATCCTTCGCCGGCATGACGGGCACGTTCTACGTCGCCAAGCTGCAAACGGCGACGCCGGAGATGTTCGGCTTCCCCGTTTCCGTGATGATCCTGGTGATGGTGGTGCTCGGTGGCATGGGCAGCGTCTGGGGCGTGGTGCTCGGCGCCATGATCCTGCAGCTTCTGCAATCCTGGTTCCTGCAGGACCTGACGCAGTGGCTGCACGTGCTGGGCGCCTGGGTCGGCAGCGACGCCTTGCAGGCGGTGGACCTGACCCAGTCGATCGAGTTGATCTTCGGCATCATCCTGGTGCTGATGATGCTCTACCGTAGGGACGGCCTCATTCCGGCCCACCGCCGTGCCACCGCGCTAACGTTCGAGCAGCAGCACGCCGTGGTGGAGCGCGTGTCCACCTTCGCGCTCCCTGGCATTGCCCCGCCGGAGGCACGCGGTCGACCGCTCCTGGAAGTTCAGGGCGTCACCGTGCGTTTCGGCGGCTTGGTGGCGCTGAATTCCATGACCATCACGGTGCCCGAGGGTGGCGTGCTGGCGGTGATCGGACCCAACGGCTCCGGCAAGTCGACGCTGTTCAACGTGATCACCGGGCTTACCCCGGCCGCCTCCGGCTCGATCAAGTTCGGTGGCACTGAGCTGATCGGGTTGTCGCCGGATCGCATCCTGAAGGCGGGTGCGGCGCGCACGTTCCAGAACATCCGGTTGTTCAACAACCTGTCCGTCATGGACAACGTGCTGGTCGGCGCGCATAGCCGCCTGCGTAGCGGCCCGGTCCGCTCCGTCCTGCGGCTACCGATGACCAGGCGCGAGGAACGCGAAGCGAAGGACCGGGTGATGGAGATCCTGTCGCTGTTCGGCAATCGCTTGGTGCCACGGGTGGACCAGCCTGTCTCCGCCCTCTCCTACGCCAATCGCCGCCGGGTCGAGATCGCGCGTGCCCTCGCCTCTGGGCCGCGGCTTTTGATGCTGGACGAGCCCACCGCCGGCATGAACCCGGCGGAAACGATGGAACTCGCCGAACAGCTCAAGCGGTTGCATACGCTCGGCCTGAGTATCTTGGTCATCGAGCACAAGCTGGATGTGGTGGTGCGCCTGGCCGACAAGGTCGTTGTGCTGGACCATGGCGAAAAGCTGACCGAGGGATTGCCGGACGAGGTGCGCCGCAACGAGGCGGTGTTGGACGCCTACCTCGGCCGCAGCCATTCGGCCATTGTGGAGAGCATCGCCGTTGCCTGACATGATGGTGCATGGTCGATCGCTGCTGGAGTTCCGGCACGTCAACACCCATTACGGTGACCTGCACGTGCTGAAGGACGTGAACTACGACATCGCGCCCGGCGAGATCGTGTGCTTGCTGGGTGGCAATGCATGCGGCAAGTCCACGACGATGAAGACGATCATGGGCATCGTGCGGCCCACGACCGGCAGCGTGATATTCGACGGCAAACCGATTGAGCGGCTTTCCGTCGCCGAACGTGTCCGCCGCGGCTTGGCCCCGGTGCTCGAGGCGCGCCGCTTGTTCCCACGCATGACGGTGTTCGAGAACCTCGAGATGGGGGCCTACACCCGCAAGCGCGGCCCGGAGTTCGACGAGGATCTGGAGCGGGTCTACGGCCTGTTCCCGCGCGTGAAGGAGCGACGCGGCCAATTGGCGGGCACGCTATCGGGTGGCGAGCAGCAGATGGTGGCAATCGGTCGTGCGCTGATGGCTCGGCCCCGGTTGATCTGCATGGACGAGCCATCGATGGGCTTGTCCCCCCTGTTCGTGGAGCAGACGTTCGCCATTATCCAGGAGATCAATCGCCAGGGGATGACGATCTTCATGGTGGAGCAGAACGCCAACATGGCGCTGCAGATCGCCCACCGCGCTTACGTGTTGCAGACCGGTCAGGTGGTACTGAGCGGGACGGCGGCGGAGATGCGGGTGAATCCCGTAATTCGCGAGGCTTATCTGGGCGAAATGGCCATAGCCTAAGCTTCCTTGTTCCTCTCCCGCCCAGCGGGGGAGGGGAACCATGCGCTTGCATGGTGGAGGGGGCGCACGGTCCCTGCCCGAGCGCCCCTCCGTCGGCTTCGCCGCCATCTCCCCCGTGAAGGACGGGGGAGGATCTTATAGCGCTGCGACTGCTGGCCGGCGGGACGAAAGCCCAGTTGCGGCCTCGTAGGCGGCCCCTATCCGTAGAACCGTCGCGTCATCGAAGGCGCGCCCTACAATCTGCATCGAGAGCGGTAGGCCGGACTTGGAGAACCCAGTCGGAATGGCCAACACGGGATTTCCAGTCACATTGAACGCCATCGTCTGGATCGGGAAGTTAGGCGGGTTGTTGGGATTGATGTCGGCGAACGCTGGAGCCGTGCCTAACGCGTTCGCCGTAATCAGCGCGTCGTATTTCAGCAACTGCCGGTTGACCGCCTCGCACAACTCGCGTCGCAACCGCGTGGCCTGGTGCAAATCCGTGGCCGTTACGAAGGCGCCGAGCGTCATCCGCATCCAGGTCAACTGGCCGAAATCCATCGGGCGCGAAATGTAGTCGGCCTCGTGGATCGCATATGCCTCGGTGAACATGATCACCCGGCCGCACGCGTTGAACAGATCGTAATCGGGGAGGGTGATCTCCTCCACTGTCGCACCGAGGTCGGTGAGCGTCTGTACCGCCTTGTCGATCGCAGTGACCACTTCGGGCGATACACCCGCGGCTTCGGCATAGAAGTGGCGGGGTAGGCCGAAGCGCATACCGCGCACGCCTTCGTTCAATCCGGTGAGGAAATCGGGCTTGGGCACATCCGCACTCGCCGGGTCGAGCTTGTCGTAGCCGGCGAGGATGCTCATCGTGATGGCGCTATCCTCCACCGTCCAAGACAGCGGGCCGCAATGGTCGAGCGTGGTGGAGAGCGGGAACACACCGCGGCGGGACACCAGGCCGTAGGTCGGCTTGAACCCGACCGTGCCGCAATACGCCGCCGGGCCGCGGATCGAGCCACCGGTGTCCGAGCCCATTGCCATCCGCACCAACCCGGCCGCCACCGCGGCGCCAGACCCGGAGGAGGAGCCGCCCGGCATGTGGTCCGTGTTCCAGGGGTTGCGCGCCGGCGGAAAGGGCAGGTCGAATGAAGGGCCGCCGAGCGCGAATTCGTGGGTCGCGAGCTTGCCCAACAACACGCCCCCCGCCTCGGCCAACTTGGCGGCGACCACGGAGTCGGTCTTCGGCACGACATCCACGCGCAGCTTGGAATGGCACGTCGTGCGGATTCCCGCGGTGTCGTAGATGTCCTTCAGGCCGTAGGGAACGCCTTGCATCGGCCCCTTGTCCACACCGCTGGCAAAATCGGCATCCGCCTTTGCCGCGTCGGCGCGCGCACGATCGGCGGTGACAGTGATGAAGCTGTCCAACTTGCCGTCGATCGCGGCGATGCGGCCGAGGGCGTCCTCGGTGAGAGCGGCGGAGGTCACCGACTTATCCCGTAGCGCCCGCCCAGCCTCGGCGATCGACAGCTCGTGCAAAGGCTTCATACGCTCTGGCTCCGCGTCACGGTCTCGATGGAGAAGGTGCTGGCAGGCTCGTTCGCCGCGGTCCGCGGCTGCCGCAGCAACGCCACCATGCCGCGAATGTCCTTGAAGCCGGCGAATAGGCCCGGCCTACGGCCCTCGGGGATCACCAGTCCGGCCCGCGCGATGAGCACATCGAACTCACGCACCAAGGCGGCATCATCGGGAAGGTCGGTCATCGTGTGACTCCAGTCATGCAGCGCGAACAGCGGGTTGGGCGAGGCGGGAGATGATCATGTCCGTGTCCATCAGGTCGGTAAAGGTAAGATACAGCGCGATCAAGGAGGCATCGTGCTCCTCCCGCGTCATTGCGGCATTGGCATCGCTGACCATAATCACGCGGAAGTTGCTCATCATTGCGTCGCGGGCGGACGACTCGCAGCAGATATTGGTGACGGTGCCGGTGATGAGCACCGTGTCGAAGCCGCGCGCCCGCAGCCGGCCGGGAAGCTCGGACGCGCCGGGTAGGAAGGCGCTGAAGCGGTTCTTGCGCACGACCTCGTCCTGCGTTTCCACCTCCAGCGCCGGCCACAGAGCGTGCCCCGCGGTGTCCGCCGACATGGAGGCGGCACGGCGGCGGCGGCCCTCCGGGGTGGCCAGTTCCTGCATCACAGACCATTCGCGCTCGCAGCTCTCGTCATACGTGTTCTTGATCCAGAACACGCCACCGCCAGCGTTGCGCACCGCACTGGCCAGCCGATTCACCGCAGGCACGATGTCGCGCGCCGCCGGACACACGGCATGACCGACCGCATCGTCCATGAAGCCGTTCTGCATGTCGACGACCACGAGCGCGGTGCGCGTGCCATCGAGCGCGGCAAAGGGATGCGCCGTGCCACGCTTCGATGTAACGCGGTCGATGATCGACTGCGGCAGGGTGACGCCGTTCATGGATGTTCTCCCACGGGATGTTGCAACATGTCGGCGACGCGCAGGCAACGGGCCATGCGACCGGGCTCTGGGTAGACCGGGTCGGGGAAACCTTGCCGGCAGGCAGCCATGGCCAGAGGACAGCGTGGCGCGAAGGAACAGCCAGGCGGCAGGCGGCGCAGATCGGGAGGGCTGCCGGGAATGGCGGCGATGTCCTGCTCCGGCGGCTGGTCGTGCACGGTGGAGGCGAGCAACCCGGCGGTGTACGGATGCGCCGGCTTACGCAGCACGTCGGCGACCGGGCCCTCCTCGATCACCCGGCCGGCATACATCACGGCGACCCGATCCGCGATCTCCGCCGCCACGCCCAGATCGTGGGTGACGAAGATCGTGCCCATGCCGAGTTCCTGCTGCAGGCGGCGCAACAGGATCAGCACCTGGATCTGCACGGTAGCATCCAGCGCAGTCGTCGGTTCGTCCGCCAGCAATAGCCGTGGGCCGCAGGACAACGCGATCGCGATCATGGCGCGCTGGCGCAACCCACCAGACAGCTCGTGCGGATAGGCATCGACCCGGCGGGCGGCCGAGGGGATCTTCACCAAATCCAACAGTTCGATCGCCCGTGCCCGCGCCTCGGACTTAGTCCCGCCCTTATGTTGGCGAATGGTTTCCATCAGATGCTGGCCGATCGTATAGACCGGGTCGAGTGCCGTCATCGGCTCCTGGAACACCATCGCGACGTCGCCACCGCGAAAACTCTGCAGCGCGCGGCCGTCCAGCGCCAGCACGTTCTTACCGCCCAGTTCCACCTGACCCTGCACCCGCGCGCGCTTAGGCAGCAGCCGCATCAGCGCCCGGAGCGTGACGGATTTGCCGGAACCCGATTCGCCAAGCAGACACAACACCTCCCCCGCCCGGAGGCTGAATGTCGCGTCGTTCACCGCATTGACCGTGCCCTCGCGTGAGACGAACTGCACGGACAGGCCGTCCACGTTCAGCAGTGGCGCAGTCGTCACCATCCCGTCCATCAGGTTGTCCCCGCCAGGCTGTGGCCGGAGCGCGGGTCGGTCATGTGGCAGGCGGCAACGTGCGAGGAACGATCCGCCCATTCGCCGAGCACGGGCATCTTGGCTTCGCACACCGCCTCGGCATGCGGGCAGCGGGTGCGGAAGCGGCAGCCGGAGGGCGGGTTGATCGGACTCGGTGGGTCCCCCACGATTGGCGGCGCCTCGATCCGCCGTGCTGCGTCCATCGACAAGCGCGAGCCGAGCAGGGCCAAGGTGTAGGGATGGCGCGCCCGGTTGAACACCTCGGCCGCCGGGCCGAGTTCGACGACCTGGCCAAGATACATCACCAGCACCCGATCGCTGATGTAGCGCACCACGTTCAAGTCGTGGCTGATGAATAGATAGGTAAGGTTCAACGTGCGCTTGAGCTGGCGCAGCAGGTTCAGCACCTGCGCTTCGACCGACTTGTCGAGGGCGGAAACTGCCTCGTCCAGGATCACCATGCGCGGTCCGACCGCGAGCGCACGGGCGATGTTGACCCGCTGCTTCTGCCCGCCGGAAAGTTCGTGCGGATAGCGAGGGCCGAACAGGTCTGGCCTAAGTCCGACCTTGACCAGGATGTCCTGCGCGATGCGTTTTGCCTCGGGGCGGGACCGGCCGTTCACCATGGGCCCGAATGCCACGGAATCCTGCACCGGCATGCGTGGATTGAGCGAGGAGTAGCTGTCCTGGAACACCATCTGCACCTGGCGCCGGAGGTCGGCTACCGTCACGCCACGGCTGTCGCCTACGGTGTCGCCGTCGAAGATCAGCTCCCCGGAATCGGGAACCACTAGGTGCAATAGAAGCCGGGCGAGGGTCGATTTGCCGCAGCCGGATTCGCCGACCACACCGAGGGTTTCACCCTTGAACAGGGTAAAGGACACGCCGTCCACCGCGCGCACCACGGCACCCTTGCCGGCGCCCTTCACCTTGAACCAGCGGCGTAGGTCGCGGGCGATCAACATCGGCTGCGCGGCACCTCCACGGTCCCGCGAGTCAACGTAGGGCTGGGCTTGCAGGGTGGCGCTCATATCCGGACGTCCATCGCGGCGCGCACGCCGTCACTCACCAGGTTGAAACAGATCGAGGTGATGAAGATCGCGACACCGGGCATCGCGCATCCCAGCGGATCGACATAGATCGATTGCCGCAAGGTGCTCAGCATCAGGCCCCAATCCGGCTCCGGCGGCTGCACGCCCAGGCCGAGGAAAGATAGGCCGGATGCGAGCAGAATACTGACGCTCACCAGGCTGGAGGCATAGATGAACACCGGCCCTAGCACGTTGCCCAGCACGTGGTGACGCACGATGGTGAGCGTGCCCGCGCCACTGGCTCGGGCGGCCTCGATGTAATCCAGGTTCTTGATCTGCGCCGTCGCCGTCTCCGCGATGCGGCACATGGCGGGAATGAATACTAGGCTGAGCGAGATGATGCCGTTGGTAATCCCGCCACCCATGGCGCCCGAGATCGCCACCGCCAACAGGATCGAGGGGAAGGCGTAGAACACGTCCATGGTGCGCATGATGGCGGTGTTCGTCACCTTGCCGGCAAAGCCGCCGATAATCCCGAGCGTGCCGCCGATGACCGTGGCGACGAGCACCGGGACCAGCCCCATGGTCAGCGAGATGCGGCCGCCATAGATCAGCCGGCTCATCAGGTCGCGGCCGAGTTCGTCAGTGCCCCAGGGGTGACCTCGCCAGCCGAACGGTTTCAGCCGTCCGATGATGCTTTGCTGATAAGGATCGAACGGGGCGATCAGTGGGGCGAATACCGCGAGCAGGATGATCGCCAGCACCACCGCACCAAAGACCAGCGTCACCCAATCATGGCTAAGCCGGAAAACGACGGAGCGCCAATACCCGCGCACCTTGGTGGCGGGGGCACCCTGCAATTCGGTGTCCGCCTCGGGGGCCATCGCGACACTGGGGATGACGACTTGCTTGTTCATGCGCGGCGTATCCTCGGGTCCAGCACGGCTTGCAGCAGGTCCACCACGAGGTTGGTGGCCACGAATACTAGCGAAAGCGCGAGGATCGTGCCCTGCAGAACGGGAATGTCGCGGTTGATGATCGCCTTGTTCAACAGGAATCCGCTGCCGGGCCAGGTGAACACCGTTTCCACCAGGATCGAGCCGCCCATCAGGTAGCCGAATTGCAGCCCCATCACCGCCAGCACCTGCGGCGAGGCATTCTTCAGCACGTGGCGGATCACAGCCGCTTCGCCCAGGCCCATGGCGCGCAGTGTCGTCACGAAATCCTGGTTGCGCACCTCGGCGACCGCAGCGCGGGTGGTGCGGGCGATGATGCCGATCGGGATCATGGTCAGCGTGACCACGGGCAGGATCAGGAACTTCGCGTCGCCCCAGGAAAACAGGTTGAAGGCGGCCGAGCCGTTCTGACCCATGCCGCTAGCAGGCAGCACCATGAACTCCACCGCGAAGATGATCACCAGCACCAGCCCCAGCCAGTAATTCGGCAGGCTGACGCCGATCACCGCGGCCCCTGTCACGCCGCGATCGAGCCAACGGCCGGGGAAGCAGCCGGCGATCACGCCCATCGTGCCGCCGACGAGGAACGATAGCGGCACGGCGAATAGTGCCAGCATCCCGGTATTGGCGACCGACCCGAACACTTCCAGCGTCACCGCCCTTTGCGTCGCTATGGAGCGGCCGAAATCACCGTGCAGCACGTGCCATAGCCAGATGACGTATTGCACAGGGATCGGGCGGTCGAAGCCATAGGCGTGCTTGACGATGGCGATCGTCTCCGCCGTCGCGTCCGGCGGCAGCACCGTCTGCAGCGGGTCACCCGGCGCCAGGTACACTAGCGAGAAGCACACCACGCTGACGCCCAGCGCGATTGGGATGGCGAACAGGATGCGGCGGAATATGTAGCCTAGCATAGGTGTCTCCTACGGCTATGGTGCGTGCCTGCGCTCCCTCCGTCGGCTTCGTCGCCACCTCCCCCGTGGAGAACGGGGGAGGATCGGCTTGTATTCACGGCGAAACGCTGATCGGCGTGAGGTCCTGGAACCAGTTCTGCGCCTGCACGAAGCCGTGCAACTTCGGGGACAGGGCGCGGGGGTTCAAATCGTGCACGACGAAGATCATCAGCGCCTGCTCCGACTCGTATTCGTGCAGCTTGGTCAGCAGCACCATGCGCTTCGCCGGGTCGAACTCCTCGAAGATCTGCTTGACCAGGCTGTCACCTTCCGGCGTGCTGAAATGGCCCCAATTGCTGCCCGCGGGCGACCAATAGGCGGTGGCTACGGGCTTGATGATCGCGCTCACCGGGTCGAGCAGGCCGCGTGATGCGTTCAAGCCGTCGATGTTCGGATATTTCGGCACGCCGGACCGGCTGACGTCGAGCAGCGCGTTCCAGTCCATCACGTCCAACGTCACCTGAAACCCGGCATCCTCGAGCTGCTGCTTAACCAACTCGTTCATCGGCAGCGACTGCATCTGGCCGGAGCCCGAGGTGGAGATCGCCAGCGTGATCTTGCACGGCAGGCAGTTCGCTTCCTTCAGCAGCGCCTTCGCTTTCGCCACGTCGAATTTGTAGATCTGCGGGTGGCCGTAATACGGCAGGCTTGGGGGCACCTCGGCGTATTCGGGTGTGGCCAGCCCGCCCACCAGATCCACCACGTCATCACGGTTGATCGCGTAGTTCGCAGCCTGGCGCACCTTCAGGTCGGTGAACGGTCCGCGAGTGAAGTTCAGGATGTATGGCCAGTTATGCGGATACGTGTTGGTAACGATCTGCATGCCTGCCCGCTTCAGCACAGGGATCGCGTCGGGCGCCGGCGCCTCGATGAAATTCACCTGGCCGGATAGCAATGCCGCCGTACGCGTCGCCGCCTCCGGCATCGGCAGCAGGATGAGGCGGTCCTGCTTCGGCACCCGAGCCTTGTCCCAGTAATCCTTGTTCGGCAGCAGCTCCATCCGCTCGTGCGCGGTCATGCTGGCGAACTTGTAAGGGCCGGTGCCAGAGGGCTGCGCGGCGTAGGCGGTCCAGTCGTCGTGCAGCGCCTCCGCCCGGCAGCGACTGATCATCAGCACATAGGACATGTCGTAGGGGAACAGCGATTCGACGAACTTCGTGTTGATCGCCACCGTGTGGTCGTCGACCTTCTCGATGCTGTCGTAGTTGGTCAGATACGCGCGGGCGAGCGCGAATTGCTGCGTGTAGAATTGCGGCGCCTTCGGGTCGCCGATGCGGCCGAAATTCCACACCACGTCATCGGCGGTGAAGTCGCAGCCATCATGCCACTTAACGCCCTGGCGCAGCGTAAAGAGCCAGCGCTTGTGGTTGTTCGGATCGACGTGCCACTCGGTCGCCAACCCGGGCTTGATGTCCGAGGCCTGGTCGCTTTTCGACAGGTCCCAATTGATCAGCGCGTCGTATAGATTATAGCCGACGAAGCGAAAGCCCTCGAAGCCCTGGTCCGGATTGCCGGTGGTCACGGGCAGGTCACCCGCCGTCATCGCGACCGTCAGCACACCCTCGGCCGCGGCTTGGTGGGCCGGCAAGCACGCCAGGGCAGGGACCGCCAACGCAAGGCATTTTGCAAGCAGACGGGTGGCAATCGAACGGGTGACACGCGACATGCGGTTTCCTTCAGGCTGAGGGCGGGAGTTGGTCGATGATCTTTGGACAAGCCTAAGCCGTGGCCGTTTGCCCCGCGTGACCGTTCAAGCTTTGCTTTGCCGACTGTGGAGGACGGCATCCGGACAGCACCCCCTTGTGCAAGCCAGTCCGGCTTGTCGGCACCCACAGCCCGTCTCATCCCTCGGCGACGTACTTCATCCACCTCGTCTTAGGGCGAGTGAAGGGCAGCCACTCCCTGGCTGTCAAGCGCGACGGCATGTAAAATAGGCAATACCTTTAGCGTGCGGCTCTACTGCCTAATTTAGCAGCTTACTTCTGCCCTAACCCCGATCATTGCGCCTTTAATGCGGGCAGCTTTGGTCAGCGCCGTTCCTTGAGCCGTCGAGCTGCGCCGGGGTAAACCCCGAGCACCCGCATCTCCCGACAGAAGAAGCTCAGCTCCTCCAGCGCGCGCGAAACGTTGGGATGGTCCGGATGACCCTCCACGTCGCACAGGAACTGTGTGGCGGTGAATTGGCCAGCCAGCATGTAGCTCTCGAGCTTGGTCATGTTCACATCGTTGGTGGCGAACCCGCCCAAGCATTTGTATAGCGCTGCTGGAACGTTCCGAACACGAAAGACAAACGTCGTCAGCGTGATGCCTGCGTCCGGCGGCTTCGGTGCCGGATGCAGGCTGCAGATGTAGAACCGCGTCGTGTTGTCCTTCGAGTCCTCGATATTGGCGCGCAGCACGTCGAGCCCGTACAGCTCGGCCGCCAGCGACGACGCGATCGCGGCGTCTGCCTTGTCACCGCGTTCCGCCACCATTTGCGCCGACCCGGCGGTATCGGCCTCCACCACGGGGTGCACGCCGAGCTCGCGGATGATGCCCCGTACCTGGCCGAGTGCGACCGCGTGGGAGTGCACCCGGCGCACATCCGCGACCGCCGCGCCCGGCACGCCCAACAGGCAGTGCTCCACGCGCTGGAAATGTTCGCCCACGATGTGCAGGCCACTGCCGGGCAGCAGCGAGTGGATGTCCGGCACCCGGCCCGCCAGGCTGTTCTCGCACGGCAGCATCGCGAGCTCGGCAGCGCCGCTCTTCACTGCGTCGATGGCACCCTCGAACGTGTCGCAGGGCAGCGTGGGGCGGCCGGGCAGGGCGGCGCGGCAGGCAAGGTCGGAATAGGCGCCTGGTCGTCCTTGGAACGAAATGCGGCCCTGGGCGGAAACGGTCACTGTTTGATCCTTTTGGACATGATCTCGCGGGCGCGGGCGAGGTCGGCGGGCGTGTCTACCCCGAATGGTCCGTGTTCCACCCGGGTGCAGGCGATCCGCATTCCGGCCTCGAGCGCGCGCAACTGCTCCAGGCCTTCGCGCCGCTCCAGCGGGCTTTGCGGCAGGGCCACGAACCGAGCGAGGGCCGGGCGACGAAACGCGTAGATGCCGATGTGATGCCACAGCGGCCCGTCCCCGGCGGGCACCGGGGCACGCGAGAAATACAGCGCCTGGGACACGGCGCGGCCATGCTCGAACACGCACGCAGCCTTGACGAAAGAAGGATTGGCCGCTTCCTCCGCCGTCTCGATCGGGGCGACGAGGGTGGCGATGTCGATCGCCGGGTCGGAGAGCGGGCCCACCACCGCGCGGAGTGCTGCCGGGTCGAGCGTGGGAGTGTCGCCTTGGACGTTCACCACCACGTCGTGGCGGGCCTGCGGGTCGATTTCGCCCAACGCCGCGTGCACCCGGTCGGAGCCGGAGGGCAGGGATGGGTCGGTCATCACGGCCATGCCCCCGGCAGCGCGTACTGCCTCCGCGATCTCGGGGTCGGCGCAGGCAATCGCCACGGGGCCGATCCCGGCTTCCTGCGCGCGGTGCATGACGTGGACGATCATGGGCAATCCGGCGATGTCGGCGAGCGGTTTGCCCGGTAGGCGGGTGGATGCCATGCGGGCGGGGATGATGATGATGGGGTTCAACGGCGAAACTCTTGGGGGCTTGAGTGTGTAAGGCGTGCTCGTGCAGTAACAGGGCTTGTTTGCAAACTGCGCCGGGCAGCTTAGGTATGCCGGGCAAGTGGCGCAAACGACGCCGAACGGAAATGGAGTGCCGGCGATGATGCGGAACTTGGTTGTAGCGGCTGTGATCCTGGCGTCGCCCGTGATTGCGATGGCGCAGACCGCTTCGGCGACGGGTGGACAACAGGCCACTGGGCAGCAGCAGAGCCAGCCCTCCGCCACCCAGAACCAGTCGCAGATGCAGACGGACAACTCGCAGCAGCCGCCCCAAGCGAAGGTGCTACCGCCGTCGGCGAGTGCGCAGACTCAGTCCAACCCGATGCCCCAGCTCGCAAAATAGTCCCGGACGCAGCCATCGCGGCGGCCGAGGCTGCGGCGGATGCTGCGGCTGCGGCAATCCGCCCCTGGTTTCGCGCGGGCGCCACGGCAGACCTCAAGAGCGACGACAGCCCGGTGACGGTGGCCGACCGGGAGGCGGAGGCGGCGATGCGCGCGGTGTTGTCCGCCCGTTTCCCCGACCACGCGATCTTGGGGGAAGAGGGCGGCGAGGAACGCTCGGGAGCGCGGTATCGCTGGGTGCTGGACCCGATCGACGGTACCCGGGCGTTCATCACGGGGCGCCCGACCTTCGGCACATTGGTGGCGTTGCTGGAAGGCGACACGCCCGTGCTGGGGCTGATCGATCAGCCGATCACGGGCGAGCGCTGGCTGGGCGTTGCCGGCCGGCCGACGATGTTCCGCGGTGCGTTTGGCCAGGCGGGTTGCCGGCCGTGCGGCAAGCTGGGCGAGGCGGAGCTGAGTTGCACGTCGCCGGCGATCTTCCAGACAGGCGAGCGACCAAGGTGGGATCGGCTGTCCGGGCAAGTGCGGCGTGTGTCCTGGGGCGGCGACTGTTACGCTTATGGCTTGCTGGCGTTGGGACAGATCGACGTGGTGGCCGAAGCGACGCTGAAGTTGTGGGACTGGGCGGCGCTAGTCCCGGTGATCGAGGGCGCTGGCGGCAGCATCACCGACTGGGCTGGCCAGAAGTTGCACTCCGCCAGCGACGGCACGGTGCTCGCGCTGGGTGACCCTGCGTTGTTGCAGTCGGCTGTAAGTGCATTGAAGCAAGAGCCCCCTCCCCTCGAGGCAGGGGGAGCTTGAGCTCCGGAGGACAATCTTGCGCCTGACGCACCTACTGGCTGCGGCCCTGCTCTTCAGCTTGCCTGCAGCGGCCGAGCCGACCTATGGCCTGTCCCTGCTCGGCCCATTGCAACTGCCGGCGGACTTTACCCACTTCCCCGACGCGAACCCGGACGCGCCGAAAGGTGGCCAGGTGTCACTCGCCGCCATCGGAAGCTTCGACAGCCTCAACCCGTTCATTGTGCGCGGCTCGTCCGTCACCGGCATCGGCCGGATCTGGGAGACGCTGCTGGTCAACAACCCGGACGAGGCCGCCGCGGAATACGGCCACCTGGCGCAGAGCGTGAACGTGGCGGACGACCACCGCTCCGTTACCTTCGTGTTGCGGCCGGAAGCGCATTTCAACGATGGTACACCGGTGCTGGCCTCCGACGTGGTTTGGTCGTTCAACACGCTGCGGGAGAAGGGTCGGCCTACGTATCGTACCTACTGGGGCGACGTGTCGGATGCGCAGGCGACCGACGCGCGGACGGTGGTGTTCCACTTCAAGACCGCGGACAACCGCGAACTGCCGCAGATCCTGGGTGAGGTTCCGGTGATGCCGGAGCATTGGTGGAAGGGGCGGGACTTCACGGCGCCTCTGTCGGATCCGCCGCTCGGCAGCGGGCCCTACCAGGTGGATCACGTCGATTTCGGCCGCACCATCGTCTACAAGCGTGTGCCTGACTGGTGGGCGGTCAACCAGCCAACCGGGCGCGGACTGAACAATTTCGACAGTATCCGCTACGAGTATTTCCGTGACCCGACGGTCGCCTTCGAGGCGTTCAAGGCTGGCCAGGTAGACTTCCGGCAGGAGAACTCGGCCAAGAACTGGGCGACATCGTATGATTTCCCGGCCATCGACAAAGGGCTGGTGAAGAAAGAGGTGCTGACGGTGCACCTGCCGACGGGCATGCAGGCCTTTGCCATGAACACCCGGCGCGCTATGTTTGCCGACGCCCGCACCCGGCAGGCGATGGATGATCTGTTCGACTTCCAGTGGATGAACAAGAACCTGTTCTACGGGTTGTATACCCGCACTGAGAGCTACTTCAGCAACAGCGAATACGCCGCCTCCGGCATTCCGCAGGGCGACGAACTGGCCCTGCTGGAACCGTTCCGCGACAAGCTGCCGCCCGACCTGTTCACCAAACCCTACGCTCTGCCGGTCACCGATGGTTCGGGCAACAACCGGGAGGGTTTGCTGCATGCCTTCGACCTGCTCAAGCAGGCAGGCTGGACGGTGAAAGACCGCAAATTGGTCAATGCCGCCGGACAGCAGATGAGCTTCGAGATCCTGCTCGACCAGCCGGCGTTCGAGCGCATAGGGCTGCCCTACGTGCAGTGGCTCGGACGGCTCGGCATCGACGCGCATATCCGCACCGTCGACGCGGCCCAGTATCAGAAGCGCATGGACGATCTGGATTTCGACATGGCGGTGGCACAGATCCCCGAGAGCGAGTCGCTCGGCAACGAGCAGGTGGATTTCTGGTCGTGCCGCAGCGCCAACGAGCCAGGCACGCAGAACTATGCCGGTGTTTGCAATCCGGCAGTGGACGCCATGGTGGCCAAAGTCGTGGGGGCAAGCAACCACGCCGATCTGCTGACCGCCTCCCACGCGCTGGACCGGGTGTTGCTGTGGAACTGGTACATGGTGCCGCAGTGGCATCTGGAGCAGGTTTGGGTCGCGTATTGGAACCGCTTCGGTCACCCGGCGAAGCCTGTCCGAACCGGCCTCAACTTCGCCGCCTGGTGGGTTGACCCGGCGCTCGCGACCCAGACGGACGCTGCCCGCAACCACTGATGGGTGCCTATCTCCTGCGCCGGCTGTTGCTGATCGTTCCGACGCTGTTCGGCATCATCACGATCAACTTCGCCGTCGTGCAGTTCGCTCCGGGCGGCCCGGTGGAACAGATGCTTGCCGACCTTCGCGGCCAGACGCAGGCGCTGAGCCGGGTGACGGGCGGCGGCTCCGACGTGATGCAGCCCTCCAGTGAGAACGGTGGCTACCGCGGCCGCCGCGGGCTGGACCCACAGACGGTGGCGCAGATCACCCACATGTTCGGTTTCGACAAGCCGCCGCTCACCCGATATTTCGACATGATCGGGTCCTATCTGCGGTTCGACTTCGGACGCTCCTTCTTCCGCGATGACACGGTGGTGCACCTGGTGCTGACGCGCATGCCGGTCAGCGTGTCGATCGGGTTATGGTCCACTTTGCTGATCTATCTCGTGTCCATCCCCTTAGGCATCGCCAAAGCGGTGCGCGACGGTAGCCGCTTCGATGTGGCGACCTCCGCCGCGGTGCTGGTCGGCTATGCGGTGCCGGGCTTCCTGTTCGCCATCCTGCTGATCGTGGTGTTCGCGGGCGGTTCGTTCTTCGACTGGTTCCCGTTGCGCGGGCTGACCAGCGAGGGCAGTTCCACCTGGCCCTGGTGGCAGCGCGTGGGCGATTACGCATGGCACATGGTGCTGCCAACGATCGCGCTGGTGGCCGGCGGGTTCGCCAGCCTGACGATCCTGACCAAGAACTGCTTCCTGGACGAGATCGGCAAGCAATACGTGCTGACCGCCCGGGCAAAGGGGGCCGGGGAGCAGCGCGTGCTGTATGGCCACGTGTTCCGCAATGCCATGCTGCTGATCGTGGCCGGCTTTCCGGCGGCGTTCATCGGCATCCTGTTCTCGTCGGCGCTGCTGGTGGAGATCGTGTTCTCGCTGGACGGGCTCGGGCTGCTGGGGTTCGACAGTGCGATTCGGCGGGACTACCCGGTGATGTTCGGGACGTTGTACATGTTCACGTTGCTCGGCCTGGTGCTGCAGATCGTGGGTGACTTGATGTACACGCTGGTGGATCCGCGGATCGACTTCGAGCGGCGAAATTGAGCGCTCTTTCTTCTCCCTCTCCCCTTGTGGGAGAGGGGCGGGGAGAGGGGGCTAACTGGCACGATCTTCCGCGTGGCCTACCCCTCCCTCCAGCCCCCTCCGGAAAGGGGAGGGGGAGTAGCAGGTGACCCCCCTCAACCAGCGCCGCTTCGCCAACTTCCGCGCGCATCGCCGCGGATGGTGGTCACTTTGGATCTTCCTAAGCCTGTTCGTCATCTGTGCCGCCGCCGAGTTCGTTTCCAACGACCGCCCCTTGCTCATCCACTTCGACGGCCACTGGTATTCCCCCGTGCTGCAGGACTACAGCGAAGACACCTTCGGCCCCGACTTCCTGCCGACCGACGCCGATTACACCGATCCCGACCTGGCGAAAGCGATCGACGCCAAGGGGTGGATGATCTGGCCCGCCATCCCGTTCGCCAACGGGACCATCGTCAAGAACCTGCCCACCCCCGCGC
>CAXTWC010000023.1:0-38484 GCA_964247805.1 uncultured Acetobacteraceae bacterium | reverse complement strand
CGATCATCGTTCAGCTTATCTGGGTGCACTACGCATTGCCGGACATCATCGGCGTCAAGTTCACGCCGTTCACGATCTCCCTTGTCGCGCTGACCTTGCAAACCAGCGGCTACCTGGCTGAGGAATGCCGAGGCGGCATCCAGGGAGTCGATCCAGGGCAGACCGAAGCAGCGGGGTCATCGGGGTTGGGCGGACGCCAGGTGATGCGCCTGGTCGTACTGCCGCAAGCCGTGGTGCGTGTTCCTCCTGGCCTGCTCAACCAGTTCGTGACGTGCCTCAAATCGACCAGCATCGTGTCCGTCATCGCCGTTCCCGACCTGATGTATCAGGCCGGGCTGATTGTCAGCGAGACATTCGTCGCAATGCCGATCCACACGTTTGCTGCGGTCGTCCACTTCCTGTTGGTATTGGGGGTGTCGGCCTACATCGGCTGGATATCCAACCGGCTTCCGGGGTCGGCGGGTCATCGATTCAGGCTGAGTAGCTGAAGGTGGGCAGCTCCTTCTGATGTCCAGGTAGTTTGGGAGTGGTGGAACATGCGGCGGCAGTCGGGCCATTGGGTCTGGCCGGGGGCGCGGTGCGCCACTAGCGTGCTTGCAATTTGGATGGAGAGACGGATGTCTGCGACGCTCCTGCGGAACTGTACGTTGTTCGACCCGCGCTCGGGGAGCCTGGCCTCCGGCACCTCGGTGCTGGTCGCCGACGACAAGATCACCGAAGTGTCGGACCAGGTAATCGCCCCGCAGGGCGCTGATGTCATCGACCTCGGCGGCAAAACCGTGCTGCCCGGCCTTATCGACTGCCACGTGCACGTGAATGCGGTGCGCGTCACATCCGGCCTGGCTGCGAATCGCGTCCTGCCGGCCTCATTCATCGCCGCGGCAGCTTCGCAGGTGATGCGCGGCATGCTCATGCGCGGCTTCACGACCATCCGCGACGCCGGCGGCGCTGACCGCGGCCTGCGCGACGCGGTCGAGCAAGGGCTGTTCGTCGGCCCCCGCCTGTTCATAGCCGGCCGGGCCATCAGCCAGACCGGTGGGCACGGCGACTTCCGCGATCGCATCGATAGTCCGGCGCCCTGCGGTTGCGAACACTTCGTTAGCGGCATCGGGCGCGTTGCCGACGGCGTCCCCGCCGTGCAGCAGGCGGTCCGTGACGAAATCCGCCTCGGCGCGGACCAGATCAAGATCATGGCCTCGGGTGGTGTCGCCTCGGCGGCCGACCCCGTCCACTTCCTGCAGTATTCGCGGGCGGAACTGGATGCCATCGTCGACGAGGCGCAGCGGGCCGACACCTATGTCATGGCCCATGCCTATACCCCGGCCGCCATCAGCCGGGCGATCGAGGCCGGGGTCCGCACCATCGAGCACGGCAACCTGATCGACGAAGCGACCGCTTCCCTGATGGCCGAACGCGGCGCTTTCCTCGTGCCGACCCTGGTCACGTTCAAGGCGCTCGCGAGCCATGGCGGCAGGCTGGGCTTCCCCCCAGACATGCTCGCCAAGCTGGCAAGCATCGTGGAGGTCGGAACCCGGTCCCTCAGGCTGGCCCATGCGGCGGGCGTAAAGATGGCCTTCGGCACGGACCTGCTGGGTGAGTTGCACGAACACCAGTCGGAAGAGTTCCTGATCCGCGCCGAAGCGCTGCCGGCTCTTGAGGTGCTGCGTGCGGCCACAATCCATGCTGCCGAAGTGCTGCAGATGGAAGGCCGGCTCGGCGTTATCGCGCCGGGCGCTTTCGCCGACCTGGTCGTCGTGGACGGCAACCCGCTGGACGACCTCGGCCTACTGCAGGAGCAAGGGCGGCACATGCCATGCATCATGAAGGGCGGTCGAATGATGAAGACCAACCTGGGAGACAAGGCATGAGCTTGATCGGATTGACCCGCCGGGCCGCGCTGGTATCAGGCGGCGGCGTAGCCCTGGTGGCAGCACTTCCCGGTCACGGCGCCCGTGCCGCCGACGCGCCCTACCGTGTTGCCGCCCTCAATCCAGTTACCGGAGCCGGCAGCACCTATGGCGGCGGCATGCAGAAGACCATCCTGTTCGCGCTGGAGGAGGTGCATAAGGCCGGTGGCGTCGATGGCCGCCCGATCGAGGTTTATGCCGAAGACACGCAGACCTCGCCCGACGCCGCCGTGCTGGCCGTACGGAAGCTGATCGACGCGAACAAGGTCCAGGCCATCCTCGGGACATGGTCGTCGTCGGTGTCGCTGGCAGTGCAGCCGATCACCAATGCGGCAGGCTGCCTGCTGTTCCACGTGTCGTCGGCCCCCGCACTGAGTGCGCCGGCACAGAACCCGAAGCACCTGAGCTTCCGCTTCCAGGCCGGCAGCCCGCAGATCGGCGCGGCCTACGCCGAAATCGCGGCGAAGCAGGGGGCCAAGAACCCGGCGGTGATGGCCTTCAACAACGACGTGCAGATCGCCAGCACCACCATCTTCAAGGCCGCCTGGGACAAGACCGGCAACAAGCTGGCGGGCTCAATCGTCTACGAGCCGAACCGCACGAGCTACGGCGCCGAGCTCCAGCGAGTGCTGGGAGCAAAGCCGGACCTGATCGTCGTGTCCGGCTACGTTCCCGACACGACCATCATCCTGCGCGAGGCATTCGAGGCAGGGAATACCGCGCCGATCATCATCCCGGGCTGGGCGTGGGGCCCGGCTGTGCAGAAGGCGGTAGGCCCGGAAGCACTCGAAGGGCTGATCGTGTTCGACTCGGTGCCGGACAGCGAGGGCGCCGCGTTCAAGACCTACGATGCCGGCTACCGCGCCGTGATGGGCAGCCCGGGGGCCACCAATGTCTATGCTTCGATGGCCTACGACATGGGCATCGTACTGGCATTGGCGATGCAGAAGGCAGGCCCCACTGCCGACAATGCGGCCATTTCGGCGGCAGTGCTGGAGATTGCCGGCCCGCCCGGTCAGAAGGTCACCAGCTTCGCCGAAGGCAAGGCTGCGCTCAAAGCCGGCCAGAAGATCAACTATGAGGGTGCATCGGGGCCACTCGACTTCGACGCAAACGGTGATGCGATCTCGGTGTTCGGGGTGAACCAGTTTCACAACGGGGCGCTCGAGCGTCTCTATCTCTTGAAGTAGGCTCATGGACAATGTGGCGCTTCTCAACCTGGCGGTCACCGGGTCTGTGCAGGGACTGCTGATCGGACTGGCGGCCCTGGCCGTGTCGCTGTGCTTCGCGATTGCCCGCTTCCCCAACGCGGCCACCGGCGACTTCATGACGCTTGCCGCCTATGCCGGCGTCGCGGTGCAGGGATGGACGGGATCGCTCCTGGCGGGTTCCGCGGCAGGCGTTGTGGTGGTCGTCGCGGTATCGCTCGCCTCCTACGGCACGGTGTTCCGTCACTTCCGCGGGCGCTCGCTTGTGGCCCCGCTGATCGCGTCCATCGGGCTCGCCTTCCTGCTCCGCAGCGTGCTGACCTTCTGCGTGGGCTTCGACCAGCAATCCTTCCAGGTGCCCATCACTCGCGCCCTGGTGTTCGGCGGCGTCCGCGTCCGTCCGATGGACCTTTGGCTGGCCGGCTTCTCCGTCGCGGCCTTGGCCCTCGTCCTGGCGGTGCTATTCCTCACTCCCGTCGGCCGCCGGATGCGGGCGGTAGCCGACAATCCGGAACTGGCCCGCGCCAGCGGCATCCGCAGCCGCCCGGTCATGATCACGCTGTGGACTCTCATCGGCGTTTGCAGCGCCGTTGGTGGCGTCATGTTAGGGCTGCGGACCGTCGTCGTGCCGGAGATGGGCTGGAACGTCCTGCTGCCGGCCTTTGCGGCAGCAGTACTAGGTGGCGTCGGCAACCCGGCGGGCGCCGTACTGGCCGGGTTCATGCTTGGCCTCGTGGAGGCGCTGTCCACCCCGCTGGTCGGCTTCACCTACCAGTCCTCGATCGCCTTCGTCGTGCTGATCGCAACGCTCGTGCTGCGGCCACAGGGGTTGCTGGGGCGCGCCGAGGCAGTTCGCTAGAGTGGAAGGCTACCTCGTTGCCGTCGGCACGATCGGCGGCATCTACGCGCTGTTGGCTCTCGGGCTGAACCTGCAATACGGCTACACTGGGCTGATCAACTTCGGTGTCGTCGCGCTCTATGCCATCGGCGCCTACACCTCGGCCCTGCTGGCGATGCACGGGACACCCTTCGCCGTCGCCATGGCGGCCGGCACGGTGCTGGCCGCGGCCTGCGCCTGGCCGCTGGGGGTGATCTGCCTGCGACTGCGCGACGACTACCTGGCCATCGTGACCTTGGCCTTCGCGGAGATCGTCCGCACCGTGATCGTCAGCGAGGACTGGCTGACCGCCGGGCCGCGTGGGTTGCCCGGCATCCCGCGCCCTTTCGCCTCGATGGCGCCCGAGGCCGCTGGCATCGCCTACCTATGCCTGGTGCTGGCGGCGGTCGCAGCCGGCATGGCGATCACGGCCGGCCTGGTCCGCAGCCCATTCGGCCGCCTCATCCGCGCCATCCGCGACGATGAGGACGCCGTCCGGTCCATCGGCAAGAGTCCGGCTCGGTCGAAGCTGGTGGTGTTCATGATCGGCGCCGGCATGACCGGCCTGGCCGGCGCGCTTTACGCCCACTATCTCACCTTCATCAGCCCCGACCAGTTCGTGCCGCTGCTGACCTTCTATGTATGGATTGCCGTCATCATGGGCGGTGCCGGCCGCATCGGCGGCGCCCTCGCCGGGGCAGCGCTGCTGACGCTATTCCTTGAGGGATCGCGTTTTCTGCGCGATGCGCTGCCGTTCATTCCGGAGGTTCAGATGGCGAGCCTGCGCCTTGCGGTGATCGGGCTGGCCTTGATCCTGTTCACCATCTACCGGCCGGAGGGCCTGCTGGGCCGGTCTGCCCGATGACACTTGTGATCCAGGGATTGCGGAAGTCGTTCAGCGGGCTCTGCGTCGTCGACGACGTCAGCTTCGAGGCGGACCCCATGGGGATCACCGGCCTGATCGGCCCGAACGGAGCGGGAAAGAGCACGCTGTTCGCGCTGATCACGGGGTTTCTGCGTGCGGATGCGGGGAGCATAGGCTTCGGAGGTGCGGCGATCCAAAGCCTGTCCGCCCAGGCCCGGGCGCGGCAAGGACTGGCGCGGACGTTCCAGGTGCCGCGGCCGTTTGCCGATCTCTCGGTGCGCGAAAACCTGATGGCGGCTGCGCCTGACCAGCCCGGCGAGCATGTGCTGAGCCTACTGCTGCGCCCTGCCGCCGTGCGACGGCGCGAAGCCGCGGTGGGCACACAGGCCGATGCGCTGCTCGACTTCCTGGGCTTGTCCCATGTGGCCGGCAACCGGGCGAGCGCACTCTCCGGCGGTCAGCAGAAGCTGCTGGAACTCGGCCGGGCCTTGATGACGGCGCCTCGTTACGTGCTGCTCGACGAGCCTTACGCCGGGGTGAACCCGGTGCTGATCGAGGAGATCTCGGCCCGTATCCGCATTCTCGCCCAGCGTGGCACCGGCTTCCTCATTGTCGAGCACAACCTTCCGGCGCTGTCGCGCCTGGCCGACCGGATGCTGGTGATGGACCGCGGCCGCCTGATCGCGAGCGGCACACCCGATGCAGTGCTGGCCGACCACGCCGTGCAGGACGCCTACATCGGCGGGCCGGCATGAGCCTGGAGGTCGAGGGCATAGCCGGCGGCTATGGAGAGGCCGACATCCTGCGCGGGATCGACCTGCATGTGGAACCCGGCGAAATCGTCACCGTGGCCGGGACGAACGGCGCCGGCAAGTCGACGCTGATCAAGGCGCTCATGGGCCTGGTGACGCGATGCCGGGGCCGCATGGTGTTCGACGGGCAGGACCTGCTGCGGCTGACGCCCGAAGACCGGGTCGGCGTCGGGATCGGCTACGTGCCCCAGGTGGCAAACGTGTTCGGCTCGCTGAGCGTGGTGGACAACCTGAAGGTGGTCGAGGGCGTCGCCAGGCGAAGCCGGCGCATCGAGGAGATGCTCGCCCAGTTTCCCGCCTTGGCGGCGCGGAAGTCGGTCGCCGCACGCTCGCTGTCGGGCGGCGAACGCCAGCAGCTTGCCTTCGCCCGCGCGATGATGGCGCGCCCGCGTCTCATCCTGCTCGACGAGCCGACGGCTGCGCTGTCGCCGAACCTGATGACCCAGGTGTTCGAACTGATCAAGACCTTGCCGGCCCAGTCGACGGCGGTGCTTTTGGTGGAACAGCGGGCGCGCCAGGCTCTCACCATCAGCGACCGTGGCTACATCCTTGATCAGGGGCGTGTGGTACTGGGTGGGCCGGCTGCTGGCCTGCTGGCGGACCCGAGCATGGCACGGCTGTATCTAGGCAGCGCCTAGCCTGGTTTCCTTGTCCCGGGAGCCTCGACCATCGAGCCAGTCTTCGAGCCAACTTGTGTGGATTCGAGCCGCGGCGATATCGGGATCCCTGGCCAAGGCGGCGTGAAGCGGCACCGTCGTGGCGATCCCCTCGATCTTGAGTTCCGCCAGGGCGCGGCGAAGACGGGCGAGGGCGCCGACACGGGTCTCGTCCCAAACGACGAGCTTGCCGAGCAGGCTGTCGTAGAAGGGCGGTACGGAACAGCCTGGGTAGAGCAGGCTGTCGAAGCGCACGCCGAACCCGCCCGGAACGGTAAGGCCGGTCACCGTGCCGGGCTGCGGCATAAAATTCTTGGTCGCGTCCTCGGCATTGATGCGCACCTCGATCGCATGGCCACGCGCCGTGATCTCGCTTTGACGGAACCGGAGCGGCTCTCCGTCCGCGATGCGGATCATCTCACGGACCAGATCGATGCCGGTGATCATCTCGGTCACGGGATGCTCGACCTGAATCCGCGTATTCATCTCGATGAAGAAGAAGGCGCCTGTCTCGTCGTCGTAAAGGTATTCCAGCGTGCCGGCACCGCGGTAATGGCAGAGTTCCGCGAGCCGGACCGCGGAGGCGCAGAGCTCGGCGCGAACCTTGTCCGGCAGCGCCGTGGCGGGCGCTTCCTCCCAGACCTTCTGGCGACGCCGCTGGATCGAGCATTCGCGCTCGTGCAGGTGGATGGCGCTCCGCCCGTCGCCCAGCACCTGCACCTCGACATGACGGGCGCGGGCGACGAAACGTTCGAGATAAAGGCTGCCGTCGCCGAAGGCGGAGCGCGCCTCGGTACTGGCCTGAGGCAGCAGGGCGGCGAGTTCCTCGGCATCCCGAGCGACACGGATGCCGCGTCCGCCGCCGCCCGCCGCCGCCTTTATCATGACGGGAAAGCCGATCTCCGCCGCGAGGCGTCCGGCTTCTTCGGGATCGCTCAGGACGCCTTCGCTGCCAGGCACCACTGGGACGCCGGCGGCGATCGCCACGGCTCTCGCAGCAGCCTTGTCGCCCATAGTGCGTATGGTTTCGGCGGTCGGTCCGATGAAGACGAGACCCGCGCGCTCCACGGCCTCGGCGAAGCCGGCGTTCTCGGACAAGAATCCGTAGCCGGGATGGACCGCATCGGCCCCGCTGGCCTTCGCGGCCCCCAGGATCGCCTCGGCGTTAAGGTACGACTTTGCCGGCTGCGGCGGCCCGATCTCGATCGCCTCGTCGGCCAGCCTTACCGCCAGCATGTCGGCATCGGCCTTGCTGTAAACCTGGACGGCGCGCAGACCGAGATCATGGACCGCCCGGATGATACGGACCGCGATCTCGCCGCGGTTGGCGACCAGGACGGTACGGATCGACATCACGGGGCTCAGGTTTCGATATCGACGAGCGGTTGGCCCGGCATCACGGCATCCTCGTGCTCGGCATGGAATTTCGCGATGGTGCCGGCCACCTCGGCGGTGACCGCCGTGAAGGACTTCATCACCTCGATCAGGCCGACTGTGTCGCCGACCGCGACGGTGTCGCCCGGTTCCTTGAAGAGCGGTTGGTCGGGCGCGGGGCTGCGGTAGAAGGTGCCGGGCAAAGGGCAGGTCATCGTGGTGATCGGCATCAAACTCCTTGCTCTACGCTGCCGCCCACCGCATTCCGGCCGGGTCGAGGGGCGGCGCGCAGACCTTCCGTGCGATATGATATACCAAGGATGACAGCGATTGCCATGCCCTGTAGCGTCGGCCCGGACGGCCGCCGGGGCCGCGCGACACGGGAGGCCGAAGTGGCGAGGATCACTATCAACTGCGACATGGGCGAGGCTTTCGGCATCTACAGCTTCGGCGATGATGAGGCCTGCATGCCCTACGTCACCCACGCCAACGTCGCCTGCGGGTTCCACGCGTCCGACCCGGCGGTGATGTGGAAGACGGTCCGCGCCGCCAAGAAGCACGGCACCAAGGTGGGCTCACATCCCGGCCTGCCGGATCGCGAGGGCTTCGGGCGTCGCGAGATGAAGATGACGCGCGACGAGGTCGCCGCCCTGGTGCTCTACCAGACCGGCGCCCTCAAGGCCTTCGCGGATGTCGAGGGCGTGCCGTTGTCGCACATCAAGGCGCATGGTTCGCTGTTCGGCATGGCCCAACGCGACGAGGCGGTCGCCAACGGCATCGCCGATGCGGCGCTCGCGTTCAAGCTGCCGGTTATCGCCTATTCCGACTGCGCGATGTCGGAGGTCTTCACCCGGCGCGGCGTGGAATTCTCGTGCGAATTTTACGCCGATCTCGATTACGACGATGATGGCCGGCAGATCATCGCCAAGCAGCATCACGCGGTGGACCCCGCAGCCGTCGCGGCCAAGGTCCGGCGAGCCGTGACGGAAGGGCTCACCACGTCGGTCGGCGCGAAGGACGTGAGGGTGGTGGCGGAGTCCATCTGCGTGCACAGCGACACGCCGGACGCCATGAAGGTCGCGATGGCGGTGCATGGCGCGGTGCGCGACTTCCTGTGACGCCGGCTTCGCAGAGTTAGGAACATTGACCGGCGTGGAGAGCGGGGCCGAGGCCCTCACACGCCTGGCTGTGTCGCTGAGGCCGGTATTGCGGGCGGTCTCGGCGGCAGCCGGGCAGCGGGGACGGGTATGCCTGCTTGATACCGATGCAGGTGTGGAGCGCGCCAGCACGGCGCTCGCCATCGTGCGGGAGCTGGCGGAGGAGCGGGGGGCGCCGCGCCTGCTGACCCGAGTGCTCCGGGAAATCCTCTTCGAGACAGAGCGCGACCTTGGCGACGGTACGGCCCGCGTGGCGCTGCTTTGCGGCGGACTCGTGGCGCACGGCGCCCGATCGGTGGCCGCCGGCGTTCCCGCAGGTCAGCTTGCCGATGCGCTCGCTGGGTTCGCGGCCCGCTTGTCTGCCGGGCTCGGCAGTACAAGGCGCGAGGGACCATCCGACAGGGGCGACATCGCAGGTGTGGCCGAGAGCGCAGGCGCAACCTCGGAGGTCGCGCAGGCGATTGCCGGCATGCTGGCGCTCGTCGGGACCGAAGGTGCGGCGGAGATCGTGGAGGCACGCGGGGCTGGCCTACGCTTGGAGAGCGGCGAGGGATTCCTGTTCGACGCCGCTGCCGTGTCGGATGCGTTCGCGGCGGCGGACCTCGATCCCGCCTACATCATGGTGGCGGACGAGCGTATCGACGAGTTCGGTCCGCTCGTGCCGCTGCTCGAAGGCTTCGCGACCCGCGGCAAGGCCCTGGTGGTCGTGGCGCGGGATGTGAGCGGGCCGGCCCTGCATGCGCTCGTGCGCAATCACGTGCAGAATGGCCTGCGGACGGTTGCCCTACGGCCTGCCGCCGTCAGCCAGGGCGCCGCAGATGCCCTGGAGGACCTGGCGATCGCCACGGGGGCGACCCTGGTGACGGAGCGGCTTGGAACCAGCCTCGCGGCGTTCAGGCCGGCAATGTTGGGCCGCTGCGCCCGGTTCAGTCTTGCCGGCGGGAGGGCAATCCTCCACGCCCCCGCCGGCGACCCGGCGGCGGTCGCGCAGCGCCGGGCCTTCCTTTTGGCCGAGGCCGACCGGCAGAGATTTCTGGCGCTTGATCGGGACCGCCTGCAGATGCGCGCTGCCCGGCTCCGCAGTTCCTGGGCGCGCTTGCATCTGGGCGCCGCAACCGAGCGGGAAACGCGAACAAGGGTCGCGGGGGCCAGGCGCGCGCTCGCCTCGGCGCGCTCGGCGCTGATCGGCGGTGTCTTGCCCGGCGCCGGCGCCGGTCTGGTGCGCGGCTTCGACATGTTGCCTCTCGATCAAGCAGACCTGGCGGACCCTGCCACCTATGCGGGCTATCAGGCCCTGGCGGGCGGGCTCGTGGCGCTCGTCCGCGGCTTCGCCAGGCACCCCATGCCGGCCCGGGTCCTGGCGACAACCCGGCCCGGCCGACTGGGCGACACGCTTGGGCTGCAGGCCGGCCAATCCAGTATTCTCGATCCCGTTTTGCTGACCCGCTCGGTTCTCGATCGGGCCGCGTCGGGCGCTGCCGCTTTTTTGCGGACGGGAGGCGTGGTCCATGACTGAGGCGCCGGGACTGGAGGCGCTAGCGTAGATCGTGCTGGCTGGCATGGATCGTGCTGGACGATATATCATATAGCGGCGATCACGTCGTCCGCGGGCGGGTGCGGAGGGGTTAAGCAAACGGGATGAACGGCCAGAGTCCCAGACCGATGCTCGAGATCGTCGATCTCCTGCACCAATACGGCAGCAGCGTCGCGGTGGACCATGTGTCGCTCACGATCGCAGCCGGCGAGTTCCTGACGATCCTGGGGGAAAGCGGCTCGGGGAAGACGACCATGCTGCGCGTGATCGCGGGACTGGAGCAGCCGACCTCCGTGCAGCGGCTGGCCATCGACGGGCAGGATGTGCGCCATCTGCCGGCCGCCAAACGCAATTGCACCACCGTGTTCCAGAACTACGCGCTGTTCCCGCACATGTCGGTGGGCGAGAACGTGGCATACGGCCTGAGCGTCCGCGGCGTGCCCGCGGCGGAGGCCCGGCGTGCGGCCGCCAAGGCGCTCGACACGGTGCGCCTTGGCGGCATGGAGGATCGGCGCATCAGCCAGTTGTCCGGCGGCCAGCGGCAGCGCGCGGCGCTCGCCCGCTCGCTCGTGACCCGGCCTGCGATCCTGCTTCTCGATGAGCCCCTCGGCGCGCTCGACGAGCGGCTGCGTGTCGATATGCAGGCCGAACTCGTCGAGCTCCGCCGCCAGCTCGGGATGACCTTCGTCTACATCACCCACAGCCAGGAGGAAGCCCTGACCATGAGTGACCGCATCGTGCTGATGCGGCGCGGGCGCATCGAGCAGAGCGGCGCGCCCGCCGAGCTGTTCGACCGGCCGGTCAGCCGCTTCGTAGCGGAATTCGTGGGCTTCGAGAACCTGCTGCACGGCACGGTGGGAGAGGTGCGCGACCGGGAGGTGGCGCTCGTGCTGCCCGGCGCCGTCTGGCTGACCGGGCCGTGGAGCGGAGCCGAGCTGCCACGGCCGGGGCAGTCCGCCACGCTCGCGGTGCGAGCCGAGCGTATAGCGCTGTCGGACGACGCATCCGAGCGGACGGGCGGGCGCAACGTTCTGCCGTGTCGCAGCAACGCGCAGCCCTACCGCGGCAAGTACCTCGATCATTCCGTCGAGACGGCGGTCGGTCGTGTCAAGGTCCGGAGCTGGGATCGAGGCAGCCCGACCGAGGCCCGGGCCGTGGTCTGGCGGCCGGAAGATTGCGTCGTTCTGCCGGCATAGGCCGGCCTCAAGCAACGGAGATACCAATGGCTGACAAGTTTTCGACCACATCCCAGCTCGAGCTGTCTCGTCGTGACCTGATGAAGACCGCGGCAGGGCTCGCTGGCACGACGGCGATTGGAAGCGTGACCACAGCCGGCCCGGCGCTCGCGGCCGATGCCAAGGTGACGGGCTACGGCGTCACCACCGCGCAGCTGAAGGACTGGTCTGTGATGACCAAGTCGATCGGCGTGACCATGGACTTCACCGGCACCAATAATTCGGTCGGCGTCTTCCTGCGCGACATCGTGGCGTCCCAGCTCGGGGACAAGACCGACCTGTTCATCTTCGAGTCGGGCACCCAGAACGTGCTCGGGCCGCAAGGCCTCTACATGAAGATCGATGAGAAGAATCCCGAGCTGAAGCTCTGGTCGCGCACCTCCGACGATTGGAAACGCTCGGCCGTCGTGGTCGGCAAGGACGGTGTTCAGTATGGGGTGCCGGTCATCGGCAATGCCGACAGCTTCGGCTACTTCCCGGCAAAGGTCGGCGCCAATCCCGATGGCAGCGAGGAGCTCTCCTGGTCACTGATGTTCGACAGCGACAAGACGCGTGGCCGCGTTGCCTACGACCAGACATGGACCTATTCGATCGGAACGGCCGGGCTTTATCTGATGGGCATTGGCAAAGCCAAGATTGCCGATGTGTCCGACATGACCGGCCCAGAAGCCAAGACGGTGGTGGATTATCTGATCGAGCGGAAGCGCGCCGGGCAGTTCCGTACCTTGCATTCGGCCTTCGAGGAGCAGGTGCAACTGCTCGCGAACAAGGACGTCGACGTCATCAATTGCTGGGAGCCAGCGGTCCGCGAGGCCAACAGGACGCTGGGCGACGGCGCGACCCGCTATGCCTACACCAAGGAAGGCTACTTCAAGTGGGGCCACGGCGCCTACGTGGCGAGCCAGGCCGCGAACCGCGGCAACCTGCCCGCGATCTACCGCGTGCTGAACTATTTCCTCGATGGCGAATATCGGGCGTTGCAGGCGCGCGACCGCGGCTATGCCGGCCCCAACATGGACCTCGGGGTCAAGTACGCTCAGGACAAGGGCTGGCCGCAGGCCGACATCGACGGGTTGAGCGCCACGGAGCAGAAAGTGGCGCGCAAATTCTCGAAGCCGTTCGTCAGCACGACGACGCCCACCAACTCCAACGCGATCGAGGAAGAGTGGCAGCGCTTCCTCAACGCCTGAGCGCGCCGTGCCCGCCCGTCGTTCCGGCATGGGGCTGGGACGGCATCCGGCTCGTGAATGGGATCCTGGATCGGCGCCGCGCTCCATCCGGGATGCACTGATGGCAAAGCCACCGGTTTGACCGACACATCGACCGCCGGCCTCCGGGCGCGACTGATCTCCGCCGCATCGTCCGGCGCCTGGATCGTGCCCGGCTTCCTGATCGGCTGGGGCGCCATCGTGATCCTGCCCCTCCTGGTCCTGTTCGCGTTCAGCTTCTTTGACACCAAGTTCTACGCGACCGTCTATCATCCCTCCCTCACAACCTGGATCTCGCTGTTTCAGTCAGGGCGGCTCGAAGTCGTCCTGCGTAGCCTGCGGATCGCGCTCACCGTCACGGCCATCGACTTGGTGATCGCCTTTCCCTTCGCGCTCTGGCTTGCGAAGGGTGGCACGGGCAAGGGCACCCGGGCCATCGTGATCGCCCTGCTGACCATCCCGTTCTTCCTCGACCTGTCCTCGCGGACGATCATATGGCGGGCGATCCTCGACCAGCACGGCACGATCAACTCGGCGCTGCTCGCCCTGCATGCCATCCAGCAGCCAATGGGCTGGATGCTCTACACCGAATGGTCGGTCCATTTCGGATTGGTGATCGCCTCCTTTCCAACCATGGTGCTGCCGATCTACCTGGCGCTCTCCATCATTGACGACGCGCTGCTGCAGGCGAGTGCCGACCTGGGCGCGACACCCCGGCAGACGCTCATGCGCGTGATCGTTCCCCTTGCCATGCCGGGCGTGATGGCGGGCATCCTCCTGACGCTCGGGCCCGTGCTCGCCGCCTGGATCGAGCCGAGCATGCTGGGCGGCGGCTTCGTCAACCTGCTCAGCAATTCGGTGGAAAGCGCCTATACGTCGCTTCGTTATCCCGTGGTCGCGGCGCTCTCGACGTTCGTGATCCTGCTGCTCGCCGCCCTGCTGGCCATCCTGCTGCTCATCGCGCGCCGGTTCGGTGACGTGATATCGGGCTTCCGCATCATGAAGGCCTAAGGCGGTGGAGACCGACACGCTCGTGCGACCTGATGCGCCGTCGCGCAGCCGAGGCTCCGAATGGAGCTACTGGTCCGGTTGGGCCGGGCTAGCCAAATGGTCCGGGCTCGCTGTTCTGTTCATCATCTATTTCCCGCTGGCCTGGCTCGCCCTGATGTCGGTCAGCGAGCGACCGCTGTCGGGCACTCCGCTGCCGCTCACGCTGGAGCATTACCGCGCCCTGTTCGACGACATGCGCTGGGTCGGGCCGTTCCAGGCAAGCCTGGTCCTGGCGTTGCTCGTCGGTGGCATTTGCGCCGTGGTGGCCACTGCCGTCGGCCGTGCGCTACCGTCCATCAGGCGGCCCGGCGCCGCACTTGTGTTCTGCGTGCTGCCGCTCTTTGTGCCGGGGATGTCGATGGGTGCGGCGTTGTTCATCGTGTTGCGCGCGATGCTGGGCGTCAAGCTCGGCTTCGGCTCGATCTTCCTCGGCCATTTCGTCTGGGCTTTTCCATTTGCGCTTCTGATCATCCTGGTCCTGACCGCGCGCTTCGACCACAGGCTGGTCGAAGCGTCCGCGGATCTCGGGGCATCACGCTGGCAGACGTTCTGGAGGATCGAGTTCCCGTTGCTGCGCCCGGCAATCATCGGGGCCGGCCTATTCGGCTTCCTGCTGTCCTTCAACGAAGTGCTGCGCACCATCTTCCTGCGCGGGACTGAGACGACCATGCCGGTCTACAACTGGACGATGGCCGCGTCGCAGCAATCGCAGGTGCCGATCATCTTCGCGCTCGCCACGATCGTGCTGGCGATATCGCTGCCGCTGCTGGGCGGAGCGTTCTGGCTGCTCTACGCCCGCATGGACAAGGGCTGATCCGGTTTGGCTTCAAGCCGCTTCAGACGCGGGATCAGATGATCGGCGGCCACCGAGATATCGAGCGAGAGATGATGCCGCACCGCGGCGGCATCCCTGCCCTGCAACGCCGCCAGGATGGCGCGGTGCTGGTCGTTCGCCTTGGCCACGAAACCGTCGTCTTCGGTCAGCTCGTTGAAGAACGGCCCTACCTGGCTCCACATGTTCTGGATCATGGTCAGCAGGACCGGCGAACCCGCGCGTTCGTAGATGGCGAAATGGAACCGCTGATTCAGCGCCTGGTAGCTGCCGCCAGGGCCGGTCAGCGCCTTGTCGATGGCCTCGACCACGCCCTCCAGCCGGGCGAGGTTTTGCCGGCTGAACCGTGGCGCCGCGAGTTCACCCGCCAGCCCTTCCAGCTCACGACGGATGCGGAACAGCTCCACGAAGCGTTCGGCGTCGAGCAGCGGCACGACGATGGAGCGGTTGGGCAGCAGAGTCAGATGGCGCTCCGCCACCAGGCGCTGCAGTGCCTCACGGACCGGCGTCGTCGAGATCCCATAAGTTTCGGCCAGGCTCCGGATCACCAGGGTCTGCCCGGAGCGGAACTCGCCGGAGATCAGCCCTTTCTTGATCTGCTCGTAGGCGCGGTCGTTCAATGTCCGGTACTCGATCTTCGCCATTCGGTTTCGCTCCCCGGCTGCGGGTATATCGTATGTCGCCGGGCCGGAAACCGCGATGCCGCCCCGCGTCATTGTGCCGATCATCGGTATATCGTATATCACTAACCCCAGCCTGCAGATGTGATTGGCGCTGCAATGATCTATGATCGTCCACGCTTCTTTCCCGGCGGGGATCGCTACATTGAGGTCGAACTTGGTGACGAGATGGGTTTCGAGCTCAACTTTCGCGTCCACAACGTGGTGGCGGCGATCCGCGCGGCGAGGGTGCCTGGGATCATCGAGCTGATCCCGGAGATGGCGTCGTTCCAGGTATCCTACGCCCCAGACCGGATTTCCTATGACGATGTCGTGCGCGAGATCGGCACATTGGTGGATGCGGCCGGGATCGGGGGCGACGCCGAGCTCGACAGTCGGCTTTATTACGTTCCGGTGCTGTACTTCGATCCTTGGACGACGGAATGCGTTGGGGATTACCGGGCCAAAGTGGCGGACAAGACGCCGGACCCGGACTTCCTTTGCGAGTTGAACGGCCTTTCAGGCCGGCGCGACCTCGTCCGGGTCCATTCGGGGACGGAGTACTGGGTTGCGGCGCTTGGATTCTGGCCGGGTCTGTGTTCGCTGATGCCGCTCGATCCCGCTCATAACCTGATCGCGCCGAAGTATAACCCGCCGCGGACTTGGACGCCCAAGGGCACGATCGGCATCGGTGGCGGGATCACCTGCATCTATCCAAACCGCACGCCGGGCGGCTACCAGATCTTCGGCCGGACCCCCATGCCGATCTGGGACCGTGAGCAGAAGCTCGCTGCTTTCAAGGACGACCTTGCCTTGTTCCGGGCCGGCGACCGGGTCCGCTTCATCCCCATTGACCGCGAGGAATGGGACTTCATCGAGGCCAAGGTAGAGGACGGAAGCTACCTCCATCCGGCTATCGGATACCAGAAGTTCTCGCTCGCCAAGTACCGGGCCTGGGTGGCGTCCACCGCGGCGGACGCCGGGCATGTTTGAAGTCGTCAAGCCGGGCCTTGAGACATCCGTCCAGGAGCTTCCCGGGCGGATCGGCTACTGGGAGCAGGGCTTCCCGCCCTCAGGGCCGGTCGATGACTGGTCGTTCCGTTTCGCCAATATTCTCGTGGGGAATGATCGCGACGCCGCTGCGCTGGAATGCCAGTTCCTCGGGCCGGCGTTGCGCTTCGGTCGCGATGGCTTCGTGGCCGTCACCGGCGCCGACATGGCGCCAACCCTCGACGGCGTGCCGATCCCGCAATGGCGCACCCAAGCGGTGCTGGCGGGACAAGAACTCGCCTTGTCCTATGCGCGGACAGGCGCCCGCGCCTACGTCGCCTTCGCGGGGGGCATCGATACACCGCCCGTGCTGGGCTCGCGCGCAACCTTCCACATGGCGGGCGTCGGCGGCGTTGGCGGCTACGCGCTGCAGGCCGGCCAGACGATCCCACTGGGACCGCTGCCGGCGGCGGTGCCGATCCGCGCAGTGCCCAAGGCGGCACGGCCGGAGATCGCGTCCTCCGCCGCGCGCCTTGTGGAGGGGATGGAAGGGCCGAACGACGCCTGGCTCGATCCGCCCGCGATCGAGCGCTTCTTTTCGAGCGACTGGATCGTCCAGGCCAAGAGCAATCGGACCGGCATGCGGTTGACCGGCCCGGCGTTCACCTTCTCGGACAAGGCCATAAACAAGCGGCCTGAGCACGGCCGTGACCCCTCGAACATCCTGGATCACGGCTATCCGCTCGGCGCCATCAATCTCGCCGGCCAGACACCGATCATCCTCATCAACGACGCACCGAGCACGGGCGGGTTCATCAACCCGTTCACCGTGCCGAGTGCGGCCTTCTGGAAGCTCGGGCAAATCCGGCCGAACGAGGCCATACGCTTCGTTCGCGTGAGCTTGGCGGAGGCGCAGGATCTCCGCCGCGCTCTCGATCGCCGCTGCACGGTGGCAAGCCTGGTTGAGGCTTGAGCGCGCCGGCCACCGATCGTGCCGGGTCGCGGCGTCAAGCAGGAAGCCCCATGTCGAGCCCGGCTGTTCAATCCTCCATTCTGAGCACGACAGCCCCGCATATCGACGAGACCGAGGCCGGCGAGCTCGTGTCGCGCGTTTTCGGACTTTCCGTCCGGGCGCACGGCCTGACCAGCGAGCGCGACAGGAACTTCCATATCGTGTCAGACGGCGGCCGCGAGTTCGTCCTGCGAGTTACGAATGCCGCCGAGGACCCCGCAGTCAGCAATCTTCAGACGATGGCCCTGCGCCATATCGAAGCGGCGGCGCCGGATCTTCCAATCCCCGTCGTCCGGCCGTCGATCGAGGGAGCGTTCGAAACCGTGGTCAGGATCGCGGCCGGGTCGGAGCACGTCGTACGGCTCCTCACGTTCCTGCCCGGCGAGCTGCTCTATCGGACCGCTTCGTCCCAACAGCAGACCGAGCGTCTCGGCCAATGCGTGGCCAGGATCGGCCTGGCCCTGCGAGACTTCCGGCATCCGGCGGCGTCGCATGACATCCTGTGGGACCTGAAGGGGGCGGCGCGGCTGCGGCCCTATCTCGTCCACATCGGCGACGACCGCCGCAGGGCGCTCGCCGACGAGGTGCTTGCCCGGTTCGAATCGGCCATCCTGCCCCGCCTGCCGGGTTTTCGCAGGCAAGTGGTGCATAACGACTTCAACCCGCACAACGTGCTGGTCGATCCGGACGAGCCGGACCGGATCACCGGGGTGCTCGACTTCGGCGACATGGTGGACACGCTGCTGGTCAACGACGTCGCCGTGGCCGCCTCCTACCAGGTCGAGGGCGAGGATCCGCTCGGCCGCACCGCGGCCTTCGTGGCGGCGTATCACGCGACCTCCTCCCTGCGGTCGGAGGAGGTCGAGGTGCTGTTCGATCTCATCATGCTCCGCCAAGTCATGACGGTCACCATCACCGAATGGCGGGCCAACCTTTACCCGGGGAACAGGGCCTACATCCTGCGCAACCAACCGCGGGCGGCGGCGGCGCTTGAGACCCTCAATCGGATCGGCCGGACGGTGGGGACCGCCCGGCTGCGCCAGGCCTGCGAGATGGAGTGAACGCGATGGCAACCACGAGCCTCAATGCCGGCATGGTCAACGCCTATGTGCCAGGGGCGTCCAACCTGGTGTCGGCCGAGGAGCAAGCGCTGATCGCGCGGCGGGAAAGGCTGCTCGGGCCGGCCTACCGGCTGTTCTACGAGGAGCCGGTCCATCTGGTGCGCGGCGAGGGTGTGTGGCTCTACGATCCCGACGGCAACGCCTACCTCGACGTCTACAACAACGTCGCCTCGCTGGGTCATTGCCAGCCGGACGTCGTCGAGGCGGTGACCCGGCAATGGGCGACGCTCAACACGCACACCCGCTACCTGCACGAGACGATCCTCGATTACTCCGAACGGCTCCTCGCGACGTTCCCGGAGCATCTCGGCCACGTGATGTTCACCTGTACCGGCTCGGAGGCGAACGATCTCGCCTACCGCATCGCCAAGAGCTTCACGGGCGGCACGGGCGTGATCGTGACCGAGCTCGCCTACCATGGGATCACCGACGCGGTGAGCCAGTTCTCGCCCTCGCTCGGCGCCTATGTGCCGATCGGCGCGCATGTCCGCACCGTCCGTGCACCGGACGCTTACCGCCAGTCCGAGCCCGATCCCGGCGCCGCGCTCGCAGCCGATGTCCGGGCGGCCCTCGCCGACATGAAGGCGAACGGCATCAAGCCTGCCATGATGATCTGCGACACGATCTTCTCCAGCGATGGCGTCTTCAGCGACCCCCCAGGGTTCCTGGCCGCCGCGGCTGTCGTCGTTCGCGAGGCCGGCGCGCTATTTGTGGCGGACGAGGTCCAGCCGGGATTTGGCCGGACTGGCGACGCAATGTGGGGCTTCATGCGGCACGGCGTCGCGCCCGATATCGTGACGCTGGGCAAACCCATGGGGAACGGCCAGCCCATCGCCGGCATTGTGATGCGGCCGGAGGTGGTCGAGGACTTTGGCCGCAAGGCCCGCTACTTCAACACGTTCGGTGGCAACGCCGTCTCCTGTGCGGCGGCGCTGGCCGTGCTGAACGTCATCGAGCGGGACGGCTTGGTCGCCCATGCGCGGGACGTCGGCGCCTATTTGAAGGGTAGGCTCGAGCGCCTGGCGGAGCGGCAGGAGGCGATCGGCGACGTGCGCGGGGCCGGTCTGTTCGTCGGTGTCGAGATCGTCAGCGAGCGCGCCGGCAAGACCCCTGATCCGGCGACCACAACAAAACTGGTCAACGACCTGCGCCGGAAACGCATTCTGATCAGCGCGGCGGGGCCGCATGCGAACGTGCTGAAGGTGCGGCCGCCTCTCGTGTTCTCGAGGTCCAACGCCGATTTTTTCGTTGACGCGCTCGAGAAGGTTCTGACGGAAATCTCCTTTAGGTAGGACAAGCCCCGTGCTTCAGAAACCATACGGCGCAAGAGGCCACAGTTGCGGTATTGTCGCATCGAGCTAGGGAGGACGGGGACTCGCCTCTGGTCAGGCCCATTCTTCGGCGTGGCGAACATGGATCGGTTTGGCGGCTGGGATCATGCGGTTGGGCACTGTGACGGCGTTGTCAGGTTGGCGGATTCGGTCGAGCCATGGCACCGCGCCAAGCACGACGCCGCCGTCCAGATGATCCTGGTGGCCCGCGGCGTAGTCGCGTCGTATGAAAGTATCCGAGAGTGGGGCCTGCGCTTCGGCCGGCTGTTCGCCAGCGCCCTGAGGCGGCGTTGTGCAAATCAGCACCGAAACGGGACTCCCTCCGAACCGCAAATGTCTTTCTTCCAGTAGCGAGTTGCGGCGGAGTTGGGGTGGGATCCCGGCGGGGTGCCGATTGACAGGTTCGGCCGCCGAGCCCGAGTGAACCTGAGCACCACGCCGGTGACGCGTAGTCGGGCCAGCGATAGGTTGTCTCCATGTTCACCGTGATGGCAGCCCGGCTGGCTTTCCTACGCGCCCGCTATGCCGAACCGCATCGTGCCTACCACACCCAGGCGCACATCGATGCCATGCTTGCAGGTTTGCGGGCGCTCGGTGACGCTGTCGTCCATGACACGGCGGTCGAGCTCGCGATCTGGTACCACGACGCGATCTACAACCCGGCGGCCACCGACAACGAGGCACGCAGCGCCGCCCTGCTCCGTGCCGAGTTGGACGGCCTTGCCGATCGCACCCTGCTGCACCACGCCGAACTCCTGGTATGCGCCACCGCCGACCACGTGATCCCATCGTCCATGCCGTTCGCCCTGAAGGCAGACGCGATGCTCTTCCTGGATCTCGACATGGCGGTGCTCGGCGCAGACCACGCCACGTTCCATGCCTACGAGCAGGGGATCGCCGCCGAATATGTCCCGATCCACGGCTTGGAACGGTTCCGTGCCGGCCGGGCACGATTCCTGCGCGAGATGCTGGCGCGCCCGCGCGTGTTCCTGAGCGAGCCGTTTCACCAGCAACTGCATAACGCCGCCCACCGCAACATGCAGGCAGCGCTGGCCGAATTGGAACCGCATCCCGACGCCACCGCATGACGCGGGCCCAGCGGCGGATAGCCTCCACGTCGATCCGCCGGCCACGGGGAGTGTCAAAAACCTGGGGTAGCCTGCCCGTCGGTCTCAGGTCAATCAGCTTGGCTGATGCGTGACCACGGAGACGGCAGGCGTGATGCAATGGACGGTGCGGCTGGAGACGACGACAAGCGCGGGCGAGGTGACGACGACGGAGCTGGTGACGATCAGCAGGTCGGCAGTGGTCCGCACGCTGGCGGAGGTCGGCCGCGTGCTCGACGAGACCAAGGCGCTGTTGGCCAAGCTGCAAGCGAGCATGCTGTGTGGCCAGGTGGCGAAGTATGCGGCCCACCACCGGGTTTGTGCAGCCTGCGAGGTGATGCAGCCGCTCAAGCACCGGCGGATGCGCCGGCTGCAGACGCTGTTCGGCACGGTCGAGGTTGAGGCGCCGCGGTTCAGGGTCTGCCGCTGCCGCCAGCGCACGCTCATGGCGGGGGCGACGATGTCGCCGGTCTGCGCGCTGCTGACGGCCCGCTGCACGCCGGAACTCCACAAGCGGGCATGTATGCTGGGCATTAAGTCAGATGTCTCGCCTCTCAAAATGCCGTTCAGGCCCGCCCAATGCCGTCGTTACGCCCCTTGCTGCGGCTAGGACGAAGCGGACGAGTTGTTCCCGGTCTTTCCGCAGCAAACGGCTGAGCAGCGCCGCGATCCCGAGCGCGCCGACAAGTTGTCCATTCGACCCAAATACGGGCGCGGCGATGGCGGCGCTTTCTGGGTCGCGCTCTCCGAGCGACACCGCGTAACCCTGCTGCCGTATCGCCGTGCCGCCTGGCGCCGCCTCGTCACCTTCGAAAGCGGACAGAACGTGCGCACTCGCCCCTTTTCCCATCGGCAGCCGCGCTCCTTCTTCGATATGATGTCGGATCGAGGTGTCCGCCTGATGACGGAAGAGGCAGATGCGCTTATCGCCGTCCCGGACGTAGAACGCCGCCGTTTCCCCGGTTTCTGCTGCGAGGCGGCCCAGCGCAGGCCGGATGTAATTCGCGAGGTCAAAGCTGTTGCGGTAGATCGCACTCAGCTGCAGAGGTGTGGGACCAAGGCTGTAGCGCCCGTCGGCCAAGCGGCGCAGGTAGCCGAACCGCATCAGCGAAGCCGACAGCCGTAATATTGTGCTTGGGTTGAGGCCAGTGCGGCGTGCAATCGCTGCCAGCGTGAGGCTCGGCTCGTTGTCGACGAAGGCGTCCAGGATGCCGAGCGCTCGCTCGACGGCTTCGACACGGTGCACCGCCGTCCCCGTGCTGTTTTCCACCAACGCTTCGTTCGGCGGGCGCCCACGACGTGTGGGTGGCGTCGGCACGTCAGACGGCGGCCTTTCGCGTCGCGATTTTACCAATTGACATCTTCTTCGATCAATGGACTACTCGCAAGATAATTCTGCATAGCAGAAATAAATTCTGGAGAACAGAATTAATTGGTCGCTGGCCCAGCTTTTGGGGGCAGCTCGATCTAAGGGAGCGCAATGACTGACCTGCCCAACTACGTCGAGCTTCATGAGGAAGGCCCTCGCGAGGGATTCCAGATTGAACCCGGACCGATCCCGACTGGCGAGAAGCTTCGTTTGATCGAGGCGCTAGCCGAGACCGGCCTGCATCACATCCAGGTCTGCTCCTTCGTCAGCCCGAAGGTGGTGCCGGGTTGGGCGGATGCAGACGCCGTTGTCGCCGGATTGCGGCCAAGACCGGTTATTGCGTTCTCGGCTTTCTGGTTCAACGCGAAGGGGCTGGCCCGGACACTTGCCACGTGGGACGCGTTGACCCTATTCGGCTCCATCTCGCTTTCCGCGTCGGAGGCCCTCACCCGCCGGAACCTGCATCGCACTCATGAGGAAAACCTTTTGGCGATGCGCGAGATGAATCGCGAACACCTCGCGGCGGGCATCGCTGTCAAACGCACCGGCGTCATGGCGGCGTTTGGCTGCAACTACCAGGGCGACATCGCCCCCGGGCAGGTGATCCGGACGCTGCAGGACGGTTTCGCCATCGCTGCGGAGTTCGGTGTGGGGATCACCGACCTGCCGCTGGCTGACATGATGGGCTGGGCCGCGCCGCATTGCCTGGAGCGGGTGCTGGGTGGGGTGCGTGCGCACTGGCCGGATAGTCCGATCCGTCTGCACCTTCACAACACGCGCAGCCTTGCAGTGGCCAACGCTCTGGCCGGGCTGCGGATGGGCGTCGTGCGCCTCGACATGACGGTGGATGGTCCTGGCGGCTGTTCATTTGCGGGGCAGCCCGGGGCTGCCGGCAGCATCTACACCGAGGAATTGGCGCTGCTCTGCGCGGAGATGGAGATCGCAACGGGCGTCGATCTCGACGCGTTAATCGACGCCGCTCGTCGTGCGGAGGCAATCGTCGGCCATAAGCTGCCGAGCGAGCTGCTGCGTGCGGGCAGCCTGGACGCGTTCCGGCGGGCCGCCTGATGTCTACTCCGCTCGCCGGCCTTCGGGTGCTGGAGTTCAGTCACACCGTCATGGGTCCGACCGCCGGGCTGCTGCTTGCCGATTTGGGCGCGGACGTGGTCAAGGTCGAGCCGGCGCCAGCCGGCGACCACACGCGCGGCCTGACCGGCTTCGCCGCCGGGTTCTTCGCCTATTTGAACCGCAACAAACGCTCTTTGGCGGTGGATCTGAAAACCGCGGAGGGCCAGGCCGTGCTGCACCGCTTGGTCCCGAGCTTCGACGTCGTGCTCGAAAACTATGGTCCCGGCACCATGGAACGGCTGGGCTGCGGCTGGGAGCAGCTATCGGCACTGAACGATCGGCTGGTCTACTTGGCGCTGAAGGGTTATCTGGCCGGTCCCTACGAGCATCGCCCGGCGCTCGACGAAGTGGTGCAGTTTCAAACCGGGCTGGCCTACATGACCGGGCGTCCTGGCGATCCGCTGCGAGCTGGCGCCTCGGTCATCGACATACTGGGTGCAGTGTTCGGCGTCGTCGGCGTACAGGCGGCCTTGCACGAGCGTGAGCGCACCGGACGCGGGCAGCGTGTCGGAAGCGCATTGTTCGAGAGCGCAGCCTTCCTGATCGGCACCCACATGGCCGGCATCGCTGTCACCGGCCAGGACATGCCGCCGATGCCGGCCCGGCGCGGCGCCTGGGCAATCTACGAGGTGTTTCCAACGGCCGATGCCGGGCAGCTTTTCATCGGTGTGACCAGCGACCAGCAATGGCGCCGTTTTGCACCCGCAATCGGGCTTGCCGACTTGGTCCAGGATCCGAGGCTCGCAACCAATGGTATGCGGGTAACGGAGAAGGCCTGGCTGGTTCCCGCGGTTGCGGCCGCCATCGCCCGACTGCCGACCGAGACGGTGATGCAGGCCTGCGGTCAGGCACGCGTCTCCTGGGCTCCTGTTGGGCGGCCCGTGGACCTGTTCACCGACCCGCATCTGCTGGCTTCGGGAGGCCTGCTGGACACGATGATGCCGGGCCTTGGCGGCGCTGCGGCGTCGTTGGTCGGCCTGCCCGCTTTGCCGCTCGAATTCGGCGACACTCGCGATCGTCCGGGGTTGGAGCGCCAGCCGCCCGGGATGGGAGAACACAGCCGGGCGGTGCTTGCCGAGGGCGGCTTCACCACTGCAGAAATCGAGGCGCTCGGCGCCAGCAACGTCGTCACGGGGGCATAAGGCCGAACCACCAACACCAAACAACCACACCGTCGGAAGGTGGCCGACAAATCAACAAGGAGGAAACAAAATGAACGAAGCAACGGCCCGGGCGGAGATACGACCGGCGGTCGTGACACCGGGCACGATCAACGCGCGGCTTGACCGGCTTCCGGTCACGCGCTCGATCTGGCTGTTCGTCGTCCTGCTATCGCTTGGAGGATGGTTCGAGTTCTATGACCTGTTCTTCACCGCCTATGTGGGACCGGGCCTGGTTCGCAGCGGCTTGCTGGTCGAAACGACTCAGGCATTCCTCGGCTTCTCAGGCCTTGGCGCCTTTGTCGCGGCCACCTTTGCCGGGCTGTTCATCGGGACATGCTGCTTGGGATGGGTGGCCGACCGGTTCGGGCGCCGACGGATCTTCACGGCCTCGCTGCTCTGGTACACCGCAGCCACGGTGGTGATGGCATTCCAGACCGACGCGTTCGGTCTCAATCTGTGGCGTCTTATCGCCGGCATCGGTATCGGCATGGAGTTCGTCACCATCGACAGCTACCTCGCCGAGCTGGTGCCAAGACACATGCGGGGCCGTGCGTTCGTCATCAACCAATCCGTCCAATACAGCGCAGTGCCGATCGTGGCGCTTCTGGCCTACCTGCTGGTGCCGGCGGCGCCGCTGGGGCTGGACGGTTGGCGCTGGGTCGTCCTGATCGGCGCCGTCGGCGCGCTCGCCGTTTGGTTCATCCGGCGCAACCTGCCGGAAAGCCCGCGCTGGCTCGCCCAGCGCGGTCGGTTGGCCGAGGCAGACGCCATCGTGGCGCAGCTCGAGGCGCAGGTCGCCGCGGAGTATGGTCGGGACCTGCCGCCGCCGCTCCGGGCGCTCGAGCCGCAGACCGTCGAGCGGGGGAGTTTCCTAGAGCTTTGGCGGCCGCCTTACCGCGGCCGCACGATCATGCTCTCGGTCTTCAACTTCTTTCAAACGATCGGCTATTACGGCTTTGCCAGCTGGGTCCCGACGCTGCTGATCGCCCGCGGCGTCGAGATGACCCATAGCTTGTTCTATTCGTTCCTGATCGCCATCGCCAATCCCGTGGGACCGCTGCTTGCCTTGCCGTTTGCAGACAAGATCGAGCGCAAATGGGTGATCGTGGGCTCCGGCATTGGCATCGCCGGATTTGGTTTGCTCTTTGCCGCGTCCACGCAGGCGGTTCTGCTGGTGGCGTTCGGACTGGGTATCACATTCAGCAGCAATCTGCTGTCTTTCGGCTTCCACTCCTACCAGCCGGAGCTGTTCCCGACGCAGGTGCGGGCGCGGGCGATCGGTTTCGTTTATTCCATCAGCCGGCTGAGTGCCACGTTCTCCGGCTTCATGGTTGCATACTGCCTGCGCGAGTTCGGCACGGCCGGCGTCTTCACGCTCATCGTCGGCGCCATGGTGGTCGTTGTGGTGTCCATCGGGGTGTTCGGCCCGCGCACCCGGCAAGAGCAGCTATGAGTGCCACCGCTGCCGGGCAACCTGCGCCACATTACCTGCCGGTCAGGCCCAATTGGCTCGCCCGGCGGCGCGAGGAGGTGCTGCAACCTGAGCTGCCGATTGTGGACGCGCATCACCATCTCTGGGACCGGGAGGGATGGCGCTATCTGGCCGACGAGCTGCTGGAGGACGTCGCAGCCGGCCACAACATCGTCGCCACGATCTTCATGCAGGCACAGGCGATGTATCGGCAGGAAGGCCCGCCAGAACTGCGTCCGGTCGGAGAGACCGAGTTCGCCAACGGCGTCGCCGCCATGGGTGCGAGCGGACGTTACGGGCCAACGCGCATGTGCGCGGCGATCGTGGGCCATGCCGACCTCACCCTCGGCGCCCGAGTGCGCGACGTGCTGGAAACGCATCTACGCGCCGGCAATGGCCGGTTCCGCGGCGTTCGGCACCTGACAACGTGGGACGCCGACACCTCGCTGCTGAACCCGTTGAGCGCTGGGCTACCGGGCCTGCTCTCAAGTGTGGACTACCTTGAGGGGGTCGCCCAACTCGCGCCCCTCGGCTTGTCCTACGATGCCTGGCTGTTCCATCCGCAGTTGCCGGAACTCGTCGCCCTGGCGCGCCGCTTTCCGGAGACTTCGGTGATCCTGAACCATGTCGGAGGGCCGCTGGGTGCGGGTGTCTATCAAGGACGGCGCGCGGAGACCTTCCAAGCCTGGACCAGAGACATACGCGAGTTAGCCACCTGTCCGAACGTCACGGTAAAGCTGGGCGGCCTCGGCATGCGCATCAACGGGTTTGGCTTTGCGGACGAGAGCGACCCACCATCGTCCGAAGAACTCGCCGCGGCGTGGCGGCCCTACATCATCACCAGCATCGAGGCATTCGGCGCGGAACGCTGCATGTTCGAGAGCAACTTCCCCGTCGATAAGGGGTCCTACAGCTATGTCAGTTGCTGGAATGCCTTTAAGCGCTTGACCACCGTAGCAAGCGATGCGGAACGGCGGGCCTTATTCGCCGATACCGCCCGGCGCGTATACCGGATCACCGCAGCAACGGAAGTTCGGTAGCAACAAAACCGCTCCCAAGATCGTCGTTGGACCGCTGCTACGGCCAACATGGGTCGGAAGCAGCGGCCGTGCGTCGTCAGCCAGCTAACTAGGCTTCTTTGCCAGGCTGAACTGCATTTTCGGTTCCGCTGCTGAGGCTGTTGGCCAACTCGGCCAGGCTCAGAGTAGTGGCATAGGGTTCGGCGGCATTTGCGATGGTTGCCCCTGTCCCACGCTTACCATGGCGGCGGTTGACCCAAACGGTCGGAATACCCAGCCGGCCAGCCGGGTCCACGTCATGATGGCGGCTTTGAGCGACGTGCAGGATGCTCTCCTGAGGATATCCTTCCTCGGCCAGACGCCTGAGGGCGGTCTCGAAATGCGCAAGGCCAGGCTTGTAGCTGCCCACGTCCTCGGCCGTGACCGTCAGAAGGAACGGTACTCGAAGAAGCTGGAGCGAGCGCGCGAGGGACGCATTGTCGACGTTTGAGAGAGCGACGAGTGCGAACCGGGAAGACAGCTGCTTGAGGGCTGTGATGGTGTCCGGGAAGGGCGGCCAGTCACTGCAGCTTTCGGCGAACAGCCGGTCGTGTTCGGCATCGTCCGAAAGGCCAAACGTAGCCGCGATGTCTCGCCAGGTAAGCCGCAGCACGTCGGGATAGGGCAGCGCCGGACGCGGCTGCTGGTGGCGTGCCTGGTGGAGGGCGAAGGCGGTCAGCACCAAGTCGTCCGGGACGTCCGCCCGCCCGGCTTCCTGGAACCAAGGCCGCACACGGTCCAGGATACCGGTTTCCCAATCAATCAGCGTGCCGTAGCAGTCGAACGTGAGCACACGCTTACCGATGATGGGGATCATCGCGTAGGCTCCTGCGCCGTTCTGTCCAAGCCAGCGTGCATCCGCTCCGCTGCCTCCGCGATCTGGCGGACGACCTCGGCGCAGGCCTTGTCGACATTGGACCGGCGAAGGGCGGAGAGAATCAGCAAGTGGCTGTCCACCCACCCCGAGCTCATTCCGACGCGACTCCAAGCTGGCAACAAGCATCGACTGAGGCTCGTGTGCAGGAAGGCGAGCTGATCGAGCACGCGCGGACGCCGGGCGCGGCTGTAGAGGGTCCGGTGGAACTCCCAATGGAGGCGTGCCCGCTCCAGCAGGTCATTCGTCCCGGCGGCCTGGTGCAGGACCGCCTCGGCCGCAGCCAGGTCATTGACCGAAAGGTGCGGCGCGGAGAGGCGCAAGGCGTGCGGTTCCAGCAAGGTGCGGAGTTCGGCGATTTCGGTGAGGTCGGCCTCCACAAGCGCGGTGACCAGCACTCCACGGTTGGGACGGTGCTCGGCGAGACCCTCGGCAACGAGGCGCTGGAAGGCTTCGCGGACCGGCACCACGCTGATGCCGAACTGCGTGGCCACATCGTTCTGACGGAGTGGTGCGCCGCCCGCGATTGCCCCGGTCAGAATGGCCGCACGCAAACTATCAGTAACAACGTCAGGTGTTGAGCGACGTGCGTCCAGGCTCACTGTAGGCCTCCTCATTGACACACGTGACTGTCGATAATCGATTATAGATAGTCAATCATCCATCTATGATTTGCATCTTGGTAAGCGGAAATCGCTTGTTCCCGATATTTCCTGCGCCGCGCTGCCATTCAGACCCGGCCAGAGCAGTGCGACAAACCCGTCGGATTGCTGCGCTGTGCGACAACCCCGGGTCGAGGGTTTTCCGTACATGCTCGTTGTTTGCGTGCGCGTATCGCCTGCCGACGACCGTCAACCGGTGAAGCTGCAACGTGATACCCCGCTCGGTGCCTGCATGGACGCCTGCCACTTGCAACATGGCAAGGCGTCCGGCGCTTATGTGCCCAGCGCAGCGCAGGAGCCATTGTGGACACTGACCGATTCGGGGTGAACGTCCATTCGCCGCCCAAAGACGGCCTGCCTTATGCCCTCGTTGCCAGTGGGGAGAGCGGTGTGGCCGTGAGAGTCATGGCTGATCATAACTGGCGAGGAAGAGGACACCCTCCCGCCGGACACCGACAAGCACCCAGCTACGGCGATGATGCCGGAACGCCGGACGGAACCGGTGGCGCAAACCGGCGCGATGACCGATAAGACCATCCCTGCCCTGATAGGGAAGGCGGATGAGCTGTTTGCCGCGGCTGAGTTGATAAGCAGGCGCGCTTGCACCATTGGCCGCGAAAAAGCGGCGGTCCCCGAAGGGAGCCGCCAAGTTTAGGGAGGAAACGTCCTGCAGACATGACCAGAGGTCATGTTGCAGGATGACTCTACCGTAGCCAGGCGGAATGGCAAGTTAATTTTTGTGCAGTGCAGCATCGCCGGAGAGCATGGACCTAGGCAGTCCAGCGCCAAGCACGCCGACAGCGGAGAACAAGAAGCCTATGCCTGATACCAACGCGTCATTCCGGCGTGACGATGACGAACCCGACGACACATCGGTGGAGGAACGGATGCGCTTGGCAGGCTGGGCAGAGAGGCCTCGTCGGCCAGGGCCGGCCAGCCGGCATAGCCCCCTCCCCCCGAGCTAGGTCCCAGCGCCGGGTGCGCTTCGCCCGGGACGGCGAGGTGCCCGTCGAGCGCGTGACGACCAGCCGCACCGCGGGCGACGGGCAAAGGGAACTGGCCGGAGGGCGAGAAGCCCGGCAACGCGCCGAACAAACCTTGGCTGAGGCGCAGGCCATCGGCTCTGAAGGGGAGACGTGCAGCCGGCGGACCCGGACCGGCACGTCGCCGAACAGGGAGCAAAACCTCGCCCCATAATGGCCCTTGCTGGCCAGCACGCGCCCACACGCCGTGCAACTGCGACCGCGCTCGCCCAACACGGCTACCTGGGCCGGCACGATCTCAGCCTGCAGCGCCGCCGTGAGCTGCTTCGCCTCGTCAAGCCGCAGCCCAAGCTCGGCCAAGCCGACCCGCTCGTCGCGATCGATATGGAGCTCGGTTTCCGTCATCACCCAGGGCCGCAACCAGCTTCACCCGCACCACCAGCTTCGGCACCAGCCCACCCTCGCCCCGTGAGCCCGTAACCCAACCCGACCCAATCAGCACTCCACAATTTTGAATGCTCTCGATGCCGAACGGGCAGGTCGCCTGGCCCATCTGTGTGTCGCAGAAGTGGATCGGGACCATCAGCGTTGACGCGAACGGCATTCCTGATATTGAATTGCTTATTCGCAGAACGGCAAGATGCCCGGTCGGACTGCGGCCCAAAACCACATGCACGCCATGTTCGGTCAACGAACGGGTGAAAGGGAGAGCTTCGACCATGCGATGGACCTTTGCGGCGGTCACCGCGATATGCCTCTTGCTCAGCAATGCCAGCCCGGCGCAGACCACGTTCAAGTTGCGGGCCTCCGTCGACACGTCCCCCAGCCATGCCCGCACCATCGCGGTGGCGGACTACCTGAAGAAGCTGCAGGACCTGTCGGGCGGACGCATCCAGACCGAGCTGTTCAGCAGCGGCCAGCTGTTCCGTGACCGAGATGTGGCCAAGGCCCTGCGACAGGGCGGGATCGAGATGGCCGTGCCCGGCAGTTGGGTGCTGAACGGCTTCGTGCCGGACACCGACGTGTTCCAGCTGCCAAGCTTCTTCGGCCAGCCAGCACCGGCGGTCTATGCCGCGGTGGACGGCGGGATCGGCAAGACGATCGACGACGAGTTGCAGGCCAAGCTTTCGGTCAAGCTGCTCGGGTCCTGGTTGCCGCTCGGCTACCAGAACACCTACAGCACCAGCAAGCCGCTCCGCAGCTTCGCGGATATGGCGGGCATGAAGATCCGCAACTCGGGCGGCGCCGGACAGGCGATCCGGGCCAAGTTCTTCAATGCCCAGCCGAACATGACGGCCTGGCCGGATGTCCCTCTCGCGTTGTCGCAGGGCACGTTCGACGGGCTGAGCTCGACGGATGAAAGCCTGGCCAGTGCCAAGCTCTGGGATTCCGGAGTGAAGTACGGGTTTGAGGATCACGAGTTCATCGGCTTTTACATCCCGATGATCAGCGACAGCTTCTACAACAAGCTGCCGCCGGACCTACAGGCGCTGGTCGTCAAGGTGTGGACAGACAACATTGGCGCTTATCGCAACGGAATGGAAGCAGCGCAGACCCAGGCGCGCAAGACGCTGGAGGCGAACGGGATCGCCTTCTACTCGCCGCCGGCCAACGAACTCGCCGACATCCGCGGCAAGATGATGCCGCTGCAGGATGCCACCGCCAAGGAGTTGCGTATCACCCCGGGTTTGTTGAAGCAGGTGAACGGCGATAAATCGCTCAACGGAGGCAGTTAAGCGGTTCGTTTCCGTGGGCGCGGCATTGATGCGCGTGTGGAACTTCACCGAGCGCGCCCTCATCGGTGTTCTCGGTGCCTTGGCCCTCGCGACCGGCACCTACCAGGTCATCGGGCGCTACATCGACCAGCGGATCGCCTTCCAGTACAGCGATGAGGTCGTGGTTTACCTCACCGTCTGGGCGGTGTTCCTCGCCACCAGCCAACTGGTGCGGACCGATGGCCACGTGCGGCCGGACATCGTGCTGCGTCTGCTGTCCCCTCAAGCCCAGCGTTGGGTGGAGGCGTTCAATTGCTGCGTCGCAATCCTGTTCTGTGCCGGGCTGGTCTATTGCGGCTTCGAGGTGGCGCAGAGTTCCTTCGATCTCGATGAGCGCAGCATCACCGGCCTCGAGTTCCCGATGTGGCTGTATTACGCCTCCGTGCTGGCCGGCGGATTCCTGATGCTGGTCCGCTACGTGATCCGCCTTTACCGCTATGTCTTCCGCTTCGACCCGGCGACCATGGTCATCGCGACACCAGACCACTGACGGCTCCCGGCATGCTCATCATCATTTTCCTGGTGGCCTTCTTCGGCCTGCTCGCGGCTGGAATGCCGATTTTCCTGGTGCTTGGCATCAGCGCCGCCGGGCTGTTCGCGGCCACGGGACAGCCGCTGGTTTCCATCGCGCAGAAGATCGTCGACGAGCTGAATTCCAGCACGCTGATGGCGCTGCCGCTGTTCGTAATGGCGGCGGCGTTCATGCGCCGGGGTGGGGTAGCCAAGGCGCTGGTGGACGTGGCCACGGGCTGGTTCGGGCAGATGCGCGGGGCGCTTGGCCTGGTCACGGTCGTGTCCTGCACCGTGTTCGCCGCAATCTGCGGGTCGTCGGTGGCGACCGCGCTGGCCATGGGCACGATCCTGGTGCCGGCGATGATCGAGCGTGGCTATCCCCGGCACTTCGCCCTGGGCGTGGTCGGCGCCTCCGGCACCATCGGCATCGTCATCCCGCCTAGCCTGTCATTGATCCTGTATGGGCTGATCGCGGAGCAGTCGGTGCCGCGGCTGTTCCTGGCCGGGATCCTGCCCGGTTTGCTGCAGGCCACCACCTTCTTCGCCTGGGTGCTGTTCTACGCTTATCGCTACAAGCTGCCGCGGGAGCCTGCGGTGCCGCGCGGCCAGATCCTGCGCAACACGCTGTATGCGCTGCCGGCCCTGTGCGTGCCCATCATCGTCATGGTGGGCATCTACGGCGGGTTGATGACCGTCACGGAGTCGGCGGCGGTTGCCGCGACGACGGCCCTGGTGGTCAGCCTGGTGTTCTATCGCGGCTTCCGCCCGTCGGAAACGCTGGGCGTGATCGCCGACGCCATCAAGAGCGCCGCCACCATCATGATCATCGTTGCTACCGCGCTCGCCTTCGGCCACTGGATGACGGATTCCGGCGTGCCGGGCAGGCTGGTGCAGTTCACCCTGGACCACCACCTGCGCCCCTGGCAGTTCCTGCTAACCATCAACGTGCTGCTGCTGGTGCTGGGCTGTTTTCTGGAGGTTGCGGCGACCCTGCTGGTGGTCATGCCCATCCTGGCCCCTGCGCTGCATCCGCTCGGCGTCGATCCCGTGCATTTCGCGATCGTCTTCACCCACAACATGGAGATCGCGCTGGTCCACCCACCGGTGGGCCTGAACCTTTACGTGCTCGCCACCGTCTCCGCCGCGCCGGTCATGGAAGTGGTGCGGGGCATCTTCCCCTTCCTGCTGCTGTTGCTGATCTGCCTGGGGATCATCACCTACGTGCCGGAGCTGTCCCTCTGGCTGCCGAACCTGGTCTATGGGCCGGGCTGAACCCCTATATCGGTTCGAGCACCGGCCGCGGTCCGTCAACCAGGCGGTGCCCGGCCAGCACGTGGTCCCGTACGGCCTTGCGGCTAATTTTGAGCATGGCGTTGCGTGGCAGCTCCGGCATGGCGAGCAGGGCGCGGGGCCGCTTGTATTGCGTCATGCCGGCCATCGCGGCGCGAATCACTGCTTCCCAGCCCGGCGCCGGGTCCTCGGCCACCGCGACGATCACCTGGCCCCAGTATTCGGAGTCGATCCCGAATACTGCAACTTCGCCCTGGCCCAGCGCCGCGCTGAGCACGCGCTCGACCTCCTCGGGCGCGACCTTGTAGCCACCGGACTTGATGACGTCGGCGGCACGCCCGGTCAGGTGCAGCCGGCCCCGATCGTCGAAGTAGCCGAGGTCGCCGGTCTCATGGAATCTGCCGGGCAGAAGCGGTTCGTAGCCCTCCGGCCGGATGGTGCCCGCCATCATCTGCTGGGCACGGATGCCGACCTCCCCCACCGTGCCGGGCGCGGCGCCGGACTGGCCGTCGCCGGACTTTCCATCGATGGTGATCTCCACGCCGCTGGCGGGCCAGCCGACGCAGGCATCGGCGTGCTCGCCGCCCTCGGCGTACCAGGCCTCGGTTTCCCACGCTTCCAGCACGGTGATGGGGTTGACCACCTCGGTCTTGCCGTAGGTGATGCGGATAACTGGGCCGAAGATGGCGCGGGCGCGGGCATACAGGCGCGGCGACAGCACGGCAGTGCCGCAGTAGATCGTTTTCAGCCCCAGCAAGCTGGTTCCTTCTGTGGCGGCGACGATCTTGGCCAGCACGGTGGGGGGCGCGAACATCTCGTCCACCTCGCCCCGGCGGATCAGGCCGATGACGTGGTCGGTGTCCACCCCGTCCAGCAGGACCACGGAGCCGCCGACGTCCAGGTAGGCGAAGGTCAGCAGGCTTGCCCCGTGGGAGAACGGCGTCATCAGCAGCAGCCGGCTATCCGGTCCCGGCCGGTGCGGCATGGTGGCGCGCTGCAGCAGGTTGCCCATCCAGCGGCCGCGCTGCGTGGTGACGATGCCCTTCGGCAGGCCCGTGGTGCCGGAGGTGAAGCCGACCCTGGCCCAATCCTCCATGCTGGTGGCCGGCAGCTCATCCGCGACCAGCGGGCGCTCCTCGACCTGCTCGACCCGGTGCACCGTGAGCCCGAGCCCCTCGAAGAACCCGGCCTCCTCATTCGTGGTGACGACGTGGCGGACCCGGCCCAGGCCGAGGCAGTGGCGACGGTCCGCCTCGTTCAGGTTCGGGTTCAGCGCCAGGTCCGCGGCCCCGGACAGTGCGATGCCATAGCCCGCCCAGACGGAGGCGATGCTGTTGCGCACCACGCTGGCGACGGGCTCGCCGGGCTTCACGCCGGCCGCGACCAGGTCATGCGCCAGGCCGGCCGCATGGCGGAACAGGGCGTCGTAGCTGATGGCGCCGCTACGGTCGGTGATTGCGATGCGGTCCGCGAAGCGCCTGGCAACGACGGCAAGGGCCGTGGCCCGGGGGAGCAGTTCAGGCATGGGACGACCTCCATTGCTGCCAAAGGGACATTGCTTGCCTCGGCTAACTATCTACGTAGTATAAGATATCATATGCAGAAAGAAAGTCATGTCTAGCGCCAAGCCTCTCAGCGGAACCGTAGTAATCGAGATTGGGCATAGCATTGCCGCGCCGTTTGCGGGCCTGATCTTCTCGGAACTTGGCGCCGAAGTGTTGAAGGTGGAGAACCCCAGGGGTGGCGACCACGCGCGTGGCTGGGGGCCGCCATTCTGGGAGGGCACGGCGTCCGCCTTCCATGCCTATAATCGCGGCAAGAAAGGGCTGACGGTCGATTTCAGCGACCCGGAAGCCGTTGCGGCGTTGCGGGAGCTGATCCTGCAGCGGGCGGACGTCGTCATCCAGAACCTGCGGGCCGGGGTGTTCGAGGCGGCCGGGCTGGGTGCGGCCGGGCTGCTGGCGGAGAAGCCGGACCTGATCGTCTGCAACATCGGCGCCTTCGGCGAGGCCGGGCCGCTGACCAGCAAGCCTGGCTATGACCCATTGATGCAGGCTTTCGCTGGGCTGATGAGCATCACCGGCGAGGGTGGCGGGCGTCCGCCCGTGCGCACCGGCGCCTCGCTGGTGGACATGGGTGCGGGCATGTGGGCGACCATCGGCATCCTGGCGAGCCTGATCGAGCGAGCGAGGACGAAGCGCGGCGGCTGCATCAGCACCTCCCTATACGAGACGGCGCTGAGCTGGCTGACTCTGCCCATGGCAAGCTACGGGGCCTCGGGCGAGACCCGGCGGCCCTATGGTTCCGGCGTGGCGGAGATCGTGCCCTACCAGTGTTTTCCCACGCGGGATGGCTGGCTGATGATCGCGGCCGGCAATGACGGGCTGTATCGCAAGCTCTGCACGGTGCTGGGCCACCCGGAATGGGCGGCGGATGGGCGGTTCACCACCAATGCCGGGCGGGTGGCGCACCGGGAGGTGCTGCTGCCGATGATCGAGGAAGCCACGAGGCACCAGGCGCTGGACGCGCTCGCGGCGCGGCTGGACGCATTGGGCATCCCCAACGCGCCGCTGCAGGACGTCGCCCAGGTCGCGGCCCATCCCCAGACGGAGGCGCTGGGCATATTACAGGCACAACGGGCGGATGGGCTGCGCATGGTCGGCCTTCCCGTCAGCTTCGACGGGACACGGCCGGAGATGCAGTGGCCGGTGCCGCGCCTGGGCGAGCACAACGATCTCCTGGACAAGGCGCAGTAGCATGCAGGCAGAGTACGAGACGCTCCTAGTGACCCGGCCCCATCCGGACGTGCTGCTGGTCACGATGAATCGTCCGGCGGCGATGAATGCCATGAACACGCAGATGGGCCTGGACATGCTCGACGTGTTCGGGACCCTCGGCGCCCATCCGGGCACCTGCCGCGCCGTGGTGCTGACGGGTGCGGGCGACCGGGCCTTCTGCGCCGGCGGCGACCTGAAGCAACGCCGCGGCATGACGGATGCGGAGTGGCAGGAGCAGCACCATATCTTCGAGCGCAAAGCCGCAGCCCTGATCGCCTGCCCGGTGCCGGTGATCGCCGCGGTGAACGGCGCGGCTTATGGCGGAGGGTGCGAGATGGCGTTAGCCTGCGACTTCATCTACGCCGCCCGCACCATGCGCTTTGCCCTGCCGGAAGTGACCATCGGCATCATGCCCGGCGCGGGCGGCACTCAGACCCTGCCGCGCGCCGTGGGTGAGCGCCGGGCCAAGGAGTTGCTGCTGAGCGGGCGGCCCTGGTCGGCCGAGGATGCGGAGCGCTGGGGCATGGTCAACCGCGTGTGCGAACCGGGCGCGCTGCTGGATGAGGCGCTGGCATCGGCGGCCGTGATCGCCGGCAATGCGCCGATCTCGATCCGGCAGGCCAAGCGGTCCATGCACCACGGCCTGTCCATGAGCCTGGAGGATGGGATGCTGTTCGAGATCGAGGCCTACAACCGCATGGTACCGACCGAGGATCGCCGCGAGGGCGTGTTGTCGTTCAGCGAAAAGCGCAAGCCGGTGTTCAAGGGACGCTAGAAATGGACATGCATCAAACGACCGACCTCCCCGTGACCGTCGAGCTCGGCGAGGATTATCCGGAGCTGCGGGAGGCGGTCCGGCGCCTATGCGAGAACTATCCCGGCAAATACTGGCGGGACCTGGACGAGCAGTCGGGCTACCCCACCGAGTTCGTCAAGGAGCTGACGGATGCCGGGTTCCTCGGCGCGTTGATCCCCGAGGAGTATGGCGGCACTGGGCTGCCGCTGCGCGCCGCCGCGGTGATCCTGGAGACGATCAACGCCAGCGGCTGCACCGCTTCCCCGGCGCACGCGCAAATGTACATCATGGGCATGCTGCTGCGCCACGGCAGCGAGGAGCAGAAGCAGCGCTACCTGCCGCAGATCGCCTCCGGTGCGCTGCGCTTGCAGGCGTTTGGGGTGACGGAGCCGACCTCAGGCTCCGACACCACCAAGCTGAAGACCCGGGCGGAGAAACGGGGCGACACCTACGTGGTCACGGGACAGAAGGTCTGGACCTCGCGTGCGCTGCATTCGGACATGATGCTGCTTCTGGCCCGTACCACGCCGCTGGACCAGGTGAAGAAGAAGACCGACGGGCTTTCGGTGTTCCTGGTGGACCTGCGCGGGGATCATGGTGGCCGGCTGGACATCCGGCCGATCAAGGCGATGATCAACCACAACACCACCGAAATCTTCATGGACGGGCTGGAAGTGCCGGCCGCCAACCTGATCGGCGAGGAAGGGCGCGGATTTCGCTACATCCTGGACGGCATGAACGCGGAGCGGGTGCTGGTGGCTTCCGAGTGCATCGGCGACGGCCGCTGGCTGCTGGACCGCGCCGTCAGGTATGCCAGGGAACGCCGGGTATTCGACCGCGAGATCGGGCAGAACCAAGGCGTGCAGTTCCCGTTGGCCCGCGCCTTCGCGGAGCTGGAAGCGGCGGACATGATGTGCCGCCGGGCCGCCGCGACCTTCACCGCCGGACGGGACTGCGGGGCGGACGCGAACATCGCCAAGCTGCTGGCCTCAGAGGCCACGTGGAAGGCGGCGGAGGCGGCGATCCAGACCTATGGTGGCTTCGCCTTCGCGCGGGAATACGACATCGAGCGGAAGTGGCGGGAATCGCGGCTGTATCAGGTGGCGCCGATCTCGACCAACATGGTGCTGTCCTACCTGGCGCAGCACGTGCTGGGGCTGCCGCGGTCGTTCTGATCCTGGCCTGGCGGTTTGCTTCCGGCGGTCAGGGGCGCTGCCCCTGAACCCCGCCAGGGTCGGCGACCCTGGACCGGCATTCGTGAAAGTGTCGGGGCCGAGCCGGGAGGAGCTGCCGCGGAGGCAAAATCAGTGGGGCCGCTTCGGAGCGGATGCGGTCCACGACGACGTCAAGGCCGGGACCAAGCAGCTACGAGGTTCAGTGCGCGAGGTGGTCGGCGTCCAGCTAGGCCTGTTTGCTCCAATCGAACCGCTTCACCCGCGACGCGATCGCTTTGAGGTCGCCGAAGACGTGGACGTGCGCGTCGCAGGCATCCGGCGGCGGTACGAAGCCGGCCGGCGCCGTGGTTGGTATCGTTGGCAGGCAGACGGAGGCACTGGCTTGGTCCATGTCCGTTAGAGCACGTCCGTTTCTCATGGAATCAGGACTCCGTTTGGGCGCGTGATGTGATTCAAGCTGTGGGCTGGGTTGGAGGCCAGCGTGCATGACCCGTCCGTATTCTGACGACCTGCGTG
>CAXTWC010000022.1:37000-40074 GCA_964247805.1 uncultured Acetobacteraceae bacterium | reverse complement strand
GGCGCGCCTGCACCGAGACGTCCAGGCCACCGGTCGGCTCGTCCATGAACACCAGGCGGGGATGCGTCACCAAGGTGCGAGCAATCTGCAGCCGCTGCAGCATGCCGCCGGAGAAGGTGCGCGGCAGGTCGTCGATGCGGCTGGCGTCGATCTCCACCTGTTGCAACCAGTCCGTCGCGATGGCGCGGATGTCGGCGTAGTTTCGGTTGCCCGCCGCCATCAGCCGTTCGCCCACGTTGCCGCCGGCGGTGACGCCCATGCGCAACGCCGTCCGCGGATCCTGCCGCACGAAGCCCCAATCCGACCGGTGCAGCGCCCGCAACTGCGGTGGCGGCATCGCGTGCAGATCCTGCGCCTGGCCCGCCGGGTCGACGTAAGTGACGATGCCGCTGTCGGGACGGACGGCGCCGGACAGCACGTTCAGCAGCGTGGTCTTGCCGGAGCCGGACTCGCCGACCACCGCCAGCACTTCGCCGGGCCACAGATCGGCATTCACGCCGTCGAGCGCAGGGATCGCGCCGAAGCGCAGGCACAGGTCGCGGGCGGACAACAACACGCCGCTCATTGCGCGGCCGCCAGTTGGCGCTCGCGGCCCTGCTCGCACCAATCGGTGTCGGAGCAGACGAACATGCGGCTGCCGCTGTCGTCGGTCACCACCTCGTCCAGGTAGCTGGTGTCCGACCCGCAGAGTGCGCAGCGATGCGGCGCTCGGGTGAGGCGGAACGGGTGGTCGTCGAAATCAAGCGAGCGGACGCTGGTGTAGGGCGGAATGGCGTAGATGCGCTTTTCCCGCCCGGCGCCGAACAATTGCAGCGCCGGCATCCGGTCCAGCTTCGGGTTGTCGAACGCGGGGATCGGGCTGGGCGACATCAGGTAGCGCCCATTCACCATGACCGGGTAGCTGTACGCGATGGAGACGTGGCCGAAGCGCGCAATGTCCTCGTACAGTTTCACGTGCATCATGCCGTACTCGGCCAGGCCGTGCATGCGCCGCGTCTCGGCCCGGCTCGGTTCCAGTGTCGAGAGCGGTTCCGGTTGCGGGACTTGGTAGACCAGGATCTGGCCCTCCCGCAGCGCCTGTTCGGGAACGCGATGCCGGGTCTGTATGACCGTGGCCTCCACCGTATGCGTCGTGGTCTGCACGCCGGCGGTGCGGGCGAAAAAGGCGCGGATGGAGACGGCGTTGGTGGTGTCGTCCGCCCCCTGGTCGATCACCTTCAGCACGTCCTCGGCACCGATCACCGAGGCGGTGACCTGGATGCCGCCGGTGCCCCAGCCATACGGCAGCGGCATTTCCCGGCTGCCGAACGGCACTTGGTGCCCGGGAACCGCGACGCCCTTCAGGATCGCGCGCCGGATCATGCGCTTGGTCTGCTCGTCCAGGTAGGCGAAGTTGTAGCCGTTCATTCTGCGGCCTCCGCTTGCATGGCATCCCGCCGCATGCGGCGGACCGTTTCGAGTTCGCTCTGGAAGTCGACGTAGTGCGGCAGCTTCAGATGCTCGACGAAGCCGTTCGCCTCCACGTTGTCGCAGTGGTACATCACGAACTCGATGTCCTGCGCCGGGGCGGTGCAGTCCTCACCCAATTCCTCCGCCCGCATGGCGCGGTCCACCAGCGACATGGCCATCGCCTTGCGTTCGGCGTGCCCGAAGCACAGGCCGTAGCCGCGGGTGAATTGCGGCGGCTCGGTTTTCGAGCCGGCGAATTGTGCCACCATCTGGCACTCGGTGACCGTGATGTCGCCGATGTCGACGGCGAACCCCAGTTCCGGCGGCTCGATTTCGACCGCGACGCTGCCGACGCGGATCTCACCGACGAAGGGATGCGTGCTGCCGTAACCGCGCTGCGTGGAGTAGCCGAGTGCGAGCAAGAAACCCTCATCTCCGCGCGACAATGCCTGCAGACGGGTCGCCCGAGCGGCCGGAAACGCGAGCGGTTCGCGGGTCAGATCGGCGGCCGGTCCGGGAGCGCCATCGCCCTCGATCAATCCCTCCGCCTGCAGGATAGTGCTCACGGGGGCGACATGCTCGTCGGGTACTGGCGCCACTCCTGCCGGCGGGGGCTGCGTGCCGTTGGCGGCGAGCGTGAAGTCCAACAGGCGGTGTGTGTAGTCGTAGGTCGGGCCTAACACCTGGCCGCCCGGCAGATCCTTGTAGATCGCCGAGATACGCCGGGCGATCTCCATGGCGCCCGTCTCGACCGGCAGGCTGGTGGCGAAGCGCGGCAAGGTGGTGCGATACGCGCGCAGCAGGAAGGCGGCCTCCACCAGGTCGCCCTGCGCCTGCTTGATCGCCAGCGCCGCCAGGCTGCGGTCGTAGATCGAGCCCTCCGCCATCACCCGGTCCACCGCGCGGCCGAGTTGGCTTTCGATCTGGTCAGTGCCGAGTTCGGCGACGGTGGCATCACCCCGGCGTTGCTCGGCCAACCAGGCATGCGCGGCGGCGATCGCCTGCTCGCCACCTTTGACTGCGACATAGGCCATCTCAGGCGCCTTGGATCGAGAGGCTGCGGGGTAGGGCGGCGACCTGGTTGCCGGCGCACAGCACCAGGTCCACACCCCGCGGATAGGCGGCGTGGTTCGCCTGCCACGCGGCCACGAAATCATCCGGCAACGCACCCAGGCGCACCACTTCCGGCTCGCGCAACCCGGGACCGCTCAGCCGCAAGCGCGGGCCGGCGTCGAAACTGGCCAATTGCAGGATCACGGTCGTGCTCTCCTCGGGACCATCATGGCTGCCCCAGTTGAATGTTCCGAACGGTGGCAGCGTCAGGCACACGGCGAACATCGCTGCGTCTGCCGGCACCAGGCTCACGCCACAATGGAAGCGCAGCCAGTCCGAGGCGCCGTCGGCGGCGGGATCCAACCAAAGCGGCGTCTCCGCATCGGTCAGCGTTAGCAACACCGCGGCTGTCGCGGGCGCGAGCGGCGGCGGGGCGCGCAGATTGGCCGCGATAGTGCCGACCCGGCCAGGATGCGACATGGCGTCGAGCACCGTGCGAAAGCAGGCTTGCGCGTCCGCAACGGGCTGCGCGAAGCCGGGTAGGTCGACGTTGTTCATCGCATGATCCTCAT
>CAXTWC010000022.1:0-36900 GCA_964247805.1 uncultured Acetobacteraceae bacterium | reverse complement strand
GCGGGGGCTTGGCACCTTCGTCGAGGATGCCGTCATCGAATACCCCATCTCCCAGCGCACGCGCTTCACCGCGAACCTGCAGCAGCAGAACCGCCTAGCCAGCCACGAGCTGCTCGAGGCGTTGGACCAACCCGCGCCCAGCTTCGTCGCCGACGCGTTGGAGGTGGCCCAGGGCACCCCAGTCACTTTGCTGCAGACGCTGGGCCGCGCGGACGGGATACCCATCAGCCTGGGATCCAACTACTTCCCCGCCGCCCGTTTCCCGGACATGGCCACCCTGTATCGGGAATTGCGCTCGACCACGGCAGTGCTGGAGCGGCTTGGCGTCTCGGATTATCTTCGCCGTTCGACCCGGATCACCGCCGCGCTGCCCACGGAGCGAGAAGCCAGCCTGTTGCGGCAGCCCAGGCGCGATCCGATCCTGGCGGTCGAGAGCATCGACGTGGATACTGCCGGCCAGCCGATCTCGTTCAGCCGCGTCCGCTTCGCTGGGGAGCGGGTGCAGTTTTTGGTCGAACCACCCGGCCGGTGAATGCCGCAGGTCGGGCAGGCAGTTAAAGGGATGACTCCATGCGTGCCAAGCTCCGTGATACCGAGATCTTCTTCGACATCGAGGGCGCCGGGCTGGTGCCGGACGGCAGTGTCATGCGCGAGCGCCCGGTCGCGATGGTCATCCATGGCGGCCCGGGCGGCGACCATTCTGGCTTCAAGCCCGCCATGTCGCCGCTCGCCGACACCATGCAACTGGTCTACTTCGACCATCGCGGGCAGGGGCGCTCCGCCCATGGTGACCCGGCGCGCTACACGCTGGACGAGAACGTCGCCGACATGGAGGCGCTCCGGCAGCATCTCGGACTGGGGCCGGTGGTCAGCATCGGAACCAGCTATGGCGGGATGGTCGCGATGGCCCATGCAGCGCGCCATCCGGGATCCGTCGCCAAACTGATCCTGATCGTCACCGCCGCACATGGCGGCTTCATGCCGGCTGCAGAGCAGTTCATCCGCGAGCACGGCACTCCGGAGCAGCAGCGCGTTTGCGCCATGCTATGGAGCGGGCAATTCCAGACGGCGGAGCAGATGGCGGACTACTATGCCGTGATGGGGCCGCTCTATAGCCGACGCCACGACGGAGCCGCCGCTGCGCGTAGCCGAGCGATCCACTCGCCGGAACCGCTCAACAGGGCGTTCGGACCTGGCGGCGTGCTGCGCCTGTTCGACCTTCGGCCAGAGATCGCCGGCATCACCGTGCCCACCCTGATCATGGCCGGAGCGTATGACTGGATTTGCCCGCCAGCGTTCTCGGAGGAGATCCACGCGCTGATCCCCGGCTCGCAATACCGCCTGTTCTCCGAGAGCAGCCATTCCATCCGCGCCGACGAACCGGAAGCGCTGAACGCCGCGATCCGAGAGTTCGTTTCGGCGTAACGACGGCAACGTGCCGGCGAGGGAAATTAACTCGGCCTCAAGACAAGCGTCGTAATTTACTGGCTCCCTCGAGGAGAACGACCATGTTGAACCGCGCTATCCCGCTTGCTGCGATGCTGCTGATGACCTCATTCGGTCTTGCACAGGCCAGCGACGCTGATTTCACGCTGAAGAACAAGACCGGCTATCAGATCGACGAAGTGTATGTGTCCAGGCATTCCAGCCAGTCATGGGGCAATGATCGCATGGGTGACGATGCATTGGCCGACGGAGAGAAGGTGGACATCCACTTCCCGCACGGCGGCGGGGCCTGCAAGTTCGACATCAAGGTGAAGTATCACGACGACAGCTCGACAGCCGAGTGGGGTGACGTAGATCTCTGTCAGTACACGGCTATTTCGCTCTTCTGGAACAACAAGACCCAGGTAACCCGAGCGGTCGGCGAATAGTCTCGACAGCTTTCAAAAACTGGCGGTTGCGGGGGCAGCCCAGGCCACCGCCAGGATGAAATAGCGGGTTTCGTCACTCAGTCGCGCCATTCTGGTCAAGGTAGATCGCGGCCCTGAAGCCGAGCCGTGTCCGCCGAGCCGCTGGCCGCCGGCATCTCTACGGGGTGAGACGGATCATTGCTGGCATGGAAGCTGCATCCGGCATACGGCGCCGCGTCGGGCGTTTATTCGTGTGAGGAGCGCCCATGCCGCTTGGACGTCGAACCATGTTGGCCGGCTTGGCCGGGCTCTCCTCGGCCGGAATGCTCGGCTATGCCCAAGCAGAAACGCCGAATGGCCAGACGCTCCGTGCTGCGATGACCGGCTTCACCACCATCAACACGCTCGACCCCGGCAAGGCCGCCGTAAACCCCGAGTTCTTCGTCATCTGGGGCATCTTCAACACCCTGGTGAAATTCGACGCCGGCATGAAAGTCGTCGGCGACCTCGCAGAAAGTTGGAGCAATCCCGAACCGACCATCTGGGACTTCAAGCTGAAGCACGGGGTCAAATTCCACGACGGCAGCGAGATGACGGCGGACGACGTCGTGTTCACCTTCGGCCGCCTTGCGGATGCGGATTTCGGCTCTCCGGTACGAAAGAAGATGGCGGCGGTGACCAGTGTCACAGCAATCGACCCGTACACCGTGCGCATCAAGACCGACGAGCCGTTCGCGCCTTTGCTGACCTATTTGACCAACACGCGAACCAGCACGCAGATCGTCTGCAAAAAGGCGGTGCTCGCGATGGGCAACGAGCAATACGCGCGCACCCCCGTGGGCACGGGGCCGTGGAAACTCACCGAGTGGCGCCCGAACGAGAAACTCAGCTTCGCCGCCCATACCGGATATTTCGAACCGGGATTGCCGCGCTCGCCCACGCTCGAGGTGTCGCTCATCAAGGACGATGCCAGTGCGGACAACGCGCTGCTGGCCGGCGGTTTGGATTTCGTCAACGCCGTGCCGTATGGCGATACCGAGCGCATGAAACGGGTGGCAGCGGTGGATTTCTCCTCCATGCCGGGTTTGAACTGCCGCTTCGTCCACCTGAACATCCAGCGCGCGCCGTTCGACGACGTGCATTTTCGCCGGGCGGTGTCCATGGCGGTGGACCGCCACGCCTTCATCCAGGCGGTGGTGTTCGGCCAGGCCTTGCCGTCGCAGGGCTACATTCCCAAGCCGATAGGCTGGGCCTACGACGATACGCCGCGCCCCTACTCGCAATTCAACCCGGCGGCGGCGAAGGAGGAACTGGCCAAATCCAAATACGGCCCCGGGACCGAGGTGGTCATCTACGGCTTCCCCGACGCCTGGTGGAAGCGCATGTCCGAGGTGTTCGTGGACATGGTCAACCACACCCTTGGCGTGAAGTTCCGGGTCGAGTTCATGGACGCGAGGGCGCATTTCGCGAAATGGCAGGCCAATGACGGCTGGGCGTGGCCGAACGGGTGGATCGCGCTATGCGACCCCGACGAATACCTGTTCGACTGCTTCCACAGCACCGGCTGGCGCAATTTCAGCAAATACAGCAACCCGGAAGTGGACCGCCTGCTGGTACAGGCCCGGCAGGAGCTGGACCGCGAAAAGAAGGGCGGCGAACTGTACAAACAGGCCGAGCGCCTGATTGCCGAGGACTGCCCGAGCGTGTTCCTGATGAACACCTTCTCCAACTCCGCCGTGCTGACCAAGGTCAAAGGCTTCGATCACACACCGTTCGACGGCTTCGGCGCTCAACTCGCCCCGATGACCGCTAGCTGATATTTCGGCCTGATGCAGCTGCTGGGCTATCTCGGTCTCAAGCTGGCCAGCTCGCTCGGCATGGTGGTGCTCGGCGCGGTCGTCGTCTTTCTGATCATGCACGCCGTGCCCGGGGACGCGGCATTCGCAGCCCTCGGTGACCAGGCGAGCCCTGATGCGGTCGCTTCGTTCCGGGCGGCGCATCATCTGAATGACCCGCTCGCCGTGCAGTTCCTGGCCTGGGCGCTGGCGGCGCTGCATGGCGACCTTGGGAAATCCGTCTCGCTGGCCGGCGGCTTCTCCACCGCCTCGCTGATCGCCGGCAGCTTGCCCAGCACGCTGTTCATCGGCGCCTACGCCCTGCTGCTGGCGATCGGCGCCTCGATGGCCCTGGGCAGCCTGGCCGCCATCCGCCACGGCCGGATGGCGGATGTGGCAGCGACGTCGGCCGCGATCGTCACCATCTCCATGCCGGATTTCTGGCTGGGTTACGTGCTGGTCCTCCTGTTCAGCCTGCAGCTCGGCTGGTTCCCTGCCTATGGCTTCACCCGGCCGGACGTGTCGCTGGCCGGAGCCGTTCGAAGCGGCTTCCTGCCAGCGCTCGCAATCGCCATCCCGATGGCCGGCATCTTCGCGCGTATGTTGCGCTCCACTTTGCTGGAGACGCTGCATCGCGCCTACGTCACCGCCGGGCGCGCGATGGGCTTCAGCCGCGGCTTCGTGTTCGTCCATTACGTGCTGCGCAACGCCCTGATCCCCTACGTCACCGCGATCGGCCTGCAGACGCGCTATCTGCTGGGCGGCGTCGTGGTGATCGAGCGGGTGTTCGGCGTCGCCGGCATCGGATCGGTGATGGTGGACGCCGCCTTCGCACGCGACACCGTCGTCGTGCAGGGATGCGCCGTGGTCTTTCTGGTGATCGTGGTCGGGGTGAACCTGGTGGTCGATACGCTCTGTAGCTTGCTCGATCCGCGGCGGGCGGCTTGAGGGCGTGGCGCGGCTTCCGCCGTAGCCGCTCGGCACAGTTCGGCGCCGCCGTCGTGCTGTTCGCGCTCGTGGCGATCGTGATGATCCAGCTGTTCTCGCCCTATGACCCCAACGACAAGGACTACGAGGCCATCCTGCAGCCGCCCTCGTGGCTGCACCCGTTCGGCACCGACTCCTTCGGGCAGGACGTGCTGACCCGATGTGCCTACGGCGCGCAGGTGTCGCTGGCGGTTAGCGTCAGCGGTTTGCTGCTCGGCGGCCTGGTGGGGACGGCCGCCGGCATGGCATGCGGCTTCGTCGGCGGGTGGCTGGACAGCATCGTCACCCGCTTCGTGGACCTGCTGTACTCCTTCCCCACCTACGTGCTGGCGCTGTGCCTGATGCTGCTGCTGGGCTACGGGACGCGCAGCGTGGCGCTGGCGATCGCGCTGGTCTACGTGCCGAACTTCGCTCGCCTGTCACGCAGCATGACGGCGGCCACGCGCGCCGAAAACTACGTTACCGCCGCGCGGCTGATGGGGCAGCGCCCGGCGCGCATCCTGTTGCGGGAGATCCTGCCCAACATATCGGCGCCGCTGATGGTGCAGTTTTCCGCCGGGCTCGGCTTCGGCATCATCCTCGAGGCGGGGCTGAGCTTCGTGGGCCTCGGCGTGCAACCGCCGACGCCTTCGCTCGGCGTGATGATGGCCGACGGCAAGGACTACTTTCAGAACGGACCCTGGGTGCTGACGCTGACCGGGCTGGCGGTCGCCTGGATCATCCTGGGGCTGAACCTGCTCGGCGATGGCCTGCGTGACGTGCTGGACCCGCGGCTGCGTTCATGACCGCCTTGGCGGCCGACATACGCGGGCTCAACCTCGTGCTCGACCCACGCGGCCGGCGGCTGCACGTGGTGCGCGACCTGGACCTCACGCTGAGCCAGGCGGAGGTGCTGGGGCTCATCGGCGAATCGGGCTCCGGCAAGACGATGACCGGCATGGCGCTGTTGCGCCTCGAACCGGCCCGTGCGGAAGTCCAAGCGACGGCGATGCTGGTCGGCGGCAGCGATCTGCTGACGACGGGGGAGCGGGGGTTGCGAGCCCTGCGTGGCCGCACGCTCGGCATGATCTTCCAGGACCCAGTGGGCGCATTCAACCCGGCCAAACGCATTTCCTGGCACGCCCGTCACGCGCTGCGCCAGGGCGGCGGCGTTCGGTCGAACTGGCAGGAAAAAGCTCTCGAAATGCTGGCGGAGGTGGACGTCACCGATGGCGCCCGCGTCCTCGCCGCCTTTCCGCACCAGCTGAGCGGTGGCATGTTGCAGCGGGTCGGGATCGCGTTGACCTTGGCCGCTGGGCCGCAGGTCGTGGTCGCGGACGAGCCCACCACCAACCTCGACAACATCGTGGAACGTCAGATCCTGCGCTTGTTCCGCAAGCTGAAGCGCAGCACCGGAGCCGCCTTCGTGTTCATCACCCACGACATGTCGATTGCGGCCACGCTGTGCGACCGCATCGCCGTCATGTATGCGGGCGAGATTGTCGAGACTGCGGACACCGCCGCCATCTTCGCCGGCCCGCGGCACCCCTACACCCGCGCGCTGATCGCCACCGCGCACGCACTGGCGAGTGGGGCCGCACGCCTGCCGGAGATCGGGGGCGAGATGCCCGGCCCAGCCACCCCGCGCGTAGGCTGTGCCTTCGCCCCGCGCTGCCCAAGCCGCATGCCGGTTTGCCAGACCGCCCCGATCCCCACCTTCATGCTGCCCGACGGATCCGGCGTGCGCTGCCTGCTGCATGCTCCCGGCTGAATACCTGATCGACGTCCAGGACGTCACCGTGCGCTTCCGCCGCAAGCGAACCGTGCGCGACCTGCTCGGCCCCCCCGCCACCTTCCGCGCGGTGGCGGAGGCGAACCTGGTGATCGCCCGGCAGGAGGTGGTGGGCCTGGTCGGCGAGTCCGGCAGCGGAAAGACGACGCTTGGCCGCACGATCCTGCGCCTGTACGAGCCCAGTGCGGGCGCCGTGGTGTTCGATGGGCAGGACATCACGCACCTGCGGGAGCGCCAATTGCGGGCGGTTTGGCGGCGCATGGCGCTGGTGTTCCAGGACCCGCTGTCCTCCTTCAATCCGCGCCACACCATCGGCAACGCCCTGGCGACGCCGCTGCGGATCGCGGGTGAGGGCGGGGCCGTCGCGGCCCAGCTTGCCGCGGCCCAGGTCGCGGCGGCCCTCACCCGGGTAAAGCTGCCGCTCGACGCGCGTGACCGTTATCCGCACGAACTATCGGGCGGGCAGTTGCAACGGGCGGCGCTGGCCCGGGCGCTGATGCTGTCGCCCGCCTTCGTGGTGGCGGACGAGGCGGTGTCCAAACTCGACGTATCGGTGCGTTCGCAGATCCTGAACCTGTTCAAGGACCTGCAATCCTCGCTGAATGTGTCGTTCCTGTTCATCACGCACGATCTGCACGTCGCGCGCTATGTCTGCGACCGTGTCGTGGTGATGTTCTTCGGCCGCATCGTCGAGACCGCGCCGGCCGCCGAGCTATTCCGCGCCCCGCGACACCCCTACACGCGCGCGCTGCTGGCGACGCTGGACGAGTCCGGGGACGCCGAGGCCGTCAACCGCAGCGCCGTCGACCCCAACCTGCCCGGCTGCATTTACCAGAGCCAGTGCCCTCGCCGGCTACCGCTTTGCCTGCAGACGCACCCGCAAACGACGCAAGTGGGGCGCGGCCACGATCTGGCCTGCCACAATCCGCTCTAGGCCTGGTGCCTCGCCGCCGTGTAGCGGTTGGCGGTGGGTCGGAGCCCCAGGTTCTCCCGCAGCGTGTTCCCCTCGTATTCGGTGCGGAACAGGCCGCGTCGCTGCAGTTCGGGGATCACCATGGCAGCGAATTCGTGCAGCCCGATCGGCAGCGCCGGCGGGCAGATGTTGAAGCCGTCGGCCGCACCCGCCTCGATCCAGTGCTGCATCTCGTCGGCGATGCTCTGCGGGGTGCCGATCAGCACGCGGGTGCCGAACCCTGCGGCGATCCGGGTATACAGCTGCCGGATGGTCAGCGCCTCGCGGTGCGCCATCGCCACCAATCCCTTGGCGATACTGCGGACCTTGGGGTCGACCGGCTCCGGCACGGGTCCGTCGAGGTCGTAGCCAGACAGATCCCCGAGCTGCCCATAGAGGTAGGACAGGCCGAGCCGCGGATCGACCAGCGCATTCAACTGCTCGTATTTGTCCTGCGCTTCCTGCGTCGTGCGCCCGACGAACGGCGTGATACCCGGCATCACCAGCAGGTCGCGCTCCTCGCGTCCGTATTTCGCCAGTCTGCCTTTCAAGGTCCGGTAATAGGCCTGTGCGCTCTCCACGTCCTGCGCCGCCGAATACACCACGTCGGCGCTGCTGGCGGCGATCTCCAGCCCCTGTTCGGAGGCGCCGGCCTGCACCAGCAACGGCCGGCCCTGCGGTGTCCGCGCCACGCTAAGCGGACCCTGCACCCGGAAATGCTTGCCGACATGGTTCAGCTCATGCAGCTTGGCCGGGTCGAAGAACACGCCACTGGCCTTGTCGCGGACCAGCGCGTCTTCCTCCCAGCTATCCCACAGGCCTTTCACCACCTCGACGAACTCGGCGGCGCGTTCGTAGCGCGTTTCGTAGTCCAGATGCTGCTCACGGTTGAAGTTTCGCGCCTCGGCATCGGACCATGACGTAACGATGTTCCAGCCGGCGCGACCGTCGCTGATGCGGTCGAGCGAGGCGAACTTGCGCGCGATATGGAACGGCTCGTTGTAAGTGGTGGAGGCGGTGGCGACCAGGCCGATGCGCCGGGTCACCGCGGCTAGCGCGGAGAGGAGCGTAAGCGGCTCGAGCTCGGCGGTCTGCGCCGAGCGGCACAGCGATCCCGCAGGCTCGTCCTTGGCGCGGATGCCGATGCCGTCGGCGAGGAACACCATGTCGAACTTCGCCGCTTCCGCCGCCTGCGCCACGCCCGCGAAATGCTGGAAGCTGGACGCCCCCGCGGGATCGACGTCCGCGTGACGCCAGGCGGCCGCGTGGTAGCCGAGATAGCGCATCGACAATCCGAGCTTCATCGTCGGGAGCGTTCGCGACGTCGTTATCGGGTTGGGGGTCATCGGGTCGGGGGTCATCGGCAAAACTCCTCCTCAGGACAATGGCCCGCTTGCGCCGTATCGATGCACCCCGCCGGTCCGCAACCGGCCAACAGGAGCTATCACGCCGCCGATCCCGCTCGAAGCCTAGCACTTACCATGCCGCCTTGCTTCACCAGGGTGTTCGTGCGGCCGCAATTCCTGGATGGTGCTTGGGCGCCACGAGCGTGGGATATGACGCTACGGCACAGGAAGGTTGGGAGCGTGATGGAAGACGACACGAGCGTGATCGTGCTGGCGACCGCTATCGTTGCAAGGCTCAACGCCGTGGAGCGCGCCGCGTGAGCCAGCCTGCCCGGCGCCGGATGAAGCTGGTTGCCTATCTCAAGACCGGGCCGACCGCGACGCATGCCGGTGGCTGGCGTCATCCGGCGGCAGCGTTGCACGACATCTTCGATCCGAGGCGCTACGAACAGTTGGCCCGCACGCTGGAGGAAGCCCGGTTCGACGCCGGGTTCTTCGCCGACACCTTCGGCATCCCCGACGTCTATGGCGGGAGTTTCCGCACCTATGTCGAGCGGGGTGGCCAGATCAGCTATCTCGACCCGATGCTGGTGCTGCCGCTGATGGCGCGTGTCACCGAGCATCTCGGGTTGGGCGCCACGCTGTCCACCACATTCCACCCGCCCTATCTGCTGGCGCGGATGCTCGCCTCCCTCGACCTGCTCAGTGGTGGGCGGGCAGCCTGGAACGTCGTCACCTCCGCGACCGACATGGAGGCGCGCAATTTCGGCCTGGCAGCCCTGCCGCCAAAGGAGACGCGCTACGACCAGGCGGATGAAGTGCTCGAGGCGTGCTGCGCCCTGTGGGAGTGCTGGGACGCGGACGCGCTGGTGCTGGACCGCGCGAGTGGCGTGTTCGCCGATCCGGACAAGATCCGCTACGCCGATTACGCCGGGCAGTATGTGCGCACCAAGGGTCCGCTCGCCATGCCGCGCAGCCCGCAGGTGCGTCCGGTGTTCCTGCAGGCCGGCGCCTCGCCGCGCGGCCGTGCCTTTGCCGCACGTTGGGCGGAGCTGATCTTCGCCAGCGGCGGCGACAAGGCCGGCAGTGTCGCCTTCACCACGGACATCCGCGCGCGTATGGATGCGATCGGCCGCCCACCGGAACAGTGCGCGGTGCTGAACTCGCTGGGGGTCGTGCTGGGGGAGACGGAGGCGATCGCACAGGAGCGATTGGCCCAGCTCGACGCGCTGGCCGATCCCGACCTGGTGCTGGCGCATAACTCCACCATGGTCGGCGCCGATCTCAGCCGCCATCACACACCGGAGGCAGTCGCTGCGGCGCAAGGCACCGCGGGGATCAGCGGCATCGACGAAGGGTTCCAGCGGCGGGCGGCGGATGCGGGGATCAGCTATGCGGCAGCCGTGCGCAAGCCGCGCAGCGTGATGGTGGGCACCCCGGCCTCGGTCGCCGACCAGATGCAGGACATTTTCGAGGCTGGCGGTTGCGACGGCTTCACCGTCTGGGCCACGGTGTCGCCGACGATGTTCGAAGAGTTCGGTCGACTGCTCGTCCCCGAGCTGCAACGGCGCGGATTGGTGCAGCGGAATTACGCGGCCGGCACTCTGCGCGAGAAGCTCCGCAGCGTCTAGACGGTCACGAGCTTCATGCTCCACCGGCGGCGATCGCCTCAGGCCTGCACATCGTAATCCGCCAATTCGGGCAGCATGGCCTCTATGACGAAATCCACGAAGGCGTCTGGCGCGTCCAGATAGAACTCCCGAGTGGAATAGCTGCCAACCGTCGCCGTCAGGCCCCGCTCGCTCGCCCATGCCGCCAGGTCTTGCAGTGCTGCTTCCGGCGTCGGGCTCAGGAACGACACCTGCGACCGGAGTTTATCCCCGTCGCGGTGGCCGGTTTCGCTCCGGCTGAACTGCAGGTCGACATTGGTGCCGGGCTGCCGAAGCCAGATGGAGCGCTCGGTGCGCCGGAGTTCGACGAAGCCGAGCTTGCCGATCAACATGTCGACGACGGTGTCGAAGTGCCGCGTATCAAGGCGATTGGCGACATGGTTCAGGATCATGGACAGTGCTTCCTTTCGTGCCGCCTAAGCCGGTAGCCCCGACCACGGCCTGGAGTGCTGGGAGAAGCGACGCTCGAGCAAGTGTTGACCCAGCATCAGCAGCGTCGTGAAAGCCAGGTAATACACCGCTGCCGCCGACAGCGCCTCGAGATATCGGAACGTACCGGAGGCCGATTGCTCCGCCGCCAACAGCAACTCGCGCACCCCGATGACGCTGACCAGCGAGGACAGTTTCAGCATGCCGATGAACTGGTTGCCGATCGGCGGTATCACCAGTCGCAGCGCTTGCGGCAGCACCACCAAGTGCATCGCCCGCGACGCCGAAAGCCCCAGAGCCCGGGCGGCATCACGCTGCCCGGCGCCAACCGCCCCCAATCCGCCGCGCATGATTTCCGCCATATACGCCGCCTCGTGCAATCCCAGCGCCAGCACGGCGCACACCGGGCCCGACAGGATCAGGCCGAAGCTCGGCAGCACGTTGAAGGCGAAGATGATCTGCAGCAGCACCGGCGTGCCGCGGAAAATCCACAGATAGACCCAGGCCAGCCAACGCACCGGGCGCCACCGCCCCTGCTGCATCAGCGCGAGCAGCAAGCCACCCACCAGGCCGACGATCAGCGCTGCGATGCTCACCCACACCGTAACGAAGGCGGCCTGTGCGAAGTTGAAGCCGAACAGCTCGTGCAGGAATACGTCGAACCTGAAGCTCATCGCGTCCGGCCCACTGCGCTACGCGATCTCAGAAAATGGTGCTCGACGCCGGCAGCGCCCACTTCTTCAACATCGCATCGTAGCTGCCATCCGCCTGCATCGCCGCGAGCGCCGCCTTGAGTGCGTCCCGCAGCGCCGGGTTGTCCTTCGCCACCCCGATCCCCAGGCGCGAGTCGGTGTTGAACGGCTCACCCAGCGGCTCGAACGTGCCCGGCGCGTTCGTCATCATGGCGGAGATGACCGACGTCGAACTGATCGCCCCCTCGGCCCGGCCTTGCGCCAGGGTGAGCGCCACCACCGCGCTGCTCCCCACGGCGAGGATGTCGATCGCCGGCTTGCCCGCGGCGGTGCAGGCGTCGCTCAGCGTGTGCGCCGACTTCTCGTATAGCGTGTTCACCGCCACGGCGATGTGGTGTCCGCACAGTGCGTCCCTGCCGCTGAGATGGCCGGGATTACCCGCCGGCACGACCATCTGGTCGCCGATCTTCAGATAGGGAATAAAATCCAGCACCTCCTCGCGGGCCGGCGTGATGTACATGCCGCTGACCGCCGCATCGATCCGCTTGGCCTGCACCGCCGGAATGATGCCGGTGAAATCCATGCCGAGCATGGCGGATTGCAGCCCCGTGCGCCGGGCCAGCTCCGCCATCATGTCCACATCGAACCCGACCGCCTGCCCGTCGCGCTGGAACTCGAACGGCGCGAAAGTCGGGCTGGCGCCCCACGACAGCTTGCCCGCAGCGGCGGTCGGCGGGCTTGCGGCCAAGGCCGGCGCCACCGGACACGCGACCGCGGACAGGGCGATCAGGGCCGCCCCGAGAATGTGCTTCACTGTAACCCCACTCCATTCATTGGCCCGTCATGCCCGGACGGGATCCGGACGCCGCAGCGCCAGATGCTCGCGCAACGTGCCGCCCGTATAGCCGAGCCGCATCAGCCCCCGCCTTTGCAATTCCGGGACCACACGCTCCACGAACAGATCCAGGCCGCGCGGCATGATGTGGAACTGCAGCATGAAGCCGTCGGCGGCACCGCTGGTAAACCACTCCTCCATCACGTCGGCGATGCGCTGCGGCGACCCGGTGACCGTCTTGCGCCCCCGCTCGTACCGCAGGTAAACCTCCCGCAACGTTGGGCGGCCATCGCGCATGATGCGAAGGATGTCGTCGAAGAACCCCTTGTGGAAGTTGGCCCCTTTGGGAATGCGATCCTCCGGGATCGGCTGGTCCAGCGGCAGGTCGGACAAATCCGTCTCCAGGTCCATGCCGAGCCGGAAACGCCCGACATCGGGATGCACCAGTTCCTGCAACCGGGCGTACTCGTCCGCCGCCTGCTGGTCGGTTTCCGCGATCACGATCGGCAGCCCGGCGAGCACCCGCATCTGCGCCGGCTCCCGCCCGTATTTCGCCATCCGCGCCTTCAGCCCATCGGTGAAGCGCTTGGCGTCGGCCGCGGAGGGATTGGAGGAAAACACCACCTCCGCGATGCGCGCCGCCAGGTCCTGGCCCGTGTCGCTGGCGCCGGCCGCGATGATCACCGGATGGCCTTGTGGCGACCGGGCGATGTTCAGCGCGCCATCCACTTTGAAGTGCGCGCCGTCGTGGTGGACCGGATGCTGCGCCGCTGGATCGAAATACAGCCCGGTCGTGCGGTCGATCCCGAACGCGCCATCATCCCAACTATCCCACAGCGCCCGCACCACGTCGACGAACTCGCCGGCGCGTTCATACCGCTCGGCGTGCGGCGCCAGTTTGGCATGGCCGAAATTGCGCGCGGCATAATCGTTGGCCGAGGTCACGACATTCCACGCCGCCCGCCCTTGGCTCAGATGGTCGAGCGAGGCGAACTGCCGAGCGACATTGTAGGGCTCGGAAAAGCTGGTCGACACGGTGCCGCCAAGCCCGATCCGGGTCGTGACCCCTGCCAGCGCGGTGAGCAGGGTGACAGGCTCCAGCACGTTCATGAACAGCGGAAAGCGCGACCAGGCGTGCAGATTGTCGGTCCGTGCCGCTGGCGTATCGGCGATGAAGAACAGGTCGAACAATCCGCGTTCCGCCGCCCGGGCCGCGTCACGATAGGCGGCGAGATCGGTCGGCGCCGGCCTGCGCGCGTCCGGATGCAGCCAACTGGCGGGGTGCGAACCCGCGGCGCCAAATAGCAGGGCCAGCGCCATGTGGCCGCGATCGGTTGTCAACGGTGCATCCTCTGTCGCTGCGCCGCGGTCGTCCCTCACGGCGTGAATGCTGCCAGATTAGGGTGGCGAATGCCGTGCGGCAAATAGCGGCCACCCGCCGCCCTGACGTTGCCATGCGAGCCCCGACCGGCCAGAAATAGGAAAACCGGAATAAGGCGAGTCCATGCCAAGCACCCGTATTTCCAGCCGAGGCAGGCGGCTGCAGCTCGTCATGCTATCCCTGCTCGTCGCCACCGGCGTGATCAACTTCTTCGACCGCTCGAGCCTGGCGATCGCCAACGCACCCATCCGCGCCGACCTCGGTCTGAACGCGACGGAAATGGGCGGATTGTTGTCTGCCTTCGCGCTGAGCTACGCCTTCGCCCAGTTGCCGACCGGGTTGCTGATCGACCGCCTCGGCCCGCGGACGCTGCTGGGCGCCGGCCTCGCCCTCTGGTCGGGAGCGCAGGCGCTCGTGGGCCTGGTGTCGAGCTATGGCCAGTTCTTCTGGGCCCGCATCGCTCTCGGCATCGGCGAGGCTCCGCAATTCCCCACCGACGCGCGGGTGGTGAGTGACTGGTATCACGTTCGTGACCGCGGTTTTCCGTCCGGCACGTTCAACATGGCGAGCAGTCTTGGCCCGGCGATCGCGCCGCCCATCCTGACGGTCATCATGCTCGCCTTCGGATGGCGCACGATGTTCGTCATCCTCGGCGTGGTCGGTCTTCTGATGGCTCTCATCTGGGTGTCGGTCTACCGTGACCCGGCGCGTTTGCTGTCCGCGGAGGATCTCGCCGCCATCCGTGAAGGCGACCCACCGCGTTCGCCTGCTATCACGTTGCGCCAATGGAGCCGCTTGTTCCGGTGCCGCACGACCTGGGGCATGATCCTGGGCGATTTCGGCAACGGCTATTCGTTTTGGCTGTTCCAGACCTGGATCCCCGGTTACCTGGAAATGGCCAGACACATCTCGGTGGCCCGCACCGGCTTGTTGGCCGCCGTGCCGCAACTCTGCGGTGTCGTCGGCTCATTGCTGGGCGGCTACGTGGTCGACCGCCTGGCGGCTCGCGGCGTCAGCCCGCTGAATGCGCGGAAGATACCCATCTCGGTAGGTCTGATCGCGACGGCTATATTCACCGTGCTCGCAGCGTATGCCTCGACGTCGACCTCGGCGTTGGCCCTGCTCTCCGCGGCGGTGTTTTTCAGCAGTGTCGCGGGTGGCACGATTTGGGCGTTGGTCAGTGCCGCCGCCCCTCCCAACATGGTGGCCTCCTGCGGCAGCATCCAGAACTTCGGCGCGTATCTTGGCGGCACGTGCTCACCGATCATCACGGGCATCATCGTCGACGTGACCGGCTCCTTCAGCCTGGCGCTAGTCTTGGCCGCAGCGGTCTCAGTGGCCGGCGCGATCATCTACCTGACGGTGGTGCAGCGCCCGATCACCGAGGCGGATTTGCGCTAGCGGCCAAAGCCGGGCGTTTCGTACCTGCCGAGCCATGACCGTCTTCGACCCGAAGTGGACGCCGTAGGGTGGGCTGCTCGCAGCCCACCAACACAGCAGGCAGATGGCGGGCTGCAAGCAGCCCACCCTACGCTTGCTTCGGCGAGGATCACGTCGTGGTGGGCGAACTCGATATGAAAGTAGTCGACACGATCGCAATTCCGCTCCCGAACGATGGTGGACTCGTTCACGAGCGGTTGGGCGGGCACCAGAACCCCGTCCAAGAACATCGCGTGCGACGGTAATACTCGCAGGTCTCGGCGCGGCAGCCCTTCGCTCAGTAAGCAGCCCCGAAACAGGATTGGCATCAACTGTGAGTCCCCGGCCACTGACAAATTCTGACCAGTTAAGACTGGTCTACCACTAAGGGGAGCCTCATCTTCGATGCGTAACAACCGCACCGGAGATTGATCCCCTGAGCGACCTAGATGGAACGACCACGACGGCGAGATCGCTGTTGAACGGCTGGGCTCAGCCCGAAGAGCTTGCGCAGCCCCTACCGCGTCATGTGCACATGAAGCGAAAGCATCGGATAGTTCTGATCTTTGTCGCAGGGATTTTCCTTGTGCCGGCCCTGTTTATTACCTTCGCGGCGTACCTCGAGTCACGTAAGGTCGATGGACTACTGCAGCATGGCATTACGACTTACGGCGTGATTGACCGAACCTATATCCACAAGTCGAGATATGATGTCGACTTCAGAGCAGACTACAGTTTCGATTTGATTACTGTGGACGGCAAACGGGTCCAGCAAGAATCTGGGAAGAGTCCGATCACTATCTCGGACTTCAGGTCGCTGCGAGTTGGTGATCAGGTGGAAGTGGCTTACTTGATGACGAGGCCGGATATTTCGATGCTGCAGTCCACATTGAGCACAGTTTGGGCGCATCCTTGGACGCGGTTTTACGATACGCTCGAATTGATTTCCGGAATTCTTGGAAGTTGGCTTTGCTTAATTGCCGGTCTGGTAATGGCGCCCTTCATCAGAGAACGCAATCTTGCCCGATGGGGTGAAGTGTGTGCTGCCGACATAATCGCCGAGGAGACCGTAGCGCGAAGGAAGGGTCCGCCTATGATTAAGCTGAGCTACACGTTTCCTAACGGCTCTGGAGGCGTAAAGCTCGGGGAACAGACACGTCTTGCGTCGTTCACAACCAACGGCAGGGGAAGCCCGACTGTGCTATACGACCCCCGCCGCCCGTGGCGGAACTCACTTTACCCATTGACCATGGTTGATGTCGAAGCTTGAGCAAGCTAGCAGCCCAGTTCGTCAGTTCCGGTCTCCATCGCGCCCGCGCACAGCTTCCAACCCTTACGCACGGGTAGGATGGGCAAAGAGACAGGCAAGAATAGCCGCAGCAGAATACTTGCCCAATTCATCGATTGAAACTGCCGGGGGCCGTATGGTTAATGTCGTCGGCCATGAACGCCACACCCCTCGACCCCACCGACGATGCCATGCTGAGCGAACTCGCCTCCCTCGGGATGCAGGCCGCGCGCGTGGTGACGCGGCTGATGGAGATCGAGCAGCAGGCGGCGGAGCTGGCGGTAAGTTGGCTGCCCATGCCACAGGGCCAAGCGTCGTCGCTGAGCCAGGCGGTTGCGGACGGCCAGAGCTTCGATGCGGTGAACGCGGCAATGGCGGATGCCGTGCCGCGCGCCGAAATATTGGCGCGGGCATTGGACCGGGTGTCACGCTCGGTGCGGCGCTGCCTCGCGCTGAAGCGGCGGATGCAGGCGGGGTGGCCGAGCGCCGGGTCCGATAACCGGCTGGCGATGGTGCGGCGGCAAGTCGCGCGTGGCGTCGCGGAGGCGATCCGGCGCGAGAGTGACGGCGAGGTAGCCGAGCGGTTGTTCGATGAACTGGCCGAGCGGCTGGTCGAGCCCGATTTCGCCGAGGAGGCGCTCGCATTGCCGGTAGACGAGGTCGTCCGCCGCATAACCCGCGATCTGGGTCTGGCAACAAAGGCGGTGCGGGCGTTCGGCGCGCCGCCGCCGCCGGATGCGGGCCCGCCGCTCGACACGTGCTGACGCAACTCGAGCCGCCCGCGGGTCAAAAATCGCGTCAGCCAGTCAATGCCGCCATCATCGCTCCGATCATGCCATCCGTGGCGTCCCGATCGATCCAACGCAATACGGCGACCAGGTCCAGGCTCGGCGCGATCCAGATCAGGCTCCGCCCCGCCCCCAGCGCGAACACGCTGTCCCGCGACGCCGAGGGAAACAGCGGTTGCGCCCCGCTATTCAGCCACCAGAGCATGCCGTACTGGTCGTTGCACGGCGAAGGCGTCAACAGCATGGCCAGCGCGCCCTCGGGCAGGATGCGCCGCCCCGCCCACATTCCGTCCTGCAGCACCAACTGACCCATGCGCGCGTGATCGCGGCTGCCGATGAACTGGCCGCCGCCCCAATGCCCGCCGCCGGACACGCAGCGCAACGCCCGGCCGCCGGGTTCGAGCACCGAGCCGTCGTAGCCGTGCCACTCCCAGGTGTCGGAGGCGCCGATCGGGTCCATCACCCGCTCCCGCAGCACGTCCGGCAAGGGGCGGCCAAAGCGATGGGTCAGGCACGCCGCCAGCAGGTTCACGCGGACGTCGTTGTATTCGAAGAAGCTGCCCGGCTCGGCCAGGTGGCGTGCCTCGCCCTTGCTGGCGGTTTGCCGCTCGGCCGGACCGCCGACGGCGCGATTGTGGTCGGCGGTGTCAGGCTTGCCCCACAGGGTGCCCTGCCACTCGCTGCTTTGATGGAGCAAATGTCGCCAGGTGATGCGGGCGTTGTGCGGCGACTCGAACCACGGGCCCGGCACGTCCCGCGCGACCGGCGCATCCAGGTCGGTGATCAGGCCGTCGGCCACCGCGAACCCGGCAAGCAGGCTGATGTAACTTTTGGCGATGGAGAACGTCATGTCGGTGCGTCTCGTATCGCCCCACTCCGCCGCCAGTCGGCCGCCGCGCAGGATCAGGCCGTTCGGTCCGCCGCGCGGCTTGACCGGGCCGATCACCGCCGCGAATTCGGGACGGTCGCCGATTGCCTGGGCGCCGACATATTGGCCGTCGGGCATGTACATGGAAACGGGCCAGTCGGTCTCGTGGGCGCGGTGGAAGGCGATGGCGGCCTGCAACCGCGCCGGGTCGAAGCCAGCGGCGACCGGATCGGGGGCGTCCGGCCAGTTATCTGCGTCGATGGTCAGCATGGGTGTCCCTTGGCGTGGCGGCGGGGCAACTTGCTACGACCCGCTGAACCAATTGTAGCCCTGGTCTTCCCAGAACCCGCCCGGATAATCGTTCGTCACGAACAGCGCCCGCACGAACTTGGGGTTCTTGAAGCCGAGTTTCGTCGGCACCCGCACCTTCATGGGAAACCCGAAATCCGACGGCAGTGGCTTGTCGGCGAAATCCAGTGCCAGGATGGTTTGCGGATGCAAGGCCGTCGGCATGTCCAGGCTGCCGTAATAGCGGTCGGCGCATTTGAACCCCACGTAGCGGGCCGTGGTGTCCGCCCCGATCCGCTGCAGGAAATTGCGGAGTGGCACGCCGCTCCAACTGCCGATCGCGCTCCAGCCCTCGATGCAGATGTGCCGGGTGATCTGGCCCTCCTGCGGCAGGGCGCGCAGCCGCTCCAGCGTCCATGGCGTACGGTCCAATACCAGGCCCGACACTTCGAGCTGCCAATCCGCGGCGTCGATCTCGGGCGAGTCGTCTTCCGGATAGAAGGCGTTGAACGGGAAAGGGTTGGTGACATCGCTGGCCTTGTACGTCGGTGCCAGCTTGTTGGGGTCGAACAGCAAGGCTTGCACGCGATCGTTGAACCGGGACATGGCCCACAAAGCTTTGTCCACCGCGTCGCCGTCCGAGAGGTTGCACCCCGTCAGCATGGACACCGCCCCGAGCGACACGGCGCCTTTGAGCAATCCTCGCCGCTCCAGCCGGTGCAGGGCGGTGCGGTGGTCGGCGAGGGAGAGCTTGCGGCTCATGGCAGGGCCTCCGGATCGAGGGGGATGCGGGCTCGGCCGGTGATCATGCCGGGGAGGGTGCTCGGGACCAGGGCCACGAGGGCGAGGTGGACCACCACGAACAGCACCAGGCCGGCCATGGCGAGAAAGTGCACCCGGCGTGCGCCCTCGTATCCGCCCATCAGGCTCGCGAGGCCCTGGAACTGCACGGGTTTCCAGAGCGACAGCCCAGACAGCACCATCACCACGCTGAGCAGGAGGGCCACGATATAGGCCAGCCGTTGCACCGCGTTGTAGCTGTCGATCGAATGATGCAGCCGCAGGGTCAGCGCGGCGCGGGTGTCACGCAGCACTGCGCTGGGCCCGATCGGCAGGAAGTCGCGGGCGAAATGGCGGCTGGCGAGGCCATACGCGACGTAGATCAGCCCGTTCACCACCAGCAGCCACATCGCCGCGAAATGCCACGCGATCGAGCCGCCGAGCCATCCGCCGAGCGTCGCCCAATGTGGGAAGCTGAAACCGAAGAAGGCGTTGGCGTTGTAGATCCCCCACCCGCTCATGATCATGCAGGTCATGGCGACGGCGTTCACCCAATGGGTCAGCCGCACGGTCAGGGGATGGATGAACAGCACCCGGAAGGGAGGCTTCGCCATCGATACAGGCTCCAATCGAGTTCCTCCCTCGCGCTTGCGGGGGAGGGGGACCATGCGAAGCATGATGGAGGGGGCCTCTGGGCACGGACCATGCGCCCCTCCGTCGGCTTTGCCGCCACCTCCCCCGTGAAGGACGGGGGAGGATCTGCGGAAGAAAGTTACATCGGGGGGACGGTGCCGTGCTCGCCGACCGAGATGCGATTGGCGGTCAGCGTGCCGTCGGCGGCCTTGGTCGGAACCACGATCACGTGCGCGCCTACCACGATCAGCGAACGGTCGGACGGCTCCAGGCTCACGATGGGAACGTCGTCGGGCACGGTGATCTTCTTCTCGCCGTTGCCATTGTAGTTCACCGTCATGGTCCGCCCGTTGGAGACCACCAGGTCACCCACGGTGCCGTTGGTCATCGTGCTGTTGCTGCCCAGGTCCCAGCCGTAGTTGCCCTCGCCAGTGCCCTTCATGCTGGGCGGGAACACCGTCACTTCCAGCGCCTTCAGCGTGCCATCCGGCTGCGGCACGGCGGCGGTGCCGATGAAGCTGCCGGGCTTGATCTCACCCACCGTCGACTTGGTCACGCCGACCACCTTCACGTCACCGGTCAGCGTGACGGTGACCTCGTGCCCGTCGCGGGCCTTCAGGCTGAGGACGTTGCCGTCCACCTTGTCGATCGTGGCGCGGATCCGCATCGGCGGCGTGGTCTGCGCATAGCTGGCGGCCGCGGTGAAAGACAGGCCGGTCGCGAGGACCAGCGTCTTGGTCAGCTTTGACATAGGGGAGACATCCATTCTGTGGTCGGGCCCACATGCCGAAGCGTGCGTGCCACACGGGGTCAACGCCCGGCGGCGCGCGTTATTCCCACACGGACGGTGACCAATGGAATAAGTTCGGCAGCCGTGCGTTCACCGAGCACGGGCGCCGTTGTCCCAGCGGGAGCGCATGTCCATCATCGAGGAGATCGAGGCCGCTGTGCCTGCTTTGCAACGCTACGCCCGCCATTTGGTCCAGCATCGGCAGGACGCCGACGACCTGGTGCAGGACTGCCTGGTCCGTGCGCTGAGCCGTCTTCCGCTGTCCGGCGCCGACCTGTCCGTGCGGCCGTGGCTGTTCACGATCCTGCACAACCTCAGTGTCAGCAGGTGGCGCCGGCTGCAGCGGTGGGGGCGCGTGGTCGCTCCGGAGGATGCCGGATTGTCCGTCCCGCCCACCCAGGAATGGGGCCCGGCGACCCGCGACCTGCTCCGCGGTTTCGAGCGGTTGTCGCCCGAACACCGGCAGGTGTTGTTGTTAGTGAGCGTGGAGGGGCTGGAGTATCGCGAGGTGGCGGAGGTTTTGGCCGTTCCGATCGGCACGGTGATGTCCCGCCTCAGCCGCGCCCGCGACGCCTTGCGGGTCCACATGGACGGCGCCCGAACCCCCAAGCTGCGGCGCGTCAAGTGACCACGGTCAGCGAGGAGGAGCTGCACGCCTTCGTGGATGACCGGTTGGACCCGGTGCGCCGCGGCGAGGTGCAACAGCAGTTGGAGGCAGATCCGGCGCTGGCCCGGCGTGTGGCGGATTGGCGTGCGCAGGCTACGGAGTTGCGCCGCGCGCTGCGGCCGAACGACCGCTTGGAGCGTGACCTGATCCTGGCGCGGCTCGCGGGCCGCCGGGCAAAGGGTAGCCCGCGCCCGGCATACTGGGCGGTGGCCGCCAGTCTGGTCGTGGCCGTGTTGGGTGGGGCAGGCGGTTGGCTCGCCCGCGGGCCGGGCCGGCCAACCGAGATCGCGCGCCTCGGGGCGGAGGCGGCGTCGGCCTTCCAGGTATTTGGCAATGACCCGGTGCAGGCCTTCGACGTTTCCGCCACCGATCGTGCCGAACTGGTGTCGCGGCTCGCCCAGAAGCTTGGCCGGCACGTGACCCTGCCGGACTTGTCGGTCCAGGGTTACAGCCTGATCGGTGGCCGGGTGCTATCTGCCATGTATGGGCCAGCCGCGATCCTGGTCTACCGCAACGGAGCTGGGGACCGCGTCACGTTGTATGTCCAGCCGATGCGGATCGGAGAACCGGCCGATATGCAGAAATTGCCGGTCGCAGCCGTTGACGGGTACGCCTGGATCTCCCAGCAGGTCGGCTACACGGTGATGTCCGATGGTGATCGTGCCCAATTGCGCTCGGTCGCCGACCGGATGCACGCGGGCACCGGGTCGTAGCCACTTGGTCCCGGCGCCCTATTGGCTGCCGCCCCACGCACGTCGTAGGGTGGTGTGCGCTTTGGCACCCCACCACAAGTGGCGCGGTGGTGCGTTGCCAAAGCGCAACGCACCCTACGTGTTTGAACCGCCCGATCGAAGCGCGGTACTAGGCAGGCTTGAAACGGAACAGCTGGGTTTGGCTGACCCCTGGTCCCTGCCACGCCTTCATCTGCGGAATGTGCGAGGCGGTGACGTAGATGGAGCCATCCGCGCCCTCCGCCATGCTGTCGGGCCACAGCATCCGCGAATCCTGGGCGGCGACCGAGAACGTCTTATCCGGCATCATCCGCTTCACCGAGTGATCCGAGCACGAGGTGAGGTACAACGCCCCACTGCGCGCCATCCAGTAACCGTCGGCCAGGAAGGTGTGCGTGACTGTCTCCACCGCCCCGCCCAACTGGTCCGCCGTCATCTGCGGATCGAACAACGCCTTGACCGGGGCGCGGTACATCGTCGTACCTGTCGTCGCCTGCCAGTAGACATACTCGCCCTGGTTATCGAGCGCGATGCCGTCCGCCGAGAACTTCGCCGTCTCCCCATCCAGGCGCTTGAGCGGCTTGCCCTCGACCGTCACTACCATGGTCTTGTCGAATTGCGTGCTCGGATGACCGTCCAGCACGCGGCGGGCCTGGCCGGACTGCACGTCGAACGTGATCAGGCAGCCAGGTGCGCCCGAGTTGGTCATCACGGCCCGCTGTCCGTCCGGCGTGAAGCGGAGATCGTTGAGATAGCTGCCCTGCGGCGCAACGCTCGTGTCGAAGGCGTAGACGCGGCTCACCTTGTTCGTTGCGAGATCGATGCGCACGAGTTTCGGCCCGCCGGGCACTTCGAAGGTCAGCCCGGGAGCCGCCGGGTCGAGCACCCAGAGGTTGCCCTGCGGGTCGCAGGTCACGCTTTGTACGCAGACGAAGCGCTGGGTGGGATCGTCCGGGGCCGCATTGCGGAAGCTGTTCCAACCGACGTCGGGATAGGGAGTGAGCGCGCCGTCATGGCCGACTTCGGCGACCGAGATCGTCACGTCGTCCTCCCAGCGGGGGAAATTCACGAAGATTCGACCGGTGGGCGATACCGCAACCCCGGTTGCCTGGCGCTTGGGGAAGGTTGCGATCAGGTCCATTTTCGTCGAGGGAGCGGCCTGCGACGGCAGCACGGGTGCAGCAAGGGCGGCGGCCCCAGCGGCCAGCAGCGTTCGGCGGGGAAGGGTTGGCAGGAATTGTGTCACGACGGCACTCCGACGGGGGGTGCACACAACTCCGCGGCGCGGTCGGGGTTCCGACCCCTCAGTATGTGGACGTGGCTCGTCTTGGCGCGTCGTCGTCGGGGTGAGTTGAGGTCGCTTGGTGCACCAGGCCGCGAGCCCATATACTCGTCTGGACACAGCGGCCGGCCACCAAGCGCTGGCTTACTCCCGAGGTTAACACCGTATGCCGACTACAAAGAAGCCTGCCTCCCGCCGGATCGTGCGTGCGGCCGTGGCTGGGGTAGCTGCTTTGCTCGTGGTTGTCGTGGTCGCGATCGTCCTGTTCGGCGCGCCCACTCCGATGCAGCAGGCGGCAGCGATCGGTGGTCCGTTCACCCTGACGGATGGAGCGGGCAAGGGGGTGACCGACCAGACTTATCGCGGCAAGTACATGCTGGTGTACTTTGGTTACACATTCTGCCCGGATGTATGTCCGACAACGCTGAACGATGTGGCGCAGGCGCTGGATAAGCTCGGCCCGCGTGCAGACCGGGTCGACCCGTTGTTTATCACCGTGGACCCGGCGCGCGACACGGCTGACGTCGTGAAGCAATACGCCGCAGCGTTCAGTCCGCGGCTGCAGGGGCTAACGGGGACGCCAGCACAGATCGCGACGGTGGCCCACGAGTACCGAGTGTATTACGCACAGCATAAGACGGGGCCGAATCCCGGGGATTACACAATGGACCACAGTTCCATCCTGTATCTGATGGATCCCGCGGGACAGTTCGTTGGGATCATCCGCGCCGATGAGGGGGCGGACCAGATGGCGACGGATTTGGCTAAATATCTGTCGTGATCGGCGTGTCGGCACGCACGAACCGCGCCTTCGAGCATCAGCCGGCTCGACCTCCCCCGCTTTGTCGGCGGAGGAGGAACGGGGCCCTACTGGCGGCCGCCAGCCACCAGTTCGATCGAACCACCTTTGGGCGCGGACGCGGTGTTCGCCGGTGCGCCGCTACCCACGCGCAACAGTGTCGCCAAGAACGTGCGACCCCAAAGCATTGGCGTCGCTCCATCGATCGAGCGCCAGCAATCCTGCCACCGCTCCTGACGTTCAGCCAGGCTCATCCGAAGTGCAGAGTCCAAGGCGTCGGCCATCTCGTCGGGATCGTGAGGATTGATCACCAACGCGGAACTCAGTTGCCGCGCGGCGCCGGCAAACTGGGACAGCACCAAAACACCCGGGTCCTGCGGATCCTGTGCAGCGATGTATTCCTTCGCGACCAGGTTCATCCCGTCGCGCAACGGCGTCACCAAACCGACCCGGGCCTCGCGCATGTATCCAGCCATTGTCGCTCGTGCACCTGCGCGGGCGACGATGCGCAGCGGCGTCCAATCCGCTTCGCTCCACTCGCTGTTGATGGCGCCGGCCTCACGGTCCACCGACTCGCGCAGGGTGCGATAGGCCGACACATCTTTGCGACTTTCCGCAGCGATCTGCAGCATTGTCACCCGTCGCCGCCAGTCCGGCCGTGTCTCGAGCAGACGTCGGTAGCCAGCCAGCCGCTGCATCAAACCCTTCGTAGGGTCGAGCCGGTCAACACCCAGGACGAGCTTCTGGCCTTGCAAACTCCGGCGCAGGCGCTCGGTCGGGGCTCCGCGCCAGGCTTGCTCGGCGGTCACCGCGAATTCGCGCGCCTCGATCTCCACGGGGAACGCGCCCAGGCGAACCCGGCGCCCATCCACGTGCAGCCAACCGCCTGTCAGCCGGGTGGCTCCAGCAAGGCGGTGCGCGGCCTCGGCAAAGTTCTCGACGTCATTTTGCGTCTGGAAGCCGATCAGATCGGCCGACACGAGGTCACGGATGAGAGCCCCCGCTTCTGGCACACTCGCCAGCATGTCGGCGGATGGAAATGGGATATGCAGGAAGAAACCTATCGGCGACGTCACACCGCGAGCCCGCAACATCGCGGGCATGGCCATCAAGTGGTAATCGTGGATCCAGATCAGGTCGTTGGGCCGCAACAAGGGGGCCAGCGCGCCAGCCATCCGTTCGTTGACAGTGCGATAGACTTGCGCATTACGCCGGTCGAACGTCATCAGCTCAGGCATCGAATGCAGCAACGGCCACAAAGTGCTGTTGGAGAACTCGTTATAATACCGATCGTGCTCGGTCTTGGTGAGGTCGATGGTGGCGTATTGCACCCCGCCGTCGACGATCGAGTTCACCTGATGATCGTTGGAGACATTGCCGCTCCAGCCGAACCACAAACCGCCACGTTGGCCCATGAGCCCAGCCAGCGCGACTGCGAGTCCGCCGGCTTGGGTTCCGCTGCCAGGCGTTGGAACCCGGTTAGAGACAACGACGAGACGGTTCATCGAACCTCCAGCAACGCCACCGGGAACGTGGCTAGAACCTCGGACAGCGGCAGGCGTCCCGTCATTTCCTTGCCCTCCGCTTTCTGCGCCGCCATTACGTCAATAGTGCGGCGTCCAAGGAAGTTACGTGGAGTAACAATGAATGTTCCAGCCCAAACTGCCGGATCAGCGAGCGGAATCGGCCCGATGCCGGGAAGGTGACCAGGAAGTCGGGTTACGACGGTAATCGCGGCCCGCCCTTCGTGAACACGCGCAAATGCCAGCACGTGGTCGGCCCGCTCTCCATCGACACGCAGGGGGGTGTAGTTGCCCTCCGTGAACAACCCGCCGGAGTCGGCGCGGAACCGCAAGGCGCGTGCGATCACCGCCTGTTTCACCCGCCCATCCTTCCAGTCCGCCAACAACTCCGCAGGTGCGACGTTGGCAGCCAGGGAGGCTTGCCGAGCTTCGAAATCGACCGGCCGCCGGTTGTCGGGGTCGACCAGGCTGAAATCCCAATACTCCGTTCCCTGATACAGGTCCGGCACGCCGGGCGAGGTGACGCGCAACAGAGCCTGCGACAAACCATTCACCGCGCCGGATGCGGCGAGGCGCTCGACGAAGTCGGCTATGTCCTGCACCACGTGCGATACGCGCTCCGGGTCCAGCACCTGGTGCAGGAAGTCCCGGCACGCGCCCTCGTACTCGGCATTTGGGGCAGCCCATCCGGTGTGGCGCTTGGCCTCGCGCAACGCCTTTTCTTGCCAGGCCGCCAGCCGCTCCTCGAGAGCCGTGACCCCCGCCTGGTCCGACGCCGACAGGCCGAGCGGCCAGGCGCCGACCAAGCTCTCGTAGAGCATGATCTCGTCGCACGCGTCGGGGGCCAGCACGCCACCGACCTCCTTCTTCAGGGGGGCATTCAGCCGCGTCCAGCGCGTCAGGGCAGACTCCCACTCGCCAGGCACCTCGCTGATCACCGCCAACCGGGCGCGGGTATCCTCGCCACGCTTGTGATCGTGCGTCGCCGTGGCAAGCAGCGCCTGGGGAAAGCGCTTGCGCCGGCCCCGCATGGCGTTGTGGTAGGCGGCCGGCGTGATGGAGAACTGCGACGGTTCGGAGCCGACCTCGTTGCGGGAGATCAGTCGGCCGTAGCGGTAGAACGCGGTGTCTTCCACCGACTTGGCGGCGGTCGGGGCGGATAACTGTTGGAACTTCACCATCGCCCGCAGCCGCTCCGCCCGCCGGCTGCCCGCTGGGACTTGGCGGATACCATCGCCCGACAGCCAGCCGGCCATCAGCTCCAGCAGCTCGCGGTCTGTGGCGCGCACGGTCCGGCGCGCTCCGGCGAGTGCCCAGTCCAACTCGCGCTTATCGGTCTCCGAGATCCCGGCCAACCCGGCATAGATCCGATAGACGTGGAAATGCACCAGGATCTCGGTCAGCGTGCGGCGGATCGCCGTCAGCGTGTAGTCGCGCGTGGACAAATCCCGACGAGCGATCCGGTGCACCGCAGCAGCAGTCGAGAACAACTCGCTCGACAAGCTCTCCCGCAGGATCTGCCGCCGCGCTGCAACCGCCTCCGTCTCGAAGGCGGGAGGACGGCCCGTGAGGGAGGCCCAAAGTGCGGTCAGCTTCTCCTCGCCCGCCGAGTCGTGCAGCACGGCGGCGACGTCGTTCATGTAGTCGTAGCCGGTGGTCCCATCGGTCAGCCAATCCGAACTCAGCGACTCGTGGCTCGCCAGGATCTTTTCGATCCACAGCCCGGCGCGCTCGGATTGCAGCTCACGCGGGCGATGCTCGTTCGCCGCCTCCAACGAGCGACGCAGCTTGCGGCAGTACCCGCGCGGGTCCGCAAGACCATCCACGTGGTCGATTCGTACGGCGTCGATCAGCCCCTCGGTATACAGGCGGAGAATAGTGCGATGAGTGTCGTCGAACACCACCGGCACTTCGGCGCGCACCCCGGCCAGGCCGTTGACGTCGAAGAAGCGACGCCAGTTGATCTCGTCCGTTGCAGCCCGCCACCAAGACAGCCGGTAGCTTTGACGCTCCAGCAAACGGTGCAGCCGATCGCGCCCGGTTTCCGTCGCCGGGTCGTAGGCGCGCAGGCACTCGGCGATCGACTGGGCGTACTCGGGAGAGCGCAAGATCTCCCGGGCCGCTACGGCGCCGGCCCGCATGGCCTCGCGGTTGGTGGTGGAGAGTTCGTTGAACGCGCGCGCCGGTTCTTCCAGCGGCCCGCCCTCCGTCAGCAGCACGGAGGCGTAGTCGCGCGGATTGATGGGAAACCGGTGCGAGTAGTAGCTGGCGAACAGCCGCCCGTCCTCCGGGTCGAACTGCAGCGTCAACTCCTTGTTGTTCAGGCAGTCGCCGTAGGGGGAGCCGAGGAACGGGGCCAGCATCCGTCCCCGCAGCGACGCATCCGGCGGGTCCCAGTCGATGTCGAAATACTCGGCATACGGGCTGGCGCGGCCCCACTCCAACACGTCCAGCCACCAGGCGTTATCCGCCCCACCAACGCCCATGTGGTTGGGCACGATATCCAGGACGAGGCCCATGTCGTGCTGCCGCAGCGTAGCGACCAGGCGGCGCAGCGCGTCCTCGCCACCGAGTTCTGGGTCGATCAGGTTGTGATCGACGATGTCGTAACCGTGCGTGGAGCCGGGGCGGGACTTCAGCAAGGGCGAGGCATAGAAGTGGGAAATGCCGAGGCTTGCGTAGTACGGGACCAGCGCTGCGGCCATGTCCATCGTGAAGTCTTTGTGAAACTGCAGGCGAGCGGTCGCAGAGAACGGCTTCATGAATGCTTCCTGGCGGAGTCGAGGTCACGGAGGCGCGCCGAGACCGCCGGGTCGTCCAGCAGCGTCGCTGCCTCACCCGGCATACGGCGCCGCCAATTGGGATGCTCATCCAACGTGCCGGGCAAGTTGGGCTGCTCGGGGAGGGCGAGCACGTCCTCCAGTGGGATGATGGTCAGCGCGCAGGCGGCGCGGCCGACGTGACGAATGGCGGCGTCGACTGCCGGCTCCGGCTGATCGGGCGGCGGTGGATCGCCCTGGGCCGCACCGCTGGCTTGCATAGCCGACCATAGCAGGTGCCGGTCGCGATGCCGCTCGCTGTTCTCCCGGGCGATGCCGTCGTCGTCCAACTGTCCGATCCGGCGACGCCAGGCGGTGTCGTTGCCCGACCACCAGCCCGCCACTGTCGCCAGGTCGTGCGTGCTGGTCATGGAAACGGCGCCATGGTCCCAGCCCGTGGGGGCCGTGAAGCCGAGATCCTGCGCGCGCTCGAACCACAGAACACGCATGCCCAGCATGCCGGACGCACTGATGCGGCCTTGGAAGCCTTCGGGAAGAGTGCCGAGATCCTCGCCCAGTACGATCGCCTGGTGGCGCCGCGACTCCAGCCGGATCAGGCGGAGCATGTCGTCCACCGGGAAATGAAGATACACGCCGTGCCTCGCACTAGCGCCATCCGGCAGTACCCAGAGGCGGGCCAACCCCATCGCATGGTCGATCCGGACGCCGCCGGAATGACGCATGGCGGCGCGCAGCATGGCTATGAACGCGGCGAACCCACCCAGTTGCAGTCCCCGCGGCGAGAAAGCCGCAAGCCCCCAGCTCTGGCCTTGTGTATTCAGCAAGTCAGGCGGCGCCCCTACGGTCAGCCCAAGCAGCGTTTGCTCGGGGTGGGCCCAGCACTGACTGCCGCCCGAGTCCACGCCGACGGCCAGGTCCGAAATAAGCCCGATCGGCATGCCCGCCTGCTTGGCCGCGTCCTGCGCTGCAGCCAGGCTGCGATCGGCGATGAACTGGTAGAAGGCATTCCGAGTGATCTCCCGTGCATGCTCGCCGGCAAATGCTTCGACGGCCGGGCTGTAGGCGTCCGTCAAGCCGTCCGGCCACTGCCGCCAATGCCACAGCCCGCGCGGTGCCATGACCGCGTGCAGCGCCTCGAATTGGGCGTGGCCCTCCAGCGTGCGACCCTCGGCCACACGGAAGCGGGTGAATTCGTTCCACAACGGACCACCTGCCTGGGCCTCTTCGAACATCGCATCCAACCGCTCGAACCGCAGACGCGCCGCTTCGGCCCAGTCGACCAGATTGCCATCTTCCAGTCGGGCCGCATCGTCTCCGTTCAGATCGACCGCAGCATGCAAGGCGTTCAGCAGCGTGCGGCTGGATGGCGAGTAGGGACTGAAGCGGTCGAGCGTCGCCGAGAACTGCGCATGCACCGGGCTGATCGCCACCGCGGCGGCCCCGTGTGCGGCCGCATTGCGCACGAAATGGGCCAGTCCGCCGAAATCGCCCAACCCGCCATCACCCCGGCGTCGCAGCGAATACAGCTGAGCCGCAAGCCCCCAAGGCCGACCCGGCGCTGCCTCGGCCACTGTCCAGCCCTGCGCCGGCGCGACGGCGACGACCACTTCTTGGTCGCCGATCCGCAACCGGTGGTAGCCGGGTTCGGCGGGCAGGGCTATCGCCGCCCCACCTTCGTCCCGCGCGGTACCACCGACGACGCCGCCATCTTCCAGGACGAACTCGTAAGCCCCGGCAGGCACGGCAAGATGCAACGTGCCACCAGCATCTCCCGTGACCAACGGCGGCAGGCGAGCCGGGCTACGCAACGACGCCAAGCTGTCCGCGGCCTCGGAATCCGTCCCGGCTGGCAGGCCCAGCGCGCCCAGGACGGAGCGAAGCGTATCGTCACCGACCTGATGCCACTGGCCGTGGACATCCTTCCAATGCAGCGCAAGCCCCGCCTCTTGCGCGAGGTCGTGAAGGCTCACTCCTGGGATCCTCCAGTTGACTCGATCCATGCAATGGACGAGCGGTCGCGTAACGTACCGCGCCGAGCGGTGTCCCACACACCTGGCTCACTTTCGCACAGCAAATCGCCGTCGACGACTTGCAACTTGACGGCTGCCTCACCGAAGCACACGGCGATCGCGAGCGTTTCGCCCGTGCCTAGCCGCCAGCGCGCGACGAGTGACTCCGGCCCAAGCACCTCCACCCCGGCGGTTTTCGCGCCGGGAATGCCGGCGAAGACCCGCTCCCGCCGCATGGTCAGCAGGGACTGGACGAAGCTGCTGTCACCGCTGAAATCCGGCGCCGATACCTCGAAGGTGGAGCGGGCATTGGGATCTGGGATCTGGTCGCGGCGCTTCGGATCCTGGAACGCTGAGAAGTGCTTGAACTCCTCCCGGCGCCCCTGGCGGACCAACTCCGCCAATTCCTCGTTGTGGTCGGTGAAGAATAGGAAGGGCGTTTTGCTCTCCACCTCCTCGCCCATGAACAGCAACGGGATAAAGGGCGACAGCAGCAGCAGCACTTGGGCGGCGCGCAATCCACGTGGGTCGGCGAGCGCGGTCAACCGTTCGCCAAGGGCGCGGTTACCGGTTTGGTCGTGGTTTTGCAGGCAAATGCAGAACGCGGTCGTCGGGAGATGCGCAGACTTTTCGCCGCGGAACTTGCCGGCATGCTGCGACCAATCGCCTTGGTAGATGAACCCCTCCGCCATGCCGCGTGCGAGCATGTTGATCGGGTCCTGGTAGTCCTCGTAGTAGCCCTCCTCCTCGCGCGTCAGCAGCACGTGCAGGACGTGATGGATGTCATCTGTCCATTGGGCATCGAAACCCGGCTCGCCTGGACCAGAACGCAAGTGACGCGAGGCGTTACCCTCGTGTTCCATCACCAGATGCACCTGACGATCGACCGAACCGCGAATGGTGGCTGCCATCTCGTCCAGGAAGTCAGCTTCGCTGATGGCGTGCAGTGCGTCGAAGCGCAGGCCATCGAAGCGATATTCCTGCAGCCAATACAGCGCATTTTGCTCGAAATACGCCCGCACCTCAGGCCGGCGGAAGTCGATCGAGGCACCCCAAGGGGTGTTCAGGTCGTCGCGAAAGAACTTGTTCGCGAAAGCGTGGATGTAGGCGCCGTCTGGCCCGAAATGGTTGTACACCACGTCGAGGAATATCATCAGGCCAAGCCCGTGCGCCGCATCGACCAGCGCTTTCAGCTGATCGGGCGTGCCATACGCAGTATCCGGCGCATACGGCAGCACGCCGTCATATCCCCAGTTATACGCGCCAGGGAAATCGGCCACCGGCATCAACTCGACAGCGGTTACGCCCAACTCCTTCAGCCTGGGCAACTGCGAACGGACGCCATCAAAGCCGCCCATGCTGCCGGGATGCAGCTCATAGATGACTGCCTCGTGCCAGGGCCGACCGCGCCAATCGCCGTGTTGCCATTCGTAGCTGCACGGGTCCACGACCAGACTCGGATCATGGACGTCGCCGCCCTGCGCGCGGGACGCCGGGTCGGGGAATGACATCCCGTCCGGCATGCGGAACTTATATCGCGTGCCGGCTGGGGCATGGGTGGAAAGGTAGAACCACCCAGCCCCTTCATCCATCATCGGGTAGTCGGTGCCATCCAGCTCGAGCGTGAGCTTGTCGGTGGACGGCGCCCAAATGCGAAATTGCGTCGTCTCGCCATCGAGCGTGGCGCCGAACGGAAGAGAGTGTTTGAACCGTTCGGACATGCTGGGTAACTCCGGGGCCGACGGGTTACCCCGCGGTAAGGACAATGGTCGATAATGGCGGCAACGTTAGCAGCAGCGAGGCCGGGAGGTTATGGCTCGGCACGTCATCGGCAATGACCGACCCGGCGTTACCCACATTGCTGCCACCGTAAATGGCGGCATCCGTGTTCATAACCTCCCGCCAAGCGCCACCCTGCGGCACGCCGAGGCGGTAACCGTAACGCGGTACAGGCGTGAAGTTGCAAACCACCAACACCGGTGAGGCTTCCGTGCCACTCAGGCGCAAGTAGGCGTAGACGCTCTGGTCGGCGTCGTCCAGGACGACCCAACGGAAACCGTCCGGCGAACAATCCCGCTCGTGAAGGGCGGGGAGCGACGAATACAGTTTGTTCAAGTCGCCGACGAGCGTTTGAACGCCACGATGGTTGGGATCGTCCAGCAAGTGCCAGTCGAGTCCCTGATCGTGGTTCCACTCCCGCAGTTGCGCGATTTCACAGCCCATGAACAGCAGCTTCTTGCCGGGGTGCGTCCACATGAACCCAAGATAAGCCCGCATGTTGGCGAACTTCTGCCATGGGTCGCCCGGCATCTTGCCCAGCAAGGAGCCCTTGCCGTAGACGACTTCATCGTGGCTGATCGGCAGCACGAACTTCTCGCTGAAAGCATACACCAGGCCGAACGAGATCTCGCCGTGATGGTATCTGCGATAGATCGGCTGTTCTTCGATGTAGTGGAGCGAATCGTGCATCCACCCCATGTTCCACTTGTAGGTGAAGCCTAAGCCACCCTCATCGGCCGGCCGCGTGACACCCGGCCAGGCGGTGCTCTCCTCCGCAATCAGCACCGCACCTGGCACGCGTTGTGCTACAGCGCGGCTCAGATCCTGCAGGAACGACACCGACTCGAGGTTTTCGCGCCCGCCGTAGATGTTAGGCACCCACTCGCCGGGGTTCCGGCTGTAGTCGCGGTACAGCATCGATGCGACCGCATCAACGCGGATGCCGTCCGCATGGTAGTGCTCCAGCCAGAATAGGGCGGAGCCGATGAGAAACGCGCGCACCTCGTTGCGGCCAAGATTGTAGATCAGCGTGTTCCAGTCCTTGTGGAACCCTTGCCGCGGATCCTCGTGCTCGTAGAGAGCGGTGCCATCGAAACTCGCCAAGCCGTAAGCGTCGGTCGGAAAATGCGCGGGCACCCAGTCCAACAACACGCCGACGCCCGCTGCATGGCAACGGTCGACGAAGCGGGCGAACGCTTCGGGTGGTCCAAGCCGCGACGACGGTGCGAACTGTCCCAGCGGCTGATAACCCCACGAGCCACCGAACGGGTGCTCCATGATCGGCAGCAACTCGATATGGGTGAAACCTAGCCCGGCGACATAGGGCACGAGTTGGTCGGCCAAACGGTCCCAGCCATCCACGCCCATATGCGCCGCTGGCGACCACGACCCGGCGTGTACCTCGTACACCGACATAGGCGCGCCCTCAGCCTGGCGAGCACCACGGTTTGCAACCCATTCGGCATCGGTCCAGGGGAACGGCATGTCGTCGGCGACGATCGAGGCGGTCAACGGCGGGATCTGCGCCGCCCAAGCGACCGGGTCTGCCTTCAACGGCAGCAATTCGCCCCAAGGTCCGAGCATCTCGAATTTATAGAGCACGCCCGCACCGATGCGTGGGATAAACAGCTCCCACACGCCAGGCCCGTGGCGCTTGCGCATGGGGTGGCGGCGGCCATCCCAGTCGTTGAAGTCACCCACCACCGATACGCGTTGCGCGTTGGGCGCCCAAACGGCGAAGCGGACACCGGACACGCCATCCATTTCCGCCGGGTGCGCACCGAGTGCCCGGCCGAAATCCAGGTGGCGACCTTCGGCCAACAGGTACACGTCGAGATCGCCGAGGACGGGCGGAAAGGAATACGGATCCTCGGTTTCCCAACTTGACGCACCTTTGCCGATGCGGAGGAAATACGCCCCGTGCGTCCCCACGGAGCCAGCGAAGAACCCAGCCGGGTGAATGCGCTGCAGTTCGCCGGACACGAGCCCGGTGTCGCGCTCCACCACCGTCACGCTGTCGGCGTCGGGGATGAAGGCGCGGACCGAGCCATCATGCGGACCGAGAATCGCGAACGGATCGCCATGCCGGGCATTGACGATGGCATCGATCGCGCCGGGATTCAGGCCGAGATCATTGAACGCATCAGGCATCGGTGCCCTCCTCGGGCAGGTTCAGCAAGCGTGCAGCGATGGCGAACAGTCCATCGAGCGGTATGCCGATCCAGGTAGGACGATTAGCCGCCTCGTAGCGGATCTCGTAGGCGGCCTTTTCCAGGAGGAACAGGTCGAGCATCGCCGCTTCCGCTTTCGGTGCCACCCACTTCACTGCGGAGTCGGCCAGCACGGCGCGGTAGGCGGTGAGGAACGCATCCTCCGCACCGCTTCGGAAGCGCTGCAACAACTCCGCGCGTCGGCTTAGCGCCGTCGGCGTCGCCGCCACGCGGCCCGGCAGCGCCGCTGCAGCGGCATAGTCGAACGACCGCAACAGCCCCGCGACGTCACGGATGGCGCATTGCTTTGCCCGGCGCTGCTCCATCGTCCGTGCCGGCTCGCCTTCGAAATCGATCAGGTAAGCGTCAGACTGCACCACCAAGACCTGGCCGAGATGGAAGTCGCCGTGCACACGGGTTTGCAGCGAACCACCCCCCGCCGCAGCAAGCTTACGAGCCGCTTCCCGCAGCCCGTCAGCATGCCCGACGAGCGCCTTAGCACGCGCTTCGGCCCGCGGGTTCGGCCACTCGGTGACCCGGCCCAGCATTTCGAGCGCCATGTCGATCTGCCCGATCGCCCCATCGGCCCACGCCGCAAGCACCTCCGGCGTAGCAGGCTCGGGATTGAACGCCGGCTCATCGGTCGGGCCGGAGAACACAGCATGCAACTCGCCCAGGCGTTGCCCGATCGCGGCCGCGAACACGTTGTACGGTGCGAACGCGTCCTCCGCGTCCGCCCCCGCAGCTTCACTGTCGGTGGTGGACAACTCGTCCACGGTCCGCTCCAGGTACTCCAGCGTGTAACCCCAGCCATCGCCCTGGTTACGCACGAAACCCTGCACCAAGCCGATCGTGTGCGGTGTCCCGGCATCGTCTACACGGGCCACTTCACCGTATAGCGGTGCAGTGTTGCCAAATCCGCGCTCGGTCAAGAAGCGGGTAATCTCGCCCTCCGGGTGCACCCCGGCGGTGACTCGGCGCACCACCTTCATCACTAAGGTATCGCCTACGATCAACGAGGAGTTGGACTGCTCGGCGGATAGGCGGCGGATCTCCGCATCCTCGGCTAGATCAAGGCTTGTCATCAGAGAAGTCGGCCGGAACTCCAGCTTGCCACCCTCAATCGCGACCGTGGCACTGGTGCGCAAATTGCGCAGCATGGCACGGGTGAAAGCGTCGATCGCGAACGCATCGGTCAGGTATCCGACCCTCGGACCAAGCCGCACGCGCGCCATTGCAAGCTGCGCCGGCAAGTTACCGATCGCTTGATCCTCCCACACCGTGCCCATCGGGAGCACATAGCGCTCGGTGCGGTCGCCGAACTGCGCTTCGACTTCGGTGAGGAAAATCGGATCCGGAACCGGGCTGATCTGGGCAAAATACGCCAGCTTCACCCCAGTCAACTTCTCGGTCTTGGATGCAAACCACCGACGCTTCGGCAGGTATTGCGGCAACGCTTCGTTCTCGAGCACGGTGCGGCCGTAACCAGGGCGCACTTCCTCCAACGAGGATCGCAGCACGATGGTGGAGAACTCGGGAAGCGCTTCGGGCTGCGGTACATGCCAACTCGGGAGCTGAGCATCCGACGCCAGCAGGAACCAGAAGAACGTGTAGGGCGGCAGGGTCAGCAGATACGGCAATTGCCCGAGTGCCGGGAAAACCGCGCCGCCGACGATGTCGACCGGAACCCGCCCGGCAAATGCCGAAAGGTCCAACTCCACGGCCTGTGCGGCGCGCGAGAGGTTAGAGACGCACAGGATGGTCTCGCTAGTCCCATCGTCGAATTCGCGCAGATAGGCCAGGACCTTGCGATTACCGGGATATAGGAAGCGCTGGGTGCCGCGGCCGAACGCTTTGTGACGCTGGCGCACGGCGAGCATGCGGCGCATCCAGTTCAGTAGCGAGAACGGGTCGGAGGCCTGTGCTTCGACGTTCACTGCGGCAAAGCCGTAGATTGGATCCATGATCGGCGGCAGCACGAGCTTCGCCGGGTCGGCGCGCGAGAAACCGCCGTTGCGGTCGATCGACCACTGCATCGGGGTACGAACACCGTCGCGGTCGCCGATGAAGATGTTGTCGCCCATGCCGATTTCGTCGCCGTAGTAGATCACGGGCGTCCCAGGCATCGACAGCAGCAACCCGTTCATCAACTCGATCCGCCGGCGGTCGCGTTGCAACAGCGGCGCGAGACGGCGCCGGATGCCCAGATTGAGCCGCGCGCGGCGATCGGCGGCATAGGTCTCCCACAGGTAATCACGCTCGCCGGAGGTCACCATCTCCAGAGTCAATTCGTCATGGTTCCGAAGGAACACCGCCCACTGGCAGTTCGCCGGGATCGCGGGCGTCTGCCGCATGATGTCGGTGATCGGAAACCGGTCCTCCCGCGCAATGGCCATGTACATGCGCGGCATCAACGGGAAGTGGAAGGACATGTGGCATTCATCGCCCTCGCCGAAGTACACCTGGGCGTCTTCGGGCCACTGGTTCGCCTCCGCCAGCAGCATCCGGCCCGGCG
>CAXTWC010000021.1:0-41139 GCA_964247805.1 uncultured Acetobacteraceae bacterium | reverse complement strand
GCATCCTGTTCTCCTCCATCATCTTCCCGCCGCAGGTGGTGCTGATCTCGATCTATCAGGTGCTGGTCGACTTCGGCCTGTATAACAGCCGGCTCGGACTGATCCTGGTCTACGTATCGCTGCAACTGCCGCTCACCGTGTATCTGCTGGAAGGCTTCTTCTCGCGCATTCCGCAGGATTTATTCGATGCCGCTAAGGTGGACGGCTACGGTGACCTCGAGATCTTCGTGCGGCTGGTATTGCCGATCGGCATGCCCGCGATCGCGACCACGATCATCCTGAACTTCATCCTTTTGTGGAACGAGTTCTTGTTCGCCGTCGTGCTCATCACCGACGACGACCTGCGCACGCTGCCCGTCGGGATCCAGCGCTTCATGGGCGATCACTTCCAAGATATCGGCCTGATCGCGACCGGCGTAATGATCTCCGTTATCCCCGTTATCGTGGTCTACGCATTCTTCTCCGAAAAGCTGATCCAAGGCATGACCGCGGGTGCGGTAAAATGAACAGGACGAATTAATGGCCGACGTGCAGCTGACCGGCATCACGAAAAGCTATGGCGCCGGCTCGCACCCGGCGGTCGACAGTGTCGACATCCACGTCGCGGATGGCGAGTTCATGGTGTTGCTGGGCCCGTCCGGCTGCGGCAAGTCCACGACGTTGCGGATGGTGGCCGGGCTTGAGTCGATCAGCGCCGGGCAGCTGCGGATCGGCGGCCGCGTGATGAACGATGTGCCGGCCAAGGACCGCGACATCGCCATGGTGTTCCAGTCCTACGCGCTGTATCCCCATATGACCGTAGGTGATAATCTTAGCTTCGGCCTACGCCGGCGCAACGTGGCCAGTGCGGAGATCACTCGTCGCGTGACCGAGACGGCCGACATGCTGGGGCTGACGCCATATCTCGCACGCAAACCGGCGGCGCTGTCGGGCGGGCAGCGGCAGCGCGTGGCACTGGGCCGGGCCATGGTGCGCGAACCGCAAGTATTCCTGTTCGACGAGCCGCTCTCCAACCTCGATGCCGCCTTGCGCGTGAACACCCGGAACGAACTCATCCGCCAGCATCACCGCCTCCGCTCGACGATGATCTACGTCACCCACGACCAGGTGGAGGCGATGACCATGGGCACGCGCATCTGCGTCATGAATGGCGGCCGCGTGGTCCAGGTCGGCGCGCCGCTCGACGTGTATTGGAATCCGGCAGACACTTTCGTCGCGAAATTCCTCGGCAGTCCGCCGATGAACCTGATACCGGCGACGCTGGACGGAGCCGTGGCGGCGTGCAATGGCGTTCGCGCGCCGCTTACGCTGTGGCGACCGGAGACGCTCGCCCGCTATGCGGGAGGCAGCGTCACCGTGGGCGTCCGGGCGGAGGATCTGCATCTCGGCGAGGTACCGGACGGCAATGGCGCGCAGGGTTGGGGCCAGGTGCAGGCGACCGTGTTCGCGGTGGAACCGCTCGGGGCGGAAACGCTGCTGGCCGTGGAGCTGCCGGGCAAACAGGAAATGACGGCCCGGCTGGGGCGGGAGGCCGGCGCGCGCGTGGGCGATGCGGTGACCCTGCACTTCCCGGCCGCGGCCGTGCATCTGTTTGATCCGGACAGTACGCTCGCCGTGCGAAAGGACGCGTGATGCTGCGTCTAGGCTTGATCGGCGCCGGCATGGTCAGCCGCCACCACCTGATCGGTTGGGCGGCACTCGCGGGCAAGGCGCAGGTGGTCGCGATCGCTGATCCGTCCGTGGACGCTGCGACCCGGCGCGCCGCGGAGTTCGGCATCCCCGCTACCTACGCGACGGCCGAGGCGATGCTGGACGCTGAGCAGCTGGACGCGATCGATATCGCCGCGCCGCGCGAGGTGCACGCCGAAATGGTCCGCCTGGGCGCCGCGCGGGGGCTCGCGATCCTATGCCAAAAACCGCTCGCACCCGACCTCGCGCAAGCCGAAGCGTTGGTGGCCGACATGGCTGGCGTGCGCTTGATGGTGCACGAGAACTGGCGGTTTCGCCGCTATTACCGGGATGCTGCCGCCTGGGTGCAGGCGGGCCAGGTGGGTGCCGTGCAACAATGCCAGGTCACGCTGCTGACATCGGGCTTGCTGCCCGATGCCTCGGGTGTGCGCCCAGCGTTGCAACGCCAGCCCTTCATGCAGGGGCTACGCCGCATGCTGGTGAACGAGGTGCTCATCCATCACCTGGATACGCTTCGCGTGCTGCTGGGCGAACTACGCGTCACATCCTGTCGCTTAGGCCAGTCCTGTGCGGATATGGCAGGGGAGGACAACGCGCTGATAACCCTGGCTGCGGAGTCGGGCGCCGGTGCGGTACTGCTGGGCAACATGGCGGCGCCGGGTTACCCGCCCACGCAGGCCGACGAAATGGTGCTGCTGGGGGACGTCGGGGCGATCCGGTTGCAGGGCTCCGTGTTGGAGTGCACGGGCCGTGCGCCCAGCCGCAACGAGTACGATCTTGCGGCCTGCTATCAGGACTCCTACAGCGCTGCGATCGCGCATTTCGCCGACGCGGTCCAGTCGGGCGCTCCGTTCGAAACCTCGCCGGCCGACAATCTACGCACGCTGCGCCTGGTCGAGGACTGTTATGCCTTGTCGGGATGGGCGTGACCGACCGCAACGCCCCCGCTCGCGACGATCCCGTTCGTGACGCCCCCGTTCGCGACGCCCCCGTTCGTGACGATAGGGGCGTGGTGACCGCGATCGAGGACGACATCATATTCGGCGTCCTCGCACCGGGAACGCGCCTGACGGAAGACGGCTTGATGGCGCGCTTCAGTGTGACCCGGCACTTCATCCGCCAGGCGCTGCTCGAACTGGAACGCACGGGCATCGTCGTGCGGGAGCGCAACATCGGGGCTACGGTTCGCCGCTACGGTGCCGACGAGGTGCGCGAGATCTATCAAGTCCGTGAGTTCCTGCAGCGCCAAGCGGCGCTCATGGTGCCATACCCCGCTCCGCCGGGTTTGGTGACACAGTTGCAGATGCTGAACGGGCGCTACCGCGAGTCGCAGCAGGCGGGCGATCTGCGGGCGGTTCACGTTGCCAACGATCTGTTCCATCTGGCTCTTTTTGGCGCGTGCGGCAACCGGTATCTCGTGCACTCCATCCGGGATTGTATGAACCTGTCCCTGCCGATGCGTGCGAAGTCCCTGGCGAATCCGGAGGCGTTCCGCGTCTCCGAACGGCAGCACTGCATCATGATCGAGCTGCTGGGCGACATGGACCGTTGGGCATTGGCGCAGCTCTGCGTCGACCACGTGCAACCGAGCAAACAGGCCTATCTCGCCCGCATTGGTCGCGCACCTGCAGCGGAGGCGCCGGAGCCAGTGCGGCGGGTCCGGACCGCCTGACGCGTGTTATGGACGGGGGCCGGCCGAACCGACAGCTATCGCAGGCGAGCGCGGCGGCATACGTAGAGGCCTTTCCCAGCGGAGGCGGATCGAATGAGCCAGGCAGCAACATGGAACGCGGATCCCCTCAGCTGGGGGCACGGTCCGCGGCACTTCGAAATATTCCTGGAGCCAACCTGCCCGTTCTCCGTCAAGGCGTATGACAAGCTCGACGAAACGCTCCAATTGGCCGGAGAGGATCAGATCACGATCAAGATCCGTCTGCAGTCGCAGCCCTGGCATATGTATTCCGGAGTCATCGTACGCTGCATCCTGGCGGCCTCCACTTTGCCGGCGGGCAAGCAGGCGGCCAGGGCCGTCATGACTGCGGTCGGGGCGCATCGGGAGGAGTTCGAGTTCACGCGCCATTGCGGTGGCCCCAACATGGACGCCACGCCAAACGACATCATCGCGCGGATCGAGAGCTACACCGGTTTGGAGCTGGCTGCCGCCTTCGCCCTTCCGACGCTGGATCGGGAGATCAAGTGGCACTGCAAATATGCGCGCCAGAACGGCATCCATGTCTCACCGACCTTCATGGTCAATGGCCTGGTGCAATCGGATATGAGCAGCGGTGATACGGTCACCGACTGGGTTTCGCGTCTGCTGGCATAGATGGACGGAATTCGCGGCTCTCAGCAACAAGACGGGAACAAAGGCAGCATGGAAGATCATTTGGCGTCCTTCGGCATCGGATTCGTCGCCGGGATGCGGAGCATGACGGCCAGCGCCGCACTGAGCTGGGCGGCCTCTCTCGGGCGGTCGCGCGTGGCGTGGATCCCCTCCGGTCCGGTTCCGCTTCGGCTGGTGACGGCTGCTGCGCTGACCGAAATGGTCGGCGACAAGATGCCTTTCGCGCCAGACCGCCGTATCCCGGCCTCCATGCTGGCTCGGCTCGCAATCGGCGCGGTTGGCGGCGTGGCGTTTTCCAGACGAAACACGTCAGTGCTGGACGCAATGCTGTCCGGCATGGTCGGGGCGGTCGCGGGGACCGTGGTCGGTCGGGCGGCACGGGGAGGCACGACCCGGTCCAAAGTCAGCTGGATGCGGGCGCTATCGGAAGACGCCATAGCCGCCGGACTCGCGACAGCGCTGGTGTGCTCCGCGGACCAGCTCGAAAGGGCGAACCTACGCACTGTATGAAGTTCGGGGAATGTGACGTGAGCAGCTTATCGAACCTGCCCCTCTCCACCGAGCGGCTCTGGGACAGCCTGATGGACATGGCCGCCATCGGCGCGACGCCGGAGGGTGGCAACAACCGCCCCGCCCTTTCGGCACTAGACGGTCAGGCTCGGACGCTGCTGGCCCGATGGGGTACGGAGATCGGGCTCGTCGTCACGACCGACCGGCTCGGCAACATGGCGCTACGCCGCGACGGGCGCGACCCCGGGCGCAAGCCGGTGCTGGTCGGCAGCCACCTCGACACGCAGCCGACCGGCGGCAAATTCGATGGCCCGTACGGCGTGCTGGCCGGGCTCGAGATCCTCCGGGCGTTGCACGAGGCGGGTGCCATGACCGAGGCGCCCATCGTCCTGGTGAACTGGACGAGCGAGGAGGGCTGCCGCTTCAGCCCCTCGATGATCGGCGCCGCCGGGGCGATGGGCGTGCTGTCGGAGGCGGAGGTGCTGGACCGCCGGGCCATGGATGACGGCGAACGCTACGGTGACGCGCTGCGTGCCACGGGGTGGGCCGGCACTGCCGACCCGGCGCTGCTGCGCGATGCGGCCGCCTATTTCGAGGCGCATATCGAGCAGGGTCCGACCCTGGAGGCGGACGGGTTCGACATCGGTATCGTGACCGGCGGCTTCGCCACGGAACGCGCCATGGTCAGCGTGCGAGGCAAGGACAGCCACGCCGGCACCACGCCGATGGAGATGCGGCAGGACGCCTTGCTGGCCGCCGCCGAGATGATCGGACTGGCGGAACGCATCCTGCTGGACACCGCGCCGGAGGGCCGCATGACGGTGAACCGCTTGATCGTCGAACCCGGTGCCGACGGCGTCGTGCCGGGTGGCGCCCATTTCGCCATGGATTATCGCCACCCGTCGACCGAGACGCTGCAGGCACTCTGGGCACAGGCGGACACCGCGTTTGCCGCCTGTGCCGCGCGCCGCAAGGTCGCCGTCTCCCGCCAGACCTACTGGGCGTTTCCGCGCGTGCAATTCGACCCGGCCTTGGCCGAACGCTTGCGCGACGCCGCCCGGCGCCACGGCGCAAAGCACCGCGACATGCTCAGCGGCGCCGGTCACGACGCCTACCACGCCGCCGGGCGCATGCCGGCCGTGATGCTGTTCATCCCCTGTCACGGCGGGATAAGCCATCACCCGACCGAGTCGATCTCCCGCGAGTGGGCCGGTCTCGGTCTGCGCGTGCTGGCGGACGCCGTGATCGAGGCGGCCAACAGCCCGGGTTAGGCCTGCTGTTGCAGTCTGGCGCCGCCCCATACCATAGTGCGCGCCCGTTTTAGGATTGTCCCTTGCCCAAGCCGATCGATCCCCAAGACGAACGCGTCAACCAGGCCGCCGACCTCGCGCGGGACGTGGCGCCCGACCTCGATGTCGTGCTGCTCACCCACTACCCCGACATCGAGATGCTGGACACGCTTCGCCCCGGTGAGACCGACCTCCAGGCCGTCCAGGCTGTAACCCGGGCGGTCGCCACCGAGCTGCTGCAAGCGGGTGTCGAGCTTCTGGTGCAGCGCGCCGATCGCGCCGCGTTCCGGCGCTGGATGTCCGACCGCGAGGATACGCCGGAGAACCGCCGCGCCTGGATCGACCGCGCCCGCTTGCTCCGCGGACCGGCGGCGCTGCAACTGCTTGGCCTGCAGGCATCGTCCGCACCGCCGAGCCTGACCTTCGGCAAGGCCCCGGGCCCGGTCGCGGACCGCGTGTTGGAGGCGTTCGGCGACGAGGACAGCGACGAGTTCGACGTGCTGGTGCAGGCGCTCATGACGGCTGGGCGAACCGACATCCTTGACCTTGCGGTCCGCAAGCTCGGCGAGCAGCAGGGCGACGAGGCCGGCGACGAGCTCAACTGGGTACTGTTGGTCGCCGCGGAGGGTGCCGCGATCGGTCCGTCCGGATGGGCCGAACTGGTCGCGCTGCCGGTCGCACTGGGCGCGGGCGATGTACCGGATGGGGAGGCACTCGGGGCGGCGTTGATCGCGTCCGGCGCCCTGGCCGACAGCGAGGAGGTACAGCTTCTGCCGGGTTGGCGCTCGCCCGATGCCCTCGCTGAGCTGTCGTTCGGGGCCGTGCGACGCGTCCTGCTCGACCTGGCGGACGGCAAGGCACCGCGCGACCTGCCACCTGGCGACACGGATGACCTGGCCCGGCGCGGGTTCGGCGTGCTGCTCGGGCTGCGCATCGACTGGGCGATCCCGGTTTGGGAGGAGATAGCGGCCGCCGGTGGCCTTCCGGAGTTACCGGATGACGACGCTGCGCCGACGCCGGAGGAGGCCGGCCGGGCGGCAGAGTTCGACCGCTGGCGAGGCCGGGTCTTTCAAGACAGCCAGGGCTGTGTGCCGTTGGCCCTGGTCGCGCTCTCCCAGGTGGCGAACGAGATCGCCGACTTCCTCGCCGATGCAGGCGAACAGACGGGTGGGCTCGAGGACATCCGGGCCTTCGTGGCGGAGGGCCGCCGAAAAGCCGAGGGCGATGAGGTCGTGTGCCGTCCCGAAATCGTCGGCGATGACCTGGAACTCACGCTCTACACGGAGGGCGGGCGTTTCCTGGACAGCGTGACGATGCCGGCCAGCAGGCTTCCGGCCCGCGCCGAGCAGATGCCGCCATTGATCGGCGCGTTCGTGCGCTTGGTGCACGACGCCCCCTGATCGTCCAGCCCAGCTGTGCTAGACGCGATAGTGCGCGGGCCGGCGGTTCTCCAGCAGGTGGTTGAACCCGTTGAGACGCCGCGATGCGGACGCCGTGGCAGGCGCGATCTCGGCCGTCAGGATCGCCTCCGAATCCGCAGGCGCCGGCCCAGCCAGCGGGAAGCCGGTGGGCCCGACGATGAGGCTGCTGCCGAGAAAAGATTGCCCCCGTTCGATGCCGACCCGGTCAGCCGCGATGACGAACACGCCGTTGCTGTGCGCCCCCGCCATGACCAGCGTGTTGGCCATCACCTCGCGCCCCGCAGGTTGGGCCGGCATCGGCACCCAGTTGGTCGGGATGCAGATGATGTCGGCGCCGGCGAGGGCGCAGGCGCGGTAGCTTTCGGGGAACCAGCCGTCGTAGCAAATAAGCACGCCCAGCTTGCCGAACGGCAGGTCCAACACCGGGAATCCGAGGTCACCCGGCGTGAAGAAGCGGTTCTCCTGGTCCCAAAGATGCACCTTGCGGAACACGCCGAGCGGGCCACCCGGTCCGATGACGACGGCGCTGTTGTAGATGTCGTCGCCCGCGCGCTCGCACAACCCGGCCACGAGATACAGCCCGCGCCGGGCAGCGATCGCCGACCAGGCCGTAACGGTGGGCCCGCCGCGGGCATCCTCCGCCAGCGACATCGCCTCCTCTCGCGTCTCGAACACGTAGCCCGAGTTCGTCAGCTCCGGCAGCACCGCCAGCGTGGCCCCTTGGTCCGCCGCCTGCTCGATCAGGCTTAGGCTGTGGCTAAGGTTGTATTCCGTGTGACCAATGCGCGGCTCCATCTGGATCGCGGCGACGGTAAGGCTGGCAGGCACCGGGAGGGTGTCAGGCATCGGGGTGGCGCTCCTTCCAATCGTGCGCCGCTTCGTACGCGGCGGCGGCGCGCAGCAACATGGCTTCACCCAGCGGACGTGCCGCGATTTGCAAGCCGATCGGCAGGCCGTCTGCGTCGAAGCCGCAAGGCAGGCTGATGGCGGGCATGCCGGTGAGGTTGTAGGGATACGTCAGCCGCCAGGTGGCAGCCAGCGCGCTCTCCTCCGCTTCGCCGACGCGCACGGTCGCGGCCCCGATGGGCGGCGCGGTCACCGGCTCGGTGGGGCCGAGGATGATGTCCGCACCGTTCAGCACGCGTGCGAAATCGGCCATCAGCACGCGGCGGAACTGCTCGGCTTTCAGCAGGTCGGCGCCTGTGACAAGCCGACCCATTTCCACCAGCGCCCGCACGTCGCGCGTGTAGTGCCGGGTGCGACCCTGCCGCAGTGCCACATCGTGATAGGCAGCGGAGGAGGCCAGCTCGATGGCGAAGATTGCGCCCAGACCGGTGGCGAGGTTGGGGACAGTCACCTCGGCGATGCTGGCGCCCTGGCTACCGAACCAGCGTATGGCGGCCTCAACGGCGGCATCCACCTCCGCCTGGTTGCGGTCGAAGAAGTGATTGCGGATGACGGCGACCCGCAGGCCTGCGACCGAGGCGCCGTGCGTCGCCGCGGCGAAGTCTTCGGTCGGGGCCGAGAGCGACGCCGGGTCGGCCGGGTCGCGGCCAGCGAGGAGCGTGAGCAGGAGGGCCGCGTCCGGGACGCTACGGGTCAGCGGGCCGGCGTGATCGAGCGACCAGCTATGCGGCACGATGCCGTCGCGGCTGATCCGGCCGAATGTCGGCTTGAGCCCGACCGTGCCGCAGAAACTCGCGGGAATGCGGATCGAGCCGCCAGTGTCCGAACCCATCGCGGCGACGCACAACCCGGCGGCCACGGCTGCCCCGGAGCCGCCGCTGGACCCGCCGGGTATGCGCGTGTGGTCCCACGGGTTGCACACCGGCGGGGTCACCGTGCCCCAGGCGTATTCATGCGTCCGGGTTTTGCCCACCAGGATGGCCCCGGCGGCGCGCAACTTCGCGGCCACCGCGGAATCCCGCAGTTCGAAGCTGGCGCCGGGCGCCGTGGTGCCGGCAGTGGTCGGCATATCCGCGGTCAGGTAGTTGTCCTTGATCCCGATCGGGATGCCGTGCAGCGGACCAATCGGTTCACCGCGGGCAACCTGTGCTTCCGCGGCTTTGGCCTGGCCTAAGGGATCGCCGGCCAGACAGATGAAGCTGTGCAACGCCGGGTCGAGACGGGCGATGCGGTCGAGCGTGGCTTCCATCAGCGCCGCGGGCGACACCGTGCCGGCGCGGATCTGTGGCGCAAGCTCCGAAATGGTGGCGAACGCGCTCACTCGAACCCGCCCAAGGGGTCGAACACCACGGCCGGATGCACATCGGTCAGATCGAGCGCACGCAATTTGGCGATCTCGGCTGCGATCGTCCGGTATTGCGCCAGCAGCACCGCGCCTTGCGCCTCGGTCACATCGAGGCCAATGATCTCGGCCCAGGATGGCTCCGTCATGCGCTGCCTCCACCGCCGGGACGATCGGGCGGCGAGCGTAGCAGCATCTGCACCACGCTGTCCGGGGCGGGCTGCGCCGGTTGCCCCTTGCGCGCCATGCCCTCGAGGAACGGTCTCGTTTGTAGCTTGAAGATACCCCAGACCCGGCGCAGTTCGGCAACCGGCAGGGCGTTCTCATCCACCCGGAGGTCGACATCCGCGTAGTCCTCGCGGCCATAGACGAGCACCGCCGCCGATTGCTTGCCGCGCTTGTCGCCGCCCACCGCTTGCCCGGCCTCGAGCGCCTGGATCAGGCGTTCGGCGAGTTCCTCGGCTGCGGAGCCGGCAAAGGCCCGCTCCATTTGCTGCAGTACGTCCGGTCCGGTCAGCATGTTGCCCTGGATCGCGAAACCGTCGCCGGTGATATCGCCGCACCACGGCGTACACTCCGCGCCGGTGAAGCTCGCTGCGCGTCCCGCGGCATCCACAAGGCCGAATTGGCGCACCGTGCTCGCCGCGTCCCCGGCCAGGACGGCCGCCAGCGCGTGGGGAGCGGTGTCACCGGCCCGAAGCCGCTCCAGCGCGTCGATGGCAAGGTAGGGATTGACCCAGGCCTGCGTCGAGGCGGCGCCAACACCGGGCACGATGCGTGGGCAGATCGCACCGACCGCGGGCACCGCCGTCGTCACCGCCACGCCGAGGGCGCCGGTGCTGGGACAGCGGGCGACGATGGAGAAGGTGTTCAACTGCATAGGTGTACCCTCAGACCGTTAGATGCCCAGCGATCCGCTCGTCCGCATCCGCCGCGCCGGCCTCACCCGCATCGACGATCTCGCCGCGGGCCAGCACGGCGTAGCGGTCCGCGAGCGAGAGGGCGAAGCGCACGTTCTGCTCCACCAGCAGGATCGCGGCGCCGCCCGACTGCTTCTCCGCACGCAGCACCTCGGCCAGCCGGAGAATGACGGAAGGCTGCAACCCCTCGGTGATCTCGTCGATCAACATCAGCTTGGGCCGGGCCAGCAGTGCACGGCCGACGATCAGCATTTTCTGTTCACCGCCCGAAAGCGTGCCGGCCCGCTGCCGCCGCCGCTTGGCCAGGAACGGAAAGAACTCGGCGATGCGGTCGAGCCCCGCCGCGAACGAGGCGCCGCGCGGCAACCCGACGCGCAGATTCTCCTCCACCGTGAGGTCCTGGAAGATCGCCTGGTCCTGCGGGCTGTAAGCGATCCCGCGTGCAGCCAGTTGGTGGGGTGGCGTGCCTACGATCTGGTCCGCGAATAGCCGCACGGTTCCGGCGCGCGCAGGCAAAAAACCCATGACGGTCTTGAGCAGCGTGCTCTTGCCCATGCCGTTCTTGCCCAGCACGGCCACTACCTCGCCCGGCGCCACGTGCAGCGACACGCCTTGCAGCACCATCGCCTCGCCGTAGCCGGACACCAACCCCTCGATGGCCAGCGCGTTCATGCGGCCTGCGCGGGTTGCGGCTCGCCGGTGTAGACGGTGCGGACCAGTTCGGAGCTGGTAACCTCCGCCACCGAGCCGTCGAGCAGGATACGCCCTTGGTGCAGCACGATAATGCGGGAGCTGATCTCGCGAACGAATTCCAGGTCGTGCTCGACCAGCAGGATGCATAGGCCATGCTCTCGCACCAGTGTTCGCAGGATACTGCCAATCAACGTTCGCTCGGCCTTGGTCAAGCCCGCCGTCGGCTCGTCCAGCAGCAGCACGCGCGGTTCCATGGCCAGGACCATCGCGAGCTCCAGCGCCTGCTTCGCCCCATGTGAGAGGTGCTTGACCGTGGTGCCGAGCTGGCTGGCAAGGCCGGTTGCGGTAATCACCTGCATCGCCGCCGCGGGCAGTTGCACCGAGTCGGCCCGGCGTACATAGGACAGCCCTTCGTGCCCCGCGCGTGCAATCCGCAGCGACTGCGCGACGCTGAGCGTGTCGAACACATTGGGTGTCTGGAACTTGCGCCCCAGCCCAAGGCGCACGCAACCCTCCGGCGAGCGGCGCCCGATCGCCACGCCACCGATTGCCACGTCACCGCTGCTGCGTTCCTGGCCATCGCTGATGCAGCGGATGAGCGTGGTCTTGCCGGCCCCGTTCGGGCCCACGAGGCTGACCAGCTCTCCGGCACGGGCGCCGAAGCTGATGTCTTCGAGCACCTGCAAGCTGCCATAGCGGCGCGCAACGCGGGTGACCTCGATCGCAGGCGTGCCGCCAGTGCCGCCCACGTCCGGGTCGGGTGTCTGCACCAGGCGTGGCACTGCCTCGACCCGGCGGCGCGAGCGCGGGATCAGGTTTGTGATCGCCGGGCCGAGGCCTTGCGGCATCAGCACGATGACGACGATGAAGACGAGCCCGACGATCAGCTGCCAGATGAAGGGCAGCGTCCCGCTGAGATACGCGCTGGTGAAGTCGATGAACACGGCCGCAATCGCCGGGCCGAGCAGCGTACCGCGACCGCCGAGCGCCACCCAGATGACCAGTTCCGTGCCGAATTCGAAGCTGCCGAGATCGGGTGCGATGACGTCGTTGTAGGCGGCGTAGGCAAACCCGGCCATCGCGGCCACCACCGCCGACGCCGCGAGCAACGCCGCTTTCACCCGGGCGGTGCCGATGCCGCAGTATCGGCAGCGCTGCTCGTTCTCGCGGATCGCCACCAGCAGGCGGCCGAAATCACTGCGCACGAAAATCCACCCGAGCAGTGTCACGATGACCAGCGCGATCCCGGCAATGCGAAACCACGCCGGCATCGGGATGTCGAAGGTGTCGAAGCCGGACAGCCCGCTGCTGGATCCCGTCCAGTTGCCGCCGGAATAGATCAACTGCACGAAGATCACGGATTGCACGAGGGTGATGACGGAGATGTACAGTGGTGAGACCCGCGGCCCGAACGCGAGCCAGGCCACCAACGCTGCGACGCCGGCCGCCACCAACGGGCCGGCAAAGAAGGCCGCGATCACCACGGGAGCGGAGAAATCGTAGGTGGTGACGGCGAGCCCGAGCGCGTAGGCGCCGATGCCGAAGAACACCGCCTGACCGAATGTCAGGATGCCGGTGAAGCCCCACAGGATGTCCACCGTGACCGCGATGCTGCCATACAGGAACGAGCGGATCAGGATGCTGACGGAATATTCGTCGAGCAGCACCGGGCCGAGCACGACCAGCAGCATGGCGGCGAGCCCCAGGCCGAAAACGCCCCGGCGCTGCGCCCGCTGACGCTGCGACGGTAACTCAGGCACGGGCAAACCCCGAGGGACGGATGCGCAGCAGGATGGCCGCCAGCACGACGATGGTCAGCGTGCCGAGCACCGGGCTGGTGTAGGTGCTGACCACGACTTGCGCGCCACCCAGCACCAGGCAGGACAGGCCGAGGCTGAACAGCGAGGTTCCGGACACCATCACCAGCATGAACGCGTTCAGCAGCCAGGGCACGCCCATCAACGGATCGACGCTGAGCAACGGCGTGATCAGCGCTCCGGCCATCGCCGCCAACCCGGCACCGATGCTGAACGTCGCAAACCGCACCATCGCGCTGTTGATGCCGAGCGCGCGGGCCAGTGTCTCGTTCATGATCACGGCCCGCGCGGACAGGCCGAGGCGGGTGCCTTGCAGGATCGCCACCATGACGGCGCACAGCACGACCGCCACCACGAGCATCAGCAGGCGGTACAGCGAATAGGACGTTCCAAAGAGTGCCACGGCGCCTTGCACCGGGCTTTGGACGAAATTGGTGCCGCGGCCGAAGCCGATCGTGATGAGCTGGACGACGACGATGCTGAGCCCCCAGGTGGCCAGGATTGCGTCGAGCGGCCGGCTGTAAAGCGGACGCACGATCAGCAACTCTACGGCCGCCCCCAGCACCAGTCCGACTACGAGCGCCAACGGCACGGCCAGCAAGGGACTGAGCCCGAGTTGGGTGGCGACCAGCGCCGCGTAGCCGCCGATGGTGAGGAACCCGCCATGGGCGAAGTTGATGATCTTCAGCACGCCGAACACGATCAGTAATCCGGCGGCCACCACGAACAGGATGGCCGCCGTCGTCACGACGTCGAGCAGGAGGTCGAGCAAGTTACTTCAGCTTGGGGCACTGCTCGCCGGGATCGACGTTGGGGAACGTCTGGATCACCTTCACGCCGCCATCCGCCTGCACCTGGCCGAGATACATCGTCAGCGGCGCATGGTGTTCGTGCCCCATGTTGATCGGCCCGCGGGCACCGTTAAAGGTAACCTCGCCAAGCGCTTTGAGCACTTTCGCCTCGTCGAAGCCGCCGGCCTTCTCGACAGCGGCTTTATACAGATAGATGCCGTCGTATTCCGGCTCCGACAGATCGTTCGGCGTCTTCATGTCCGCCCCGAACTTCTGCTGCAGTCCCGCCATGAAGGATTTGTTCTGCGCGTTGTCGATGCTGGTGAGATAGGACTGCGCGATATACACGCCGGCCGCATCCGCACCGATCGACTTGGCGGTGCCCTCGTCGACGCCGAGGTTGCCGAACAGCACGTTGATGCCGGAGGCACGCAGCTGCTTGGTCAGGGTCACGTTGGGCGCCCCGCCGGCGGTGGAGGTGATCAGCGCGTCGGGCTTGTCGGCGCGCAGCTTGCTGAGCACGGCCGTCCAGTCGGACGCGTCCATCGGCAGGTATTCCTCGTCCAGTACCTTGCCGCCTTTGGACGTGATGTATTTGCGCGTGAACTCCAGCATGCCGCGTCCGAAGGCGTAGTCGCTGCCGGCGAGGAAGAAGGTCTTGGCCCCCTTCTCCTTCATGAAGTAGTCGACGATGGAGGCGACTTGCTGGTCCGGCACCCAGGCGTCGACATACAGGTACGGGCTGCACGACCGCCCCTCGTAGTACGACGTGTAGATGAATGGCGTCTTGCCCCGTGCCACCACCGGCAGGCCGGCATTGCGGGCGGCGCTGGTTTCCATCGTGATGATGGCGTTCACCTTCTGCTGGAAAATGAGCGAGTTGTAGGCAGCAACAGCGCCATCCGCACCACTGCGGTCATCGGCGATGGCGAGATCAACCTGGCGGCCGAGGATGCCACCCTTTGCGTTGATCTCCGCCGCGGCAAGTTGCGCCGCCTGCACGACGGACGGCGCCACGACGCTGTTGGCGCCCGACAAGCCCACGGGTATGCCGATCTTGACCGGCGGTTCGGCCGCCCTGCCAGCCGTGCCGACTGCCAGCAAAGCCAACAAGGTGAGTGAGGCAGCGCCGCCCATTCGGATCATTCTAGTCCCTCGGTGTGACTTGGTTACATTCGCACGTCATCAGACAACGCCGCTGCCTGCAAGCCCTAGGCCAGACCGACTCTTGGCATACCGCTTGCGTGATGCCAGTCGCAAAAGGAGGCCGGCATGACGGACGCAGAGTTGCGGCAGGAATTCACCAGCATGGCAGCCAGGGCAGGGATTACGATCGCAACCGATCGCGCGGAGACGATGTTCGAGGCATTCAAGTCACTCCGTGAACTGCTCGCCAACCTGCACAAGCCGTTCGGCTACGCGGACGAGCCCGCCTACATTTCGCCGGGGAGGCCGGCATGAGCGACATCCTCACCCTCGCCGACGCCGCGCGCGCGATCGCCTCTGGCAAGCTCACTTCGGTCGCGCTGACGACGCAGTGCCTGGAGCGCATCGAGCGGCATAACCCGGCACTCGATGCGGTGATCTGCCTGCAGGCGGATCGGGCAATGGCCGACGCCGAACGCGCCGACCGGGAGATTGCCGCCGGCCGCCGCCGTGGCCCGATCCACGGCATTCCGTTTGGGCTGAAGGACATCATCGACACTGCCGGCATCACGACCACGTGCCATTCCCGCATCCACCTCGACCGGGTTCCCGAGCAGGATGCGGAAGTGGCGCGGCGGTTGGTGGCGGCCGGTGGCGTACTGGTCGGCAAGCTGGCAACGCATGAGTTCGCAACCGGCGGCCCGGCGTTCGACCTGCCCTTTCCGCCGGCCCGCAATCCCTGGGACCGCCGCCGTTTCACCGGCGGGTCGTCGTCCGGCTCCGGCGCCGCAGTCGCGTCCGGGATGCTGCCGCTGGCGTTGGGAACGGACACCGGCGGCTCCATCCGCCTGCCCGCGGCATATTGCGGGATCGCCGGGTTGAAGCCGAGCTACGGCCGGGTCTCGCGCCGCGGCGTGGCACCGCTCTCGTTCAGCCTGGACCATGTCGGCCCGATGGCGTGGACGGTGGAGGACTGCGCCATCGCACTGCAGGTGTTGGCCGGATACGACAAGCAGGACCCCGGCAGCAGCAATGTGCCGGTGCCCGACTACCTGGCGGCCCTGACCGGCGAGGTGAGAGGCCTGAAGCTCGGCTACGTGCGCGCGTTGAGCGAGACCGCCAGCCCGGAGATGGTGGCGGGGCTGGACGCCGCGGTCGCGGTGCTCGCATCGCTCGGCATGGACATCGTCGAGGTCGAACTGCCCCCGCTCAAGCTGTTCCAGGCCTGTGCGCGTGCGATCAGCGGCACGGAAAGTTTCAGCATCCACGAGCAGGATCTTCGCACCCGTCCCGAATTGTATGCCCGCGTGACGCGCGAGCGGCTCAGCCTGGGCGCCTTCGTGACAGGCGCGGATTACGTGCAGGCGCAGCGCTTGCGGCGGGAGTTGAGCGCCGCCGTGGCCGCCGTGCTCGGCCGGGTCGACGTGCTGGCAAGCTGCGCCATCCCAACCACGGCGCCGCTGATCGAGGAGGTGGAAGACGGTCCGTGGCGGACCCGCGCGCCAATCTCCACACCGTTCAACATCACGGGCGAGCCGGCGCTGTCACTCTGCTGCGGCTACAGCACGGAGGGTTTGCCCCTCGCCCTGCAACTCTCCGGCCGCATGTTCGACGAGGCAACGGTCCTGCGCGTAGGACACGCCTACGAGGCGGCGACCCCGTGGCGAGATCGCCGTCCAGCCATGGCCATGGTGGCGGCATGATGCGCCGGATGTTGGCGGCGGCGGCCGCCGTTCTGCTCGGCGCCACTTCGGCCCAGGCGGCGGGAACACTGGTCGTCGCGATGACGGCGGGGGACATCCCCATCACCAACGGTATTCCGGACCAGGGCTCGGAGGGCATCCGCTTCGTTGGCTACACACTGTACGACGCGTTGGTCGGCTGGGACCTGTCCCATAGCGACAAGCCGGCCGATATCGTGCCGGGCCTGGCCACGAAATGGGAGATCGATCCCAACAACCACAAACGATGGATCTTCACCATCCGCGAGGGTGTGAAGTTCCACGACGGTTGCTCGTTCGGCCCGGACGACGTGGTGTGGAACTTCAAGCGCATGACGGACTCGACCGTGCCGCAGTTCGACCCGCTGCAGTTCGCCCTGGCCCGTACTAGCCTGACCAATCTCGACACCTTCGAGAAGGTCGACGACCACCACGTCGCCTTCAATATGAAGATCCCGGACAGCCTGTTCCCCTACGAGATCGCGACCATGTTCATGGTCAGCCCGTGCCGTGTGAAGGCCCTGAACTACGACCGCGCTGCCTATGCTGCCGCACCTTCCGGGACCGGCCCCTACAAGTTCGACAAGATCATCGCACACGAGCGGCTCGAGATGGTCCCAAATGCCGATTACTGGGACAAGACGCGGGTGCCGAAGCAGGACCGGCTGGTGCTGCTGCCGATGCCGGAGCCGGGCACGCGGGTGGCAGCGCTGCTCAACGGCCAGGTGAACTTCATCGAGGCCCCGCCACCCGACGCACTGCCCCGCCTGCGCAGTGCGGGGATGAACGTCATCCTGCTGACCTACCCGCACAACTGGGGCTACCAGCTCAACTTCACCAGCAAGCCGTTCAACGACCTCCGCGTTCGCCGCGCCGCCAATTACGCGATCAACCGGGCGGACATGGTGGACCTGATGGGTGGCGAGGCGATCGCCGGTTACTCCACCGCACCGCCGGGTCACCCGTTCTACGGCAACCCGATCAAGTACGAATACGACCCGAAGAAGGCGACGGCGCTGCTGAAGGAAGCGGGTTGTTACCCGTGCGCGATCAATCTCGCGATCTCGACCAGCGGGTCCGGCCAGATGCAGCCGCTGCCAATGAACGAGCTGGTCAAGAGCAACCTCGATGCCGTGGGCTTCCAGACCACCATCACGACCATGGACTGGAACGCCCTGCTGGACGTCTCGCGCCAGGGTCCTGCGAAGTTCCCGCAATACTCCGGCGTGAACATCAGCCGCAGCCTGCCGGACGCGTTCATGGGTCTGATCCGTCACGTGTGGACTCCGCAATGGACCCCGGCCGGCGGCAATTGGGGGCACTACAGCAACCCCAAGATGGACGCGCTGATCGAACAGGTCCTGGGTGAGTTCGATCCCGATAAACGCGCCGACCTCATCCGCCAACTGCACGACTACATGAACGAGGAGGCGGTGATGATCTGGGTCGCGCACGACCTCAACCCGCGGGCGTTGTCGCCGAAGGTGCACGGCTTCGTCCAGGCGCAGAGTTGGTATCAGGACCTCACGCCGATCACCGTCTCGCCCTAAGGAGGATCCTCATGGACATGTCGCCAACAACCCTGCCCACCGACCCGGCGCAACTCTCGGCCTCCGAGGCAGCCGGCCTGATCCGCGGCAAGCACCTGTCCTGCGAAGAACTGGTGCGGGCCTGCCTCGCGAGGATCCACCGGCGCGATCCGGTGGTGAAAGCCTGGCTGTTCCTGGATCCCGACCACGCCATCCGCGCCGCACGGAAGCTGGACAAACTGCCGCCGAACGGCCCTCTGCACGGCCTGCCCTGGGGCGTGAAGGACGTGATCGACACGGCGGAATTCCCGACCACGCAGAACTCGGTGATCTACGAGGAGCTGCATGTGGGGCGGGACGCTGCCTGCGTGTCGGTCGTGCGCGGGTCCGGCGCCATGATCCTGGGCAAGACGGACACGGTGGAGTTCGCCTCCAGTGGCCGCAAGGCGCTCTCCACCAATCCGTTCAACCCGAAGCACACGCCCGGCGGTTCCTCCTCCGGCTCCGGTGCCGCGGTGGGCGACTACCAGGTGCCGCTGGCGTTCGGCACGCAGACCGGTGGCTCGCACATTCGGCCGGCCGCGTTCAACGGCATTTACGGGCTGAAACCCAGTTGGGGCCGGGTCAGCCGCGAGGGCGTGCGCATGTCCTCCGTCACGCTCGACCAGGTGGGCTGGTACGGGCGCAGCGTCGACGACCTCATCCTGGTGGCGGAGGCGTTTCGCTTTGTGCCGGACACCGCCCCGGTGTCGGTGCGCGGCCTGCGCGTGGGACTGTGCCGCAGCCCGGTGTGGCACGCGATCGAGCCGGGCGGGGTCGCTGCCCTGGACAGTGCTGCGAAGCGCCTGGCTGATGCGGGCGCCATCGTGGAGGAGCTGGTACTGCCGGATCCGTTCAACCAACTGCATAATGCCCATGCCGCCATCCTCGCGGGCGAAGGCGCCGCCTCATTCCTCCCCGAATACGTCAACCACTACGACCGGCTGGCACCGCTGTTGCGGGACAAGGTGGAGAACGTGAGCGGCACCACGCCGGAACAATGGCTAGAAGGCTACACCTTAGCCGATCGCTGCCGGGTGCAGTTCGATGCGCTGTTCGGCGCCGACCTGGACGTGGTTCTCACGCCGAGTGCACGCGGGGAAGCGCCGGAGGGGCTGCATACCACGGGTGAGGCCATCTTCAACTCCATGTGGACGCTGCTGCACGCGCCCAATGTCGGCATTCCCTCCGGTCGAGGGCCGAAAAACCTGCCGGTCGGGGTGACGCTGGTGGGGCCGCGCATGTCCGATTCCCGATTGCTGGCGATCGCAAAGACACTGGCACCGGTGGTCGACTTTGATCAGGCGGAACGGCTTCGCGAACTGTGGCGTCAATGACCGCTGTCTCGTAGGAGCATCCTGGGATGACCCAGCCCGAACTCCTGATCGCCGGCGGCCGGGTTTACGACCACGACGGCGACATACACCAGCCGCCGGTCCGCGATGTGCTGGTGCAAGGTGGCCGCATCGTGAGCGTAACCGCACCAGGCGACGATGCCGCCGCCAAGGAGGCGCTGCGCCGGCAGGCCGGGCCGGGTGGCCCGCGCGTGATCGACGCTGCCGGATTGCTGGTGCTGCCCGGCTTCGTCAACGCGCACTACCACTCCTACGACGTGCTCCAGAAAGGCCTGCTGGAGGACATGCCGTTCGACGTCTGGGCGCTGCACTCGCAACCTGCCTATCTCGGCCCCCGCTCGGCTCGCGAGTTGCGCCTGCGCACGATGATCGGCGCGGTGGATTGCATTCGCCACGGCGTCACCACGGTGCAGGACATGAACTCCCTCGTCCCGATGGACGAGCCCACGCTGGACACCATCCTGGCCGCGTATGCCGACTGCGGCCTGCGCGTGGTGTTCTCCGCCGCCTTGCGGGATGTGGCGGCACTGGACATCGCGCCGTTCCTGCCCGCCGACGCCCCGGCCGCGGTGCGGGCGCTGGTGGATGGGGCGCCGGCGGATCCGCACGCCCAGTTGGCCTTTGTAGAGGCGCAAATCCGCCGCCTCGACCCGTTGCCGGAGCGGTTGCGTTGGGCGCTCAGCCCCTCCGGCCCGCAACGCTCCTCCCGCACCCTGCTGGAGGGCGTGGCCGACCTGTCGCGACGCTACGGACTGCCGGTGTTGACCCATGCCTACGAGACCCGCGCGCAGGCGGCCAAGGCGCGGGCATTGTACGGCGAGCAAGACGGTTCCATGCTCCGCTACCTGGCCGAAATCGGGTTGCTGAACGAGCGGCTGACCATCGCGCACGGCGTGTGGTTGCGCGACGAGGAGGTGGCGCTGCTGGGTGCGGCGGGCGCCGGGCTCGCGCACAACCCGGTCAGCAACCTCAAGCTGAAAAGCGGTGTGGCGCCGATGCGGCGAGTGATCGATGCCGGCGTGAACGTCGCCCTCGGCTGCGACAATTGCTCGTGCGGTGATAGCCAAAGCATGTTCGCGGCGATGAAGCTGCTGTGCCTGCTGGCCGCGGCGGCGGAGCCGAACCCGACGGGTGTGCACGCCGCCACCGCCCTGCGCGCCGCCACGCTGGGGGGTGCGCGCGCGGTCGGGATGGCGGGCGAAATCGGTGCGATCCGGCCGGGGATGCTGGCCGATCTCGTGCTGCTCGATACCAGCGACATCGCCTATGTGCCGTTCAACAGCGCGGCGCGGCAGGTCGTGTACGCGGAGGCCGGACGCGGCGTGCACAGCGTCGTGGTGGGCGGCGAAGTCGTGCTGGATGCGGGCCGGCTGACCACGGTGGACGAAGCGGCATTGCTGGCCGAGGCAGCCGCCGTGATGCCCGGCTTCGCGGCCGATTACGCGGCGCAGGCGGCGCGCAGCCAGGAAGCGGTGCCGTGGTTGCTGGAAGCGAACCGCCGGGTCGCCGCCCACGATGTCGGGCTGGACCGGTTCATCCCGGGATGAACCCGCTCCATCTGGATGCGCCATCCCTTGCGGAAGCTGTGCGGACGGGGCGGCTCGATCCGGTCAACTGTGTGCAGGCGTTCCTGGCGCAGATCCAGCAACAGAATCCCGCCATCAACGCCCTGGTCGACCACGACGAGGCAGCCCCCTTGCGCGACGCGGCCGCCCTCCGCCCCCGGATCGCGGCCGGTGAGGCGCTGCCGCTGGCCGGGGTGCCCGTGGTGGTAAAAGACTCGATCTGGGTTGCGGGCCGGCGCATCACGCAGGGCTCGCCGCTGTTCGCAGGGTTCATTCCCGACCGCAGCGCCTTGCCGGTGGAGCGGCTCCAGGCAGCCGGTGCCGTGGTGATCGGTATCGGCAACATGCCGGAATTCGGCGCCAAGGAAGTGACGGAGAACCGGCTCTACGGCCGCACGCTGAACCCGCGCGACCTCACTCGCACGCCGGGTGGCTCGTCCGGCGGATGTGCGGCGGCGCTGGCGGCGGACATGGCGCCGCTTGCCCTGGGCGGTGACGGCGGCGGCTCGTGCCGGCGTCCGCCGGCGCATGTCGGCGTGGTCGGGTTCAAGCCGAGCAGCGGCACCGTCGCCGACCCATGGGGCTTTCCCGGCACGCTGCCAGGCATCGCCTGCACCTGCCCGATGGGCCGCACCGTAGCCGACGTCGCCGCGGCTTTCGCCGTCCTCGCCGGCCAGCACCCTGCCGACGTGCTGTCGATCGACCCGGCCCCGCTCGTTGCCCGGCCGGCCGCCACTCTGCGCGTCGCGTTCAGCCCGCGGCTCGGGCTGGACTGTGCCGTGGATCCCGACGTGCTGGACACGGTCGCGGCCGCAGTCGAGACGCTGCGGCAGGCCGGCCTTTCGGTCACCCTTGCCGACCCGGCCTGGCCGCCGGGCACCTCCGAGGATGCCATTCTCGCCATCGAGGAGGCCGGGCTCGCCGCATTTTACGGCAAGCAGTGGTTGGCGGACCCGGCACTGTTCGATCCGCATGTCGGCTGGCAGATCGAGCGCGGATTACGCCGCACCGGGGCCGAGGTCGCCGCCGCCCATGCCTCGAGCCTGAGCATCGCTGCCACGATGGCGGCCTTTTTCACCGCGTGGGACCTGCTGCTGTGCCCCACTTTGTCTTGCGTCGCCTGGCCGGCCGAACAGCTGAACCCCGACAGCATCGGTGGCGAGCCCTCCCGCCACCGCGGCCACGCCGTGTTCACACCGCTGTTCAACCACGCCCGCACCCCGGCGTTGAGCCTGCCCTGCGGCGCCGGGTCGTTCGGCTTGCCGTTGGGACTGCAGGTGATCGGCCCACGACTGGCGGACCATGCCGTGCTGCAGGCGGGCGCGTGGATGGAACGGGCGCTCGGCCCGGCTGCACGGCCGTGGCTGATGGCATGAAGGCTGCATGCGATCCATTGCCCGCGGCATCGAGGCCGCCCCGCACAGGAGGACGCCGCCATGTTCGACTCACTTTCCTGGTCCGCAGCCAAGCCTGCTTTGCCCCAAGTGAGCCGGCGCAACATGATGCGCGGCGGCCTGGGCGTGATCACCATGATGGGTTGCGGCGGTGTCGGCACGGCGCGCGCGGCCGAGACCCACATCAAATCGACCTTCGGGTCGGGCTTCTGCAACCTGAACTTCTACCTGACGAACGCGCTGCAGACGGCCAAAGATGATGGGCTGATCCTGGACTTCGTGCCATCGCCGACCTTCGCGGAACAGGTGACGTTCCTCGGCGCCGGGCAGGTGGATGCCGGGTTGATGCCCTACACCAGCTTCATCGCCCTGTATGACGCAGGCGCCCCAGTGAAGGTGGTGGCCGGCGGCGGCATCGAGGGCTGCGTACTGGTGGCGCAACCCGGCCTGGACAGCCCCGAGAAGCTGAAGGGCAAGACGCTCGGCACGTTCCAGCTCGATACTCTCGAGGTGCTGCCGTACGACTGGTTCAAGAAGCATAACGTGTCGTTCAAGGACATCACCGTCCGCTACATGGGCAACACGCCGGAAGCGGTGGAGGCGTTCCGCGCCGGCGCGCTGGACATGATCTGCACCATCGAGCCGTACGGCACCGCCCTGCTGAACGACGTCAAGGGTGCGGTGAAGCTATCGGATGGCATCGACATCTATGGCCCCGGTTATACGGATTGCGTGCTCGCCGTGCGCTCCGACCTGATCACGCAGAACCCGGCCGGGTTGAAGGCGCTGATCAAGGGCATGATGAAGGCGCAACTGATGGCGGAGCAGGAGCCGCAGAAGGCGCTCGATATCCTGGTAGGCCCGTACTACAAGACCAGCATGGAGAACGCGAAGATCGCGATGCACAAGCAGCCCTCCGTGGTGGACGCCCGCAATCAGGAGCAGTTCATTTTGGACCGCGTGCAGTCCATTACCGACATGGGCTACATCAAGAAGAAGCCCGGGCGCGACGCGATCGACTGGACGCTGCTGGAACAGGTGATTGCGGAGAACCCGGACTTGTACGGAAAGCTGCAGCGCAAGTCGGCGTAGATGTCCGTCGCACTTCGCACTGCCGCGGCGCCGGTTTGGCGCAGGCCCACCGCGCCGCCTTGGGTGGCGCGGATTGGCTGGGCCATCCTGAGCATCGGGCTGTTCGCCAGCATCTGGGAAGTGCTGTGGGCGCTGGGCTGGGCCGACGCACGGTTGCTGCCCCCGCCGCACGTGTTCATGGGCAGCATCGTCGATCAGGCAAAGTATTTCAATACGGTAACGAGATGGCAGATCGGCACTGGGGCGAGTGATATCCCCAGTCCCGCGATGGCCGTGCTGTATACCACGGCGTCCACCACGGGGCGGGTGGTTTCGGGATTGGTGATCGCCTCGGTGTTGTCGATCAGCCTGGGCGTCACCGTGCGCTATTTCCGGCTGTTCGAGCGGCTGACGCTGCCGACCATCACGCTGCTGGCCCCGGTGTCGCCGATCGCCTGGCTGCCGGTGGCGATCTTCATGTTCGGCATCGGCAACCGCCCGGCGATCTTCATGGTGGTGATCGCGCTGCTGTTCCACATGACCCTATCCACCATCGCGCAGATCGACGGCGTGAACCGTAATTATGTCAACGTCGCCCGCACCATGGGCGCGTCCAAACGGCAGATCTACGCCCGCGTCATTATCCCGGCGATCCTGCCCGGCATGTTGATCGTGCTGAGGATGAACCTATTCGCCGCCTGGATGGTGGTGCTGATCGCAGAAAGCACCGGCGTCGGCTACGGCCTCGGCCAGGTGATCATGCTGGCCCGCAACACGTTCAACCCGTCGCTGGTGTTCTTCACCATCGCGGTGATCGGCGTGCTCGGCTTCGCGTTCGACTACGCGCTGCGGATGCTGCAGGGACGTATCCTGTATTGGCTGCCGAAAGGCGCGGAGGCATTGCGTGGCCTCTAACCCGTCCGGCGCATTCGTCCGGTGGATAAGCGAAGCGCCATCCAGCACTAGCTGCACTATGTGGCGGATGACGCTGCGCTTATCCGCCCTACGAGGTCACCCTTGACAGTCGGCCCGGCGGCTGCGTCCTCGGCCGTGGTATGCCGCGGAACCGGCAAGACCTGGGCTCCCGGCACACCCCGTGCGCACGAAGCCCTGCGCGGCGTCGATCTCGATGTCGCCCCCGGCGAATTCGTCGTGCTGCTCGGCCCCTCCGGCTGCGGCAAGAGCACGCTGCTTTATTTGATCGCCGGGCTGGAGGACGCGACCGACGGCGAGTTGTGGTCGTTCGGCGACAAGGTAGCGGCGCCATCCCCCGACCGCAGTCTGATATTCCAGGAAACCTCCTTGTTCCCCTGGCTGTCGGTCGGACAGAACGTAGCATTCGGCCTCTCCATCCGTGGTGACGGCGGCGAAGCTCGGAGGGAAGCGGCACGCCAAGCCCTCGCCCGGGTCGGTTTGGCCCAAGCGATCGACAAGCGACCGGACGAACTGTCGGGCGGCATGCGCCAGCGCGTGGCGGTGGCGCGGGCGCTGGCGATGCGGCCGAAAGTGCTTCTGATGGACGAGCCGTTCGCCGCGCTGGACGTGCAGACGCGGGCCAAGATGCAGGACTTCCTGCTCGACGTCTGGCGCAGTTCCGCTGCCTCCGTGCTGTTCGTGACGCACCACATCGACGAGGCGATCGCGTTGGCCGACCGCGTGGTGGTATTCACGTCCCGCCCCGGACGCATCAAGACGGTGGTTCCGATCGACCTACCCCGCCCGCGCGACCCGTTCAGCCCCGCGGCCGAACAGCTGCGTCGCCACCTGACCGGCCTGTTGCAGGACGAGGTGGACCGCGCCTTCGCCGAGCAGGAAAAAATGCCGGCTTGATCCGGCTTAGGAGGAGCCTTCCGTGTCCACCACGCTGATCCGCAGCCGATCCACTATCACTCAAGCGAGCCGTCATCAGGCGCCCACCATCATTGATGACGGTGCGGTGCTGCAGGAGAACGGCGTGATCGCCGCGATTGGCACGTTCGACGACCTGCACCGCCGCTACCCCGACGCGCCCGTGCTTGGCACCGGGAAACAGATCCTGATCCCCGCCTTCGTCAACGGGCACCACCATGTCGGGCTGACGCCGGTGCAACTTGGCTCGCCGGATATGCCGCTGGAGTTGTGGTTCATCACGCGCATGGTGGCGCGCAACCTGAACGTCTATCTCGACACACTGTACTCCGCATTCGAGATGGTCGGCTCCGGCATCACGACGGTGCAGCACATCCATGGTTGGTTGCCGGGTACGCTGGCCGAGGTGCAAACCAAGTCCAACGACGTGATCCGCGCCTACGAGGACATCGGGATGCGGGTGTCCTACTGCTATGCCGTACGCGACCAGAACAGGTTGGTGTACCAGGACGACGCGGCCTTCGTCGCCTCGCTCCCCACGGAGCTGCGTGGCCCGATGCAGGCGTGGTTCGACCGCTTCCAGATGACGCTGGACGGCTGCATGGACCTATTCGGCAGCCTGCACAGCGACCACGCCGGCAAGGAGCGGGTGAAGGTCCAACTCGCCCCTGCTAACCTGCATTGGTGTTCGGACGCGGCGTTGACCCGGCTCGGCGAAGCGTCGGAGCGTTACGACGTGCCGATGCACATGCACCTGGTGGAAACCGCGTATCAGAAGGCCTACGCGCAGAAGCGCGGCGGCTGCACGGCGGTGGAGTATCTCGATCGCTTCGGCCTGATGAACAAGCGCATGACGCTCGGTCACGGCGTGTGGCTGAACGAGCGCGACATCGCCCGCGTGGCGGAGACCGGCACCTGCATCTGCCACAACTGCAGCTCCAACTTCCGCCTGCGCTCTGGCGTCGCCCCACTCAACCGTTTTGCCGCGGCAGGGGTGAACGTGGCGATCGGGCTGGACGAGGCCGGCATCAACGACGACCGCGACATGCTGCAGGAAATGCGCCTGGTGCTGCGCGCCCATCGCACGCCGGGTATGGAGGACGACGTGCCGACGGCGGCCCAGGTGTTCGGCATGGCGACGCAAGGGGGCGCGCGCACAACGGCCTTCGGCGACCAGTTGGGCACCCTGGCGGTCGGCACGGCCGCGGATTTGGTGCTGCTCGATTGGGAGCAGATCAGCTACCCCTATCTCGACGAGGAGATGCCACTGCTGGATGCCGTGTTGCAGCGCGCCAAGACAGGCGGCGTGAGTGCCGTGATGTGCGCGGGCGAGGTCATCTACGAGAATGGCCGGTTCACCAAGGTCGACCAGGCGGCCGCGCTGAAGGCGCTGCACGACGACTTGGCACACGCGTTGTCGGACGACGAAGTGCAGCGCCGGCATCTGTCGCGGGCGCTGCTGCCGCACGTGAAGCAGTTCTACGCCGGCTACATGGATCCGGCGTCGCACGAGCCGTTCTACCGCCCAAGCTCGCGCGTGTAGTCATGCTGTTCAACGATGCCGGCGCCCCGCAGGCCCAGGTATTGGCGGTCAGCCAGCCGGCCCATGCCTGGATCTCCGGCCAGTTGCTGCGTCACTGGGACGACCAGCTGGATGAAACGTTGCTGCTCGCCGCCGAGCAGCACGACATCGCCTGGCTGGATTGGGAGGTCGAGCCCAGCTTCGACCCGGCGACTGGGCGGCCGCATTTCTTCCGCGATGTCGGGGCTGCCTCGCACGCACCGATGTGGGAAGCGGGCGTCGCCCGGGCATTGGGCGCCTGGGGCCGCCGGGTCGCGCTGTTGGTGTCGCGCCATGGCAGCATCATCTACACGCGCTTCACCGACCGGCATCGTGGCGCCGATGCCGATGGCATAGCCGCCACCGAGTACCTGCGCCACCAGGGCGCGGTGCAGGCCGAGTGGGCAAGCGCGTTGGGGTTGGATGCGGTCACGCTGGCCCACGACACGGGGCTGATCGCCTTCGCCGACACGCTTTCGCTCGTGGTATGCGGGGCCTTGCCGATGCCGCAGCGTATCGACGCGCCGACCCGGTCAGGCCCGGTGCGCTGCATCACCGTGCAGCCTCATCCGGACGGCGACGGGATGATCGTCGTCGATCCCTGGCCTTTCCGTGACGACTCCGTCGCTATCGAGGTCGAAGCCAGGCCCTTGCCGCCGGCTGGCCGGTTCGCCGGTGTCGAACCGATGCGAGCCTGGCTGGCGGACCCGGCCCGATGCACCTTGCGATCACGCTTGGTGCCGCCAAGGTAGACCGTTTGCACGTTCGGCGCGGGATTACTCGCCGGATAGCAAGGCTGGCCACTCCGCACGCGGCGGCAGCGCGGCAAACGCGCCAGGCCGTTCCACCGTGCGGGCAGCCACGCGCTGGGCGGCGGCGATGGCGTCCGACAGCGTCCACCCGGCGGCGAGCTGCGCGGCGAGCGTGCCGCAGAACGCGTCACCCGCGCCCGTACTGTCAACCATTCGAGCCCGTGCCGCCGGAAAGTGGCTCTCGCCCGATGCATCGGCGACCAGGCAACCCTCGGCACCCAGCGTGACCACCGCCACCGCGGCCCCTGCTTCATGCAGGGCGGCGGCGCTGGCCTGCCCGGCGATTGCCACGGCCTCCACCCGGTTGGCGACCACGATCGCGCAGTATGGCAGCAACGGCCGTACCTCCCAGCGGAGTGGCGCCGTGTTTAGGACCACACTCCCGGCGCACGTCGCAGCCGCCTCGCGTGTCGCCGCCGCCGACAGATTGCCCTGCATCAGCAGGAACTCCCCCGGCCGGACAGCTCCGGCAAACGCCGCCGCATCCACCGGGTCCAACGCGTCCGCGCAATCTCCGACGGTGACGATGCAGTTCTCCCCGTCCGGCAGCAGCATCAGGATCGAGCGGTCGGTCGCAGGCGCCAGCACGGGCAAATCGAGCGACGCAAAGACTTCGGCTGCCAGGGCCGTGCGGATCGCCGCCGCGTCGTCGCCGAGCGGCGCCAGAAATCGAACGGACGCCCCGGCGCGCGACGCTGCCACCGCCTGGTTCAGCCCCTTGCCGCCGGGTGCCTGGGAGCCGTGGCTGCCCACCAGAGTCTCGCCCAGCGCTGGCATGCGGGGCAGTCGCAAACCGATATCCACCCCGGCATTGCCCAGGACGTGGACCCGGCTCAATCTCTTGCCCGCGCCACCGCCGCCATGAACACGGCCACCCGCTCGGGATCCACCGGGTTCCACCACACGCCGTCGCGCTTGAGGAAGCTGGCGACGATCACTGCGTCCGCCACGGTCAGGATGTCGCCGACATTGTCGGGGTTCACGCCAGAGCCGACCAGCACCGGCAGAGCAGTGCCGGCGGCGATGGCGCGGAGCTCCTCCATGGTGGCGGAATCGCCGGTGCGCTGTCCGGTGGCGATCGCAGCGTCGGCGTCGAAGAATTCTACGTCGCGGGCCAATTCGGCGATCGACCGGTCCGCCGTGATTGCGTGCGCGCCATGCTTCACGTGCACATCGGCGAACACGCGCACACCACGGCCACCGAGCCGGGCACGGTAACGCGTCGCCTCCGCGGCCGGGCCCTCGATGAAGCCCTCGTTGGCCACATAGGCGTTGGCCCACTGGTTGACGCGGATGAACGCGGCACCCGCGGCGACTGCGACGGCCATGGCCTGGATCGCACCATTGGCCAACACGTTCACCCCCACCGGCAGGGGCACCGCCGCCTTCACTGCCGCCGTCATCACGGCCATGCAGGCGGCGGTCTCGGGGCCAAGATGCTCGGGCTTGCTGAACGGGATGTCGCCGTGGTTCTCCACGATCAGCCCGTCCACCCCGCCCGCCGCGTAGCGTTGCGCTTCGGCCACGGCGAACTCGGTGATCGCGGACATCGCCATGCCCTCATGCCCAGGAGACCCCGGCAGCGGCAGCGAGTGGATAACGCCGATCACGGCACGGCGGCGGCCGAAGATCGCCTCGATGGCGTTCGGCTTGGCGCGGAACACGGCCATCAGACGGCCCCCGTTACCCAGCCGAGCGCGTTGCGCCACAGCGTGCCGTAACCCGGCCACTGCACGAAGCTGTCCGGCACCCAATGCGGCCCGATATCGGACGTCCAGGCCAAGGTCCGCCCCGCGCCATGCCGCCCGGTGACCAGCAGCGGATGACCCCCCTGCTCCGCCGGCAGCCGCGCCAGCAACTCGACGTCCTGCCGCTCACGCAGCTTGACCTCGTTGGCGCCCAGCAGTTCGGGCCAGTCCGTGCCCAGGCCCTGCAGCACGGGATGGCTGGACGGCCCGATCACCTCGGGCTTGAACCCCTCCGGCGCCTCGATCCGGTCGTCGAACGGCTGCATGGACACGGGCAGCGCATCCTCCACCGGCGTGCGATGCCAACGGCCGCGCCCATCGATGCCCTGGAAGGTCAGGTAGCCACCGATCATCACCAGCCCACCCCCGGCGGAGGTCCAGTCGCGGATCAGCTTGAGCCGGTTCGGCGCAGTGCGGCCATGCATCCAGACCGCTTGCGGCAGCAGCAACGTGTTGGCGCCGATGTCGGACAGGATGATGGCGCGGTAGCGGTCCAGCCCGTCCATGGTGAACGGGAAGCCCTCGGCCGCCTCGTGCGCGGTCATGTAGGTGAGGTTGAACGGGCTGTCGCGCAGCGCCTCCACGAGCGGTTCGGCCCCGCGGTGGAAAGTGACGCTGCTGAACTGGTCGAAGCCCTTGTAGTGCGTCGCGGCGCTGACCCAACTCTCGCCCACCAGCAGCACTTCGGTTTTCGACAACGACAGTTCCTTTGCATTGCTAGGCCGGCGCGGCTGGCAGGGCCGACTTTGCCAGCTTGGCATGCCGCAGCGCAACCAGGGGGCGTCCTCGGTTCCGCCGCCGCTTACCTGCCTATGCCTATGCCACGAGCACCGGTACCCAGGTCGGCGCGGCAGGCCTCTCCGAAATCCAGAAGGAAATTCATCTGGCCGCTTTGCGCGAGGGTTCGGATCTCATGCAGCGTTCGGTTGGGCTGCAGATACGTCTCGACGATGGCGTTCATTGCCCGTTCCGCCGCCGTCACGACCGGGCGGGAGGCCCACAGCCGCATCTTGGCCACCAGCGCATAGAGTTGCACCAGGTCGGTGACATCGTCCTTCTCGTGACTCAGGGCGTCGCCGTAAAGGCGGCTGGCTTCGAGCACGAAGTCATTGAACAGCTCGAGACGCTTCGCCTGTTCGGCCTCGCGACGCTTGTCCCGCATTTGCGCCTGCTGCGTCAGCCACGTCGTGGAGAACGACGTCAGGCCGCCGATGCTGGCGCCCGCCAAGCCGAACATGGCCGAGATATACGCGGCGTCCACCTCGATTACCCGGGCAGCGCGACGTCGATGGTGGAGGCGTGCAGAAGCTCGATGAGGTTATCGTCCGTCATCGGGCGCTTGCCGTCCTCGATCTCGTGGATCATCGCGGTCAGCTTGGCGCATTTCGGGCAAGCGATGCCGTGCGCCGCGCCGGTCTCCACGACGGGAAGCACCTGGACATCGACTTCGGTCCGGCGCTTGCGCACCGCGAGATCGCGCCAGATGCCGGAATGCGTCTTGGTGCTCGGGCGGTTGAACGCGACCATCGCCTCGACTGACTGGCGGGCCTGCTCCTCGGTAGCGCCTGGGGCGAATGCCGCCGGGTCGAAGCCGTTGAAGCCACGCTGGCCCACGCCGATGCTGGTCGCCACCAGGCTCACCTCCCGACCCAGGTCGCGCCAGAGCGGCAGCAGCTCGGGGCGGGCGAGGCAATCCGCAATCCCGAGTTGCCCCAGGCCTTGGGCAAACAGCAACGCGGCATAACCGAGCTTGCCCCAGAGATAGGATTGCACGTCCGGCACCATGATCGCGTTCGGCTCGAACCCGGCCTGGATCGTCGCGTGCAGATCCCGCAGGCGATCGGTGATCTGCCCATCCAGCTCGCCGAGCACGAACGCGCCGTAATTGCCGAACTGGATTTCCCCCGGCCCCATCCAGTCTGCGCCGAAATTGATGAAGGCGCCGATGACCCGCTCCGGGCCCACGACCTTCGCGATGATCTCCTCGCACAGCCCGTTCTGCAGCGAGACGACATACCCGCCCGGCGATAGATGCGGCAGGAGGGCTTGCGAGGCGGCCTCGGTATGCTGTGCCTTCACGCAGAGGAAGATGTGGTCCCATACCCCGGAGAGCTCGTTCGGGGTGAATGCGGGAACCACGGCGTGTGCGGTGACGACTGGCCCCGTGATGTGCAGACCCCGCGCCGGGTCGCGGATTGCCGCCACATGCCCGGGTTCGATATCGACGAAGGTGATGTCGTTGCCGGCGCGGGCGAGGAACGTCCCGACCGTGCCGCCAATGGCACCGGCACCCCAGATCAGTATACGGTCCGGCATAGCTCTCTCCTAATTCCCGAACCCGGAGCCCAGCTCCTGCTGGACCAGGCTGACCCAGTAGGCGACCCCGTCCGGGATGATGGCGTCGTTGAAATCGTAGCCTGGCGTGTGCGGTGCATTGAAGCTGCCATCCGCCGCAACGCCGTTGCCGATCCGCATGAAGGCGCCGGGACGCTGCTGCATCATCTCGGCGAAGTCCTCGCCGCCCGTGGTTGGGCGCAGGCTGCCGGTCACGTGGGACCCGCAGACCACGGTGGTGGCGGCGGCGAGCGCGGCGCGGGTTTGCTCCGGCTGGTTCACCAGGGCGCTCGGGCCGCGGTCGTAGCTCGCCTCCGCCTGGCAGCCCCAGGAAGCGGCGGTATGATGGGCCAACTCCGCCAACCGCCGTTCCAGCATCGTGCGCACCTCGGGGGAGTAGCTGCGGGCGGTGCCGGCGATCACCAGTTCGGAGGGGACCACGTTGCGGGCCTGCGGGGAGCCGCCGGCGATGTAGCCGACGCTGAGCACGGCCGTATCCAGCGGTGCCACGTTACGGCCGACGATACCCTGCAAGCCGAGGACGAAATGCGCCTGGGCGTAGGTGATGTCGGTGGACAGCTGCGGCGCCAGCCCGCCATGGCCGCCGACGCCGCGGAACGTGACGCTCCAGCTATCGGCCGCCGCCAGCATCGGGCCGGTGCAACTGGCGAAATCGCCCACCGGCATGCCGGCCGTGTTGTGCAAGCCGTAAATGGCGTCGCACGGGAAGCGGTCGAACAGGCCGTCCGCCAACATTGCCAACGCGCCGCCGCGGCCTTCTTCCGCCGGTTGGAAGATCAGGTGCACGGTGCCACCGAAATCCGGGTTCTCCGCCAGATAGCGCGCCGCACCCAGCAGCATCGTCGTGTGGCCATCGTGACCGCACGCATGCATCTTGCCGGGTTCGGTCGAGGCGTAGGGCAGTCCTGTTTCCTCGTGGATCGCGAGTGCATCCATGTCGGCGCGGATGCCGATGGCGTGCTGGCCCGGCCGCCGCCCGGTGATCGTCCCGACCACACCCGTCTTGCCGACAGCCTCGGTATGCGCAATGCCCCACTCGCGCAATTTGCTGGCGACGAGCGCCGACGTCCGCACCTCCTCCATCCCCAACTCCGGATGGGCGTGGATGTCCCGCCGGATTGCGGTCAGCTCCGCGTGGTGCGTATCGAGCCAGCTTCGTAGCGAGTCCTGCATTGCGCTCTCCCTTATCGTACGAGGCGGCGGCGGGTGAGCACGACGACCTGCACCACGGCCATCAGGGCCAGTTGGCCCGCGATGAACCGGAACGGAACGTGATAGCCCCCTGTCAGCGTCACTAGCACCGAGAAAATCGATGGGCCAGAGACATAGCCCAGGAATGTGACGGTGACGCTGCTCGCCGTTGCCTCGGTGACCCGGTCGGGCGGGGATAGGCGCGCGACCTCCGCCATGTAGATGCCGTTCCAGCTCGCCGCGAAGAACCCGGTGGCAGCGGACAGCAACGCGGCAACCCAAACCGGTGGCATGTCGGCCAGGCTGCCATAGGCCAGCACGAGCGCGGCGGCGATGAAGGCCTGTGCGGTCAGGTTATGCGCCGGGCGCCCGGTGCGATCGGCCAGCCATCCCAGGAAGATCCGGGCGAACACCCCGGCAAATTGCATGCAGGAATACACCAGCCCCGCCGTGGTCAAGGGCAAATGCCGCGCCGTGACGAGGTAGGTCACGGAGAACGAAAACAGCGAGCCCTGCACGATGGCGAACGAGAACGCGAGCGCCGTCACCGACAGCAGCGCGGGACGGGCCCGCAGCATCAGGAACGGTGCGACCACGTTGCGCGGATTGAACAGCACGCGCAGCCCGATGGGGCGGTCCGCCTCCTTCTCGACGTCGAGCCGGTCGCGGGCCGGCGATATGATGAGTGCGGCACACAGCCCGATCGCCACGGCGACCATCAGGGCAGCCGGCCAGCCCCATGCGGACGCCGCCGGCGCCAGGATCAACCCGGCGAATGCGCCTCCCGCCGGGGCGCCTGCCTGCTTGATGGAGAAGATCAGCGTGCGGTGCTCGGGCGGCGCGGTGGCGGCGAGGATCCGGCTGCCGGCGGGTGGCGAAGGGCCGTAGCCGATGCCCATGACCGTGGCCGCGACAACCAGCACGGGCCACCATCCCGTCGCCGCGACCAGCAGCCCAGCCACTGCCATCAACGCACCGATCTGCAGCATGCGAACCGGGCCGAGCCGGGCCAGCACCGGGCCGCCGAACAGCAGGAACAGCACCGTGCCGACCGAGTTGAGCGAGGAAAGATTGCCGACCCGCTCCGGCGCCAGTCCGGCTCCCGCAGTCAGCAGCGGTGCGATGATCGGCAGGCTCTGGTCCAGGAACGACGCCACGGTCTGCATGCCGAGGGTCACGCCCAGCGCCAGCACCCAGAGCGGAAGCCGGGATGCGGCGCCGGGTTCGGTGAGCGCCCGGCTCATTGCTCGCCAACGGGGTGGACACTTCTCGCTGTCGGCACGGGATCGCCCTCGAACTCAGCGCTAGGCAAGCACCCTGGCGCGGAGAGGTAAAGGGCTGCGAAGCCGCCGCAAGATCCTTGCGGTGGTCGGTGCCGTCGGACGCAGGGGCGCTCTAGCCGGCTGATCGGCGCCGGGCTAGCCTGCTCGGAAGAAAACGAGCGGAGGGAACCAACCATGCTCAATAAAACGCGCCGCAGCTTGCGTGCGGCCATGATGGCGGCTGTCCTAGGGTCGGCCATTTCAGCTTGGGGAGGAGCGGCGATGGCGGCTGGCACCGACATGACGGAATACACCGTGACGTCCGATCCGGGGATCCAGCTGTACGTGCGGGAGAAGCATCCGACCGGTGTCACGACGTTCGCGCCGGACCGCATCCTGCTGTTCGTACACGGCGCGACCTACCCGGCGGAAACCTCGTTCGACTTGCCGGTTGGCGGCGCCTCGATGATGGACATGCTGGCCGCGAGGGGTTGGGACGTGTGGCTGGTGGACGTGCGCGGATATAGCCGCTCGACGCGGCCTGCCTCCATGGACGGCCCGCCGGGCCAGGGCACGCCGGTCGCGTCGACGACGGAGGCGGCGCGGGATGTGAGCGCCACGGTCGATTTCATCATGCAGCACCGCGGCGTGCCAAAGATCGACCTGATGGGCTGGTCTTGGGGAACGTCGATCATGGGCCTCTACACCAGCGCGCATAACGAGAAGGTCAACCGCCTGGTGCTGTATGCGCCGCAATGGCTGAGCACCAATCGCACGCCGCCCGATGCGCCGGCTTTGGGCGCGTATCGCGTGGTGACGCGCGAGCAGACCCTGGCGCGATGGCTGACCGGTGTGCCGGAGGATAAGAAGGCCACGCTCATCCCGCCGGGCTGGTTCGACCAGTGGGCCGATGCGACCTTCGCCACCGACCCGGTTGGTGCGAAGCAAACTCCGCCAGTGCTGCGCGCACCCAACGGCACGGGGCAGGACAGCCGCGACTACTGGATGGTGAATAAGCCGCTTTACCAGCCGTCCGACATCCGTGTTCCGACGCTGCTGCTGCATGCAGAGTGGGATGCGGATCTGCCGACGTATCAGACGCTGGCCTATTTCGACCAGCTCAAGAACACGCCCTACAAGCGCTGGGTGCAGATCGGCGAGGGCACGCACACGGTGATGCTGGAGAAGAACCGCATGCAGTTCTTCCACGAGCTGGTGTCGTTCCTGGAGGAGGAGCAGCCGCAGTCAGTTGGCCCGGCGTCCAACTGACGCGCAGCCTGAACCGACTACGGGACGAGGGATGCCGGCGGCGCGTCCGTCGGGCTGATATTCGGTTTCAGCGTGTCCGCCGGGGCGGGGTTCACTGCGGCTGAACGGTCCGAATACCAGTTCGGCACGGTCGCCGGCAGGTCGGCTCGTCCGTCCTCGACGGCGCTGTCGCGGTGCTGCTGATACAGGCTGCGGTACGTGGCGTAAGGGTCCAATGCCGTCTTGTCGATTGCATCGGTCTGGTCGAGCAGGCGTGACCGGCCATCCACCGCACCGACGCCGAAGCGGGCGTAGCCGAGTGTGGCGCTGCCGCCGAAGCTGAGCCAGGTCAGTGGATCGAGCGTGGTGTTGATACCGTAACCAGCGCCGTCCCGCGGGCTGCTCGGCCCGAGCACCGGCAGGAACAGGAATGGTCCGTTCGGCACGCCCCAGATCGCCAAGGTCAGGCCGAAATCGGTATCATGGTCGGGAAAGCCCAGCCCCGTCGCGACGTCGAACACGCCACCGACCCCCATCGTGGTGTTGAGCACCAGCCGCATGAAGGTGTTGCCGGCCTTGCGCGGCTTACCCTGCAGCACGTCGTTGGTGAATTGCGCGGGGTTGCCGAGATTGGACAGCACGTTGTGCACGTGGCTGCGCACCGGCGCCGGTGTCACGTCCTTGTAGCCGCTGGCCACGGGGTGCAGCACGTTGTGGTCCAGCGTCTCGTTCACTGCGAACAGCTTGCGGTTCGTCGGCTCCAGCGGGTCGTTGCGCTCGTTGTAGTCAGCCACGTCCGCGGGGCTGGTCGGCCTAGGTGCACACCCGGTCATCATGGCGGCGACTACCACGAGGGCACCCGCGGCTGTCACTGCCCACGAGCGCGATATGGCTTTGCATTCTGTCACCACCGTTCGTCCTACTCAGCGCAGTTTACTGAGGTTTATGCGAACCCCGCGTCCGGTCAACTCGGCTTCGATGGCCTCTCGGTCGACCGCCAGCATCGCCAGCACCGTAGCCCAGCCCGGCCCAGGGTGCATCCGGGACCTTTGGCCGACGAAGATTTCAAGATCCTCGAAATGCATTCTGGCCCGCACGAGCTCGTCTGACGGGCAGTTCGCGAGGTCGGCGGGCAACCTCGCCGGGTCGATGTCGCATGTATCGGACGCCAAAGGAGCTCCTGTGTTGGTAAGGCACGCGCGCCGTACTAACATAATCGGCAGTTGGCACAATCTGCAGCCCGGCTGGCGTGGGAAATCGGTCTACAGCGTCATCCGCTGCCAGATCGCATAGGCGGCGACCACCGGTGTCAGCACTCCGGCAACCAGCACGACAGGCGTGGCACCGGCGCAGACCAGCAGCACCGGCACCAGCAACATCGCATCGTCCGGATCGAACGGGCGGTTGGGCGCGCGCGATACGGCGCCACCCTGGCGGATATTGAATTGCCAGAACAGCGCGACGATCGCGGCTGCGGCGCTGAGGCCGAGCAATGGGGACCAGAGCCCGAGTACGCCGAACCGGTCGCCGTAACCAAGGGCGAGGAAGGCGAGCGCGTCGGCGGAGCAGTCGCCCACCAGGTCCAGCCGGTGGCCCCAGACACTGAACTTCCCGGTTTGCCGGGCCAGTTCGCCATCGACCCGGTCGAGTAGCGCAGCCCCGGCGAACAGCAGGCATCCGACACCCAGCAGGCTGGGCCCCCCCACGGCGAAGCATCCGGCGGCTGCCACGGCCAACGTGATCCGCGCCGCCGTCACCACGTTCGGCTGTAGGCTGGTATGGCCCAACCGTCGCACCAGTGGGCGGACGGCACGATGAACGAGCGTATTATGACTCAACGACGGGTCTCCGCCCGCGGCGCGTGGATCGCCTTCGGGTGCGGGGAAACATAGTCCGGCCATCCGGGCCGATCTCGACCAAATGACGCGGGGCCGGCCAGTTCCGCTATGTGCGGGACTGGCCGGCCGCGTCAGCCGAGCTTCCAGCTACACCCGGAAGACGTAATTCGTGCTGCCATCGCGCTCCACGTCGGGCGGGAAAGCGGCGTGTTTGTCGGCGTAATACTGCGCCCGATGGTCGCCCTCATCGGCGCGGTTGTACGTCAGGTACAAGATCCGGCGTGGCTTGTCGGTGAAATTCGGCTTCGACGCGTGGGGGGCGAAGCTGTCGAAGAAAATGACATCACCGGGTGCGGTCGGGACGGCGTGCAGCGCCAGTCCGGTTTCATCGAGCGGGTTCCATTCCTCGCCGATCAAGCCCTCCCGATGCCGGCCAGGCACCATCTCCAGGCAGCCGTTCTCCAACGTGGCCGCGTCGATCGTGACCAACGCCGTAACGAAAATGGGGGCGTAGCGCGTCCAACCGGCCTGTTGGTCCTGGTGCGCCTTGAAGCCAGGCCCACCGGGCATCTTGAAGTTGATCTTGTCCTTGAACAGCACGACCGGGCCGCCCATCAAAGCACCCGTCCAGCGCGACAATTCGCCGTGGCGGACGAGGTCGTCGAAGCCCTGGTGATACGGGCAGAAATTCTCGATACGCTGGATGACCCGGCGGCCGGGCTCGGTCAGGCTGTCCTCGTGGTACACCCAGTGCTGGCCGGGGCGTTCCGGCGCGCCTTCCAACGCCTCCGTCCAGCGCAGCAGGTCGGCGGTTTGCTGCGCGTCGAAGAAGCCCGGAACCACGAGGTAGCCGTCGCGCGCCATCAGCGCCTGTTCGGCCGCGGTTGGGCCACGCTCGCCCACCGCCCGGCTGGGCTGCAGCGCGGCACTCACGCGGCAAGCTCCGGCAGCAGTGCAGTGGCCTTCACGACGTCCTGCGGGAAGTCGATCTCGGTCCATGGCAGGCCGGTGATATCCTCATAGCCAAACCGGTCCGGCGCGCTCTGCATGATCATATCGCGAATAGGCTCCTCGTATTCGAGGCCACGCCGCCCGGTGGTGACGTAGGCATCGGTGCGGTCGGCCAGTTCGGCGGCCGTCTGCGGGGTGAAGCGGAAGAAGCCCACGGACTCGCCGTGGAAATCGTGCGCCTCCGTAGGTTGCTTGCGGAAATCGACGATGCTGCCATTGCGGACGCACAGCTTGACGGGCTCGTCGCCGGGTTCGATCTCGCGGTCGAGCAGCAGCGAATCCGGGCGGCGGCTGTTCACCAGGCGCGCCATGAGACGGTGGTCATACAGCACGTCACCATCCATGAGGATGATCGGCGCCCCGCTGCGCAAGACGTCCCGCGCGGCCCACAGCGACACGACACTGCCCTCCCGGAAATCCGGATTCTCGATCGTCTGCACCGCCAGTCCTTCAGACAGTCCCGGCAGTGCCGACCTGATCTGGTCCGCCGCGTAGCCGACCACGATCGTCACGTCCAGCACGCCAGCCTCCCGCAGGATCCTGAGATGGCGTGCCAGCAAGCTCGCTCCATCGAATGCAAGCATGACCTTGGGCGATTGCAGATTATGTGGTCCAAGGCGCCGCCCGACACCGGCAGCAAGGATGATGGCGTGGGGCGGAGCAGACTGCAGCATGGCTGCTATCATATGTGAAGTCATTGTGTCAGTGTCATTTATTTGTAACCCCATACCGTGACCGATTGGTCAGCCGAGTGCAAGGAGTCAGCCACCGTGCCAGACAACGTCGTCTCGCTTCAAGAGAACAGCGGGCGAGACCATCGCGTGCCATCGCCGTCCCGACCCGCACGCCTGCGCGCGTTGCTTGATTCGCCCGATTTGAGCTTCCTGATGGAGGCTCATAGCGGCTTGTCGGCCAAGATCGTCGAGGAAGCCGGGTTCGCTGGCGTCTGGGCGTCCGGCCTGTCGATCTCGGCTTCGCTGGGGGTGCGCGACAACAACGAGGCGTCGTGGACCCAGGTGCTCGACGTGCTCGAATACATGGCCGATGCCACCACGCTGCCGATCCTGGTCGACGGCGACACCGGGTATGGCAACTTCAACAACGTCCGCCGCCTGGTGCGCAAGCTGGGCGAGCGCGGCATCGCCGCCGTGTGCCTTGAGGACAAGCTGTTCCCCAAGACCAACTCCTTCCTCGGGGAGCGGCAGGAGCTGGCCGACACGGCGGAGTTCTGCGGCCGCATCCGGGCCGGCAAGGACGCGCAGACCGACGACAAGTTCTCCATCGTGGCCCGCACCGAGGCGCTGATCTCGGGGCACTCCATGGACGAGGCGCTGCGCCGGGCCGAGGCCTATCACGCCGCCGGGGCCGACGCGATCCTGGTGCATTCCAAGCGTAAGGACGCGGCCGAGATCACCGGGTTCATGGCCCGCTGGGACCGCCGCTGCCCGATCGTAATCGTGCCCACCATGTATTATGCCACGCCTACGGAGACGTTCCGCCAGGCCGGCATCTCCACGGTCATTTGGGCGAACCACCTGGTGCGCGCGTCCATCTCCGCCATGCGGGAGACCGCCCGCACCATTGCCTCCGCGCAGTCGCTGATGGACGTGGAAGACCGCCTGACCAGCGTGCGCGAGATCTTCAAGCTCACCGGCAACGACGAGCTGGAGGAGGCGAGCCAGCGCTATTTGCCGGTGAGCCGCAACGTGCATGGCGTGGTGCTGGCGGCGTCGCGCGGTGCGGCCTTGGGCGATGTCACGGCCGAGTTGCCGAAATGCATGGTCGACGTGCGAGGCAAGCCGCTGCTTCACCGCCTGTTGGGCACGCTGAACGAGGGTGGCGTCGGTGACGTGACGGTGGTGCGGGGCTACTGCCGCGAGAAGATCCAGCCGGACGGCTTCGGCGTGGTGGACAACTACGACTATGCGGAAACCGGCGAGGCGGCGTCGCTCGCTTGCGCACTCCCCAGCCTGCACGGCGAAGCGGTCGTGGTGTACGGCGACGTGCTGTTCCGCCGCTACATCCTGGAGGGGCTACTGAGCTCCGCCGCGGACGTCACCATCGTGGTCGATGCCAGCAAGCGGGCCACCGCCAATCCGCGGGACCTGGTCGCCGCGGACCGGCACGACACCGTCGCCTATCTGGACGATGTGCCAGCCCAACTGACCGCGGTCGGGGCGCAGCCGGGCGCTGCAGCCGGCGAGTGGATCGGGCTGCTGTATCTAAGCGCGAAGGGCACGGATCTGGTGCGGGAGGAGTTGGCCGCCATGCAGACCGAAGGCGTGCTGGCCAAGGCCGACCTTCCGGCGCTGCTGGAGCGGCTCATCGGGCGTGGCGGCGTGGCGGTGCACTACATCACCGGGCACTGGCTGGACGTCGACACGGCGACCGACCTGGCCGCGGCGCGGAACTTCTCCTGATGCTGGACACGCCGACCTTCCTGCAGGCCGCCGGAATCGACTTCTACACCGGCGTGCCATGCTCGTTCCTGACACCGCTGATCAACCGGGTCGCCAGTGACCCGGCACTACACTACGTCGCGGCCGCCAGCGAAGGCGAGGCGGTGGCGATTGCGGCAGGGGCGTGGCTGGCCGGGCGGCAAACGGCGGTAATGTGCCAGAACTCCGGCCTAGGCAACGCGGTCAACCCGCTGACTTCGCTCAACACGCCGTTCCGCATTCCCACTCTGCTGATCGTGACGTGGCGCGGCCAGCCCGGGCTGA
>CAXTWC010000020.1:0-41422 GCA_964247805.1 uncultured Acetobacteraceae bacterium | reverse complement strand
TCAGCCCGCATGCACCCCACTTGGTGGCGATGCTGAACCGCGGCGGCGTGCCGGCCTTCAGCACCCCGGAAAGCTGCGCCACCGTCCTCGCGGCGATGCAGCCAAGGCCCGCTACGGCCGCCGCGCTCCCAACGGCACCGGCGGATTGGTCGGCCCTGCCGCACGGCCCGTTGGACGAGGCGGAGAGCAAGCGGCTGTTCGCCCGCTTCGGAATACCCGCGGTCCGCGAAGTCGTCGTGGCGCCCGGTGCCGGCGCCCCAGCGCACGGCTTCGACGGGCCGGTGGTGGTGAAACTGCTATCGCGCCAGGTGCTGCACAAAAGCGAGGTGGGCGGCGTGGAAGTGGGCGTGGCGCCCGACGGGGTCGGTGCGGCCATCGAGGCCATGAGCGCCTCGCTCCGGTCGCGCGGCATCGTTCCCGAGGGCTTCCTGGTGCAGGAGATGGTGCGTGGCGGCGTGGAGATGATCCTCGGCTTCCACCGCGACCCGCAACTGGGCCCGGCGGTGTTGCTGGGCCTGGGCGGCGTTATGGCCGAAGTGTTCGAGGACGTGGCTATCCGGCTGCTGCCGATCGGCCGCGCCGATGCGGAGGCCATGGTCGGCGAACTGAAGGCCCGCAAGCTGCTCGCCGGGTTCCGCGGCGCCTCCGCAGCCGACGTGCCGGCGCTCGTGGACGCGGTGCTGGCCTTCGCCGGCATGGCGGAGAGCCTGGGCGAGCGGTTGATGGAAGCCGAGATCAATCCGCTGTTCGTGCTGCCCCAGGGTGTGCGCGCCGCGGACGGGCTCGTCGTGTTGGCATGACGCATTGGCATAGGTCTTGCGACGCCGGCCCCGAGAAGATCATGACGGCTCAGGCGGGAGGTTAAGCGTGCGAGCAGTACGAACGGGATTGATCATCGGCTTGGCGTGGGCATCGTCGTTGCCCGGTGGGCTCGCGCATGCGCAGGACGTGCACAGCCCGACGCTCGATGCGGTGAAGCAGCGCGGCCAATTGGTCTGCGGCGTCGACACCGGCATCCCGGGGTACGCGTTCCAGGACAGCGGCGGCGTTTGGCAAGGGTTGGACGTCTCGTTCTGCCGCGCCATTGCCGACGCCGTGCTGGGCAGCCCGGACAAGGTCAAGTTCATCGGCATGACCTCGCAGGCGCGGTTCACCGTGCTGAAAAGCGGCGAGATCGACGTGCTGATCCGCGACTCCGAGCACACTTTCGTTCGCAACACCCAACTCGGCCTGGCAGAACCGGTGGTGAATTTCTATACCGGCCAAGGTTTCATGGTGAAAAAAAGCCTCAACGTCGCCAAGGTCAAAGACCTCGACGGCGCGACGATCTGCCTGGAGACCGGCAGCACGCTCGAGAAGAACATCGCCGACTTCAACACCATCAACCACGTCAAGATCGCCACCCTCCTGTTCGAGCGTCCGGAGCAGGCGTTTGCCGCCGCCGAAGCCGGGCGTTGCGACGGCTACACCGACGACGCCGGCAGCGTCGCGGCCGCACGTTCGAGCATGAAGAAGCCGGAAGACTGGACGATTTTGGCGGAGACGATCTCGCGCTCCCTGCTCGGCCCCTACACGCGCCAAGGCGACGAGCCCTGGACCAACCTGGTGAAGTGGACCCATTACGCCATGCTGGAGGGCGAAGTGCTTGGGCTCACCCGCGCAAATGTCGAGGCGGCGAAGAAGGCGCCCGGCGAAGACCCGAGCCAGCGCAAATTCCTCGGCGCCGAGGGCGGCTTTGGCAAGATGCTCGGCGTCGACGACGACTGGTCGTTCCGCATCATCCGCGATGTCGGCAATTACGGCGAGGTCTACGAGCAGTATTTCGGCCCCAAGGGGCTGGGCCTGCCGCGCGGCATGAACAATCTGTGGAGCAGCGGCGGCTTGCAGATCCCTCCGCCCTGGTATTGACGGCCCGCTGCTGACATCCGGGCTACGGGCTACTGATGTCCGGTTCCTGTGTTACCGCACGCGAAGTAAAGACACCGTCATGCCAAGGCTTGACCTTGGTATCCACGCGGTTGGGCCGGTGACGTCGAGCGAGGACTTGGCAGCGCAGTGCGCCACAACGGTGCAGCCCGTGCGCGCGGGACGGCGTGGATACCAGGGTCAAGCCCTGGCATGACGGTCAGACACTGGCGGAATGGGGTTCAGACAAACCGGACACCAATGGATGCGGGCGCATGATCCGCCGGCCCACCCGCCGCGCCCGGCGGCTGCAATGGCTGCTGCTGCTGGGCGTGGCGGTGCTGGCCGGACTCGTCATTCATAACGCCGCCGGCAACCTCATCGCCCGCCATCTCGGCTTCAGCTACGCCTATCTCGGCCAACCCGCGAATTTCGACATCCCGTTCCACGTCGTGCCTTGGGCCACCACCGACAGCTTCGGCCGCGTGCTGCTGGTGGGCTTGCTCAACACCTTGTTGGTCGCCGTGCTCGGCATCGTGGCATCAACGCTGCTCGGCCTCGCCGTCGGCATCATGCGGCTTTCGGTGAACTGGCTGCTGCGCCAATTGGCAGGCGGCTTCGTCGAATTGGTGCGCAACACGCCGCAACTGATCCAGGTCGTGTTCTGGTACGCCGCCGTCCTGCAAGCGTTGCCCGGGCCGCGGCAGAGCCTGGTCATGCCGCTCGGCATCCTGCTCAACGTGCGCGGCCTGTATGTGCCGTGGCCGATGCTCGCCGCCGACGCCGCCCCGGTTCTGTGGCTCGCCGCAATCGTCGCGGTGCTCGGGCTGCTCGGCGCCGCGCTGCGCAGCTGGCGCTGGCTGGGGCTGCTCCCCGTGGCGGCACTGGTCGCCGGTCTCGCGGTCGCGCGGATGGACTGGCCGGTGGCAGGCGGCTTCAACGTGCGCGGCGGCGCCGTGCTCCCGCCCGAATTCGTCGCCCTCTGGCTCGGCCTGTCGATCTACTCGGCGGCCTTCATCGCCGAGATCGTGCGCGGCGCCATCGAAGCCGTGCCGCACGGCCAAGTCGAGGCCGCCCAGGCGCTCGGCCTCCGGCCCCGCCGGGTGCTGGCCTCGGTCATCCTGCCGCAGGCGGTGCGCAGCATGCTCCCCCCGCTCACCAGCCAATACCTCAACCTGGTCAAAAGCAGCTCGCTCGGTGCTGCCATCGCCTACCCCGAACTGTTCCAGATCTTCGCGGGCACGGCGATGAACCAATCGGGCCGCGAGGTGGAGACCATGAGCCTGGTCATCGCCATCTTCCTCGGCATCAACCTGCCGATCGCCTGGCTCATGAACACCTACAACCGCCGCACGCGGTATGCGCAACGATGACCACCAGGTTCGGCATCCGGCATTGGCTCCGCCGCAACCTGTTCAGCAGCCCGGCCAATGCGGCGCTGACGGTGATGACGCTCGCCGTGTTGCTATGGGTCCTCGTCGGCTTCGGACGCTGGGCGGTGCTCGGCGCCACCATCGACGGGGCAACCCAGGCGGCCTGCACCGGTGACGGCGCGTGCTGGGTGTTCATCCGCGCGCGCCTGCCGCTGCTGATCTACGGCCATTACCCGCCGGCGCAGACCTGGCGGGTAGATGTCGCGGCCGCCCTGCTGGCGCTCATCTGCGTGCCCCTCCTCGCCCCGCGTGCGCGCCATCGCGGCTGGGCGCTGCTGCTGCTCGCGGCGTATCCGCTGTTGGCCGGGCTGCTGCTCGTGGGCGGCGTCCCCCCGCTCGGCTATATCGACCCGGACAGCTGGGGCGGCCTGATGCTGAACGTGATCGTCACCGTGGCGGTCACGCTGCTTGCGTTGCCGCTCGGCACGGCGCTGGCGCTCGGGCGGCAATCGCCGTTGTCCGTCACACGCTCCCTCTGCACCGGCTACATCGAGTTCTGGCGCGGCGTGCCGCTGCTCGGCGTGCTGTTCGTCGCCACCGTCATGCTGCCGCTGTTTCTGCCGCAGGGTGTCACGATCGGCCGCCTGTTGCGCGTGGTCGCGGCCATGGCGTTGTTCAACGCGGCCTACGTCGCCGAGGCCGTGCGCGGCGGCCTGCAGAGCGTGGCCGCCGGGCAGGAAGAGGCCGCCGCATCCCTCGGGCTGCGTCCCTGGCAGAACAATCTGCTGATCGTGCTGCCGCAAGCGCTGCGACAATCCATCCCAAGCCTGGTCAATACCGTGATCGACCTGTTCAAAGACACGACGCTGATCAGCATCATCGGCCTTTACGAATTGCTGGGCACGATCTCCCAAGCGTTGCGCGACCCGGCGTGGCTCGGCCTGGCACGCGAGGGGTTCACCTTCGCGGCCGTGGTCTTCTTCGTCTGCTGCTTCGCCATCTCGCTCTACAGCCGCTCCCTGGAACGTCGCCTCGCGCGCAACACCCCGTCCCGCCGGTGAATGAGAGTCTCCGGCGCGGCCGCATCGTTGAGGTGGCAGGCGCTCAGATGTCCCGGCGCCACCAGCTTCAACGTCGGGACGCAGGGCGTGCTGCGCCCATTGTTGGACGCTTCTTCTTGACGGACGGCGAATAACGGCCCCAGTTTACATGATGGTCCGTGCCGCGAGAATTCGTGGTGGCCTGATAACCTATCCCGTCGTCCCAGATTGCACCGAGCGAGAAACCTGAAGCGGGGACCTCATGCGGCGTCGAACCTTCTTGCCTGCCAGCGTTTCGTTTGCAGGTTCGGTACTGACCTCCGGTGTAGCCCACGCCCAATCCGACAGTTCTGTGGATGTGCTTCTCGTGCTGGCCATCGACGTATCGCGGTCCGTGACGGACGACGAGGCCGTGCTGCAGCGCGACGGCTACCGCAAAGCCTTTACCGACCCGGCCGTGCTCGCAGGGATCGCCAACGGCCCGCTGGGTGCCATCGCCGTCGCCTATTTCGAATGGGCGGCCTACGACTTCCAGGACCTGATCATGCCATGGACACGCATCGCCGGGCCGTCCGACGCGCAGGCCTGGGCCGACCGGCTGGGCGCGATCCGCCACCAGAGCGTCTCGTGGACCAGCCTGTCCGGCGCGCTCGCCTATTCCGGCCGTCTGCTCGCCGCCAGCCCCTTCCAGGGCACGCGGCGTGTGGTGGACGTGTCGGGCGACGGCGCCAACAACAACGGCCCATCTCCGGAGGACGAGCGCGACCGGCTCGTGGCGAGCGGGGTCACCATCAACGGGCTGCCGATCATCAACCGCCACCCACGCTTTGGCCGATTGGAGTTGGACGTCGACAAGTTCTACCAGGCGTCGGTGGTCGGCGGCACTGGCGCGTTCATGATCGTTGCAGAAGACTTCACCGCGTTTTCCGATGCGATCAAGCGCAAGCTGCTGCAGGAGATTGCCTGACCGCACAGTCGCCCACCACTGGTGCCGCGTCTGGCGCCCGTCGTTGGTGGCGATGGGCTGCGAGCAGCCCACCCTACGGCGTCTGCTTGCCATTGCCTGATTGCAACTGTGGGGGGTGATGTGGTCTCTTCCCAGGTCATGAACGCTAAGGTTCCTCCTAACCCAGACCTCGATGCCATGCTGACCGAACTCGCCTCCCTCGGGATGCGGGCGGCGCGCGTCGTCACGCGGTTGATGGAGATCGAGCAGGAGGCCGCCGAAGTGGTGGTAAGCGACCTGCCCGCCCCTGGCCACCAGCCGGCCTCGTTGAGCGACGCCGCAGCAGCCGGGCACGATGTCGACGCAGTTACGGCCGCGATGGGCCAAGCCGTGCCTCGCGTCGAGGTATTGGCGCGAGCGTTCGACCGGGTATCGCGTTCGGTGCGGCGCACCGTGGCCCTGATCCAACGGATGCAGTCAGGCTGGCCAAGCGCGTCCGCGGCGGATAACCGGCAGGCGATGCTGCGGCGCCAGGTGGCCCATGGCGTGGCCGAGGTGATCCGGCGCGAAAGCGATGGCGAGGCGGCGGAGCGGCTGTTCGACGACCTCGCCGAGCGGCTGGAAGATCCCGAGCTGGCTGCCGAGATCGGCGTGTTGCCCGAACAGGACGTCGTGCGCCGGATCTGCCGCGATCTCGGCTTGGCGGTAGGCGCAATCCACGAGAGCGGCGACGCGCACCCCGGGGCCGGATGACAGGTGGTTTGCGCACCACGACCCGGCTCGTCCCTGTGTGGCCACTAGCGACAACGACGTCGTTACGAAGACGGTATCGCGGGCGAGAGCGAAGCCATCACCGCAACCCCAAGCTTGCCCTCAACCAGCTGCCGCCGCCTGGCTTTCGACCAGCCTGACGAGCGCATACAGTGCCGTGGTGCGTGGCGCAGGTTGGCCCACGCGGGCGGCAATCGCAGCGACGGCGCCGTTGATGGAGGCGATCTCGGTCGGCCGGCCAGCCAATACATCCTGCAGCATCGACGGCTTGTGCGACAGATGCGTGTCCATTGCGTGTTGCACGGTCGCGCGCACCTTGGCGCCGTCCACCGCAATGCCAGCCTTGCGGGCTACTGCGACAACCTCGTCCGCGATATCGAGCGCCAGGGCGCGTCCGTCCGGATTGGAGCCGAGCTGGCCGACGCGGCAACCGGTCACCGCGCAGATGCTGTTCATCGCGCAGTTGAATGCCACCTTGGACCAGATCGCGGCGCTAAGCTCCGGATCCACGATGGCATGTTGTCCACCGGCGTTCAGCAGCGCTGCAATCGCGGCGGCGATCGGGCGGTCCGCGCCATCCGCCGTCATCAAGCGGATCTCCCCCTCGCCGTGCGAGCCGACGTGACCCGGTCCGAGAAGATCCGCCGGATAGGTGGTCACGCCGAGCAGGATGCGCTCACGCGGCACGACCTCCTCGATGATCTCCTGGTTGCCGAGGCCATTCTGGAGCGTGAGCACCCAGCAGCCTTCCGCCAAGACGGGTTTCAAGGCCGCCAGCGCCTGCCGCGTGTTGGGCTGCTTCGTCAGCACGACCACCAAGTCCGGTGCGGTTTGCAACTGTTCCGGCCGCATCGCCGCGAGGTGCACGACCTGGTCGCCGGCATCGGTGGTCATGCGGAGGCCCGTGCCGTTCACCGCATCGATATGGGCGGCGTTCACGTCCAGCAATGTGACGGCAGCGCCCCCGAGACAGAAGCCCGCGCCGACGAAGGAACCCATGGCACCCGCCCCGAGAACGGCGACGTGGCGAAGGCTGCCGTCGGTCATGCGGATGCTCCGGCCTTGCTGGCAACCGCGTCGAAACGGAATGCGTCGCCAACGGCGGCTATCCGCGCGAAACCAGGCCGCGGCATATGCATCCCCGCGATGACTTCGCCGGAATTCGCCACGGCCACGAACGCATCCCGCCGGGTGCGTTCCGCCAACGCCGGGTCGGCGTCGAAGATCATGCCCACGTCCGGCCGGGCAAACTGGATGGCAGGCACATGCACCACATCGCCCCAGATCAGCAGCGAGCGCCCGCCATCGGTCACGCGGAAGCCCGTGTGACCCGGGCTATGGCCGGGCAAGGCAACCGGAGAAATGCCGGGCGCCACTTCGCCAGCACCCTCGAACGTGCCGAACCGGCCGGCATAGGCGCTTGCCACGGCGCGAGCCTTGGCGAAGACGGGCTTCACCTCGTCGGGCACGCTTTCGGCGATGGCCGTGTCCAGGAACACCGCCGCGTCGGCGGCGGGGGCGAGCACCCGCGCCCGGCCGAACCGGGCCGCACCGTCCGGCCCGAGCAGGCCGCCGATGTGATCCGGGTGCATGTGCGTCAGCAGCACGAGGTCGACGTCCCCCGGGGCCACGCCCGCCGCCGCCAAAGAAGCAGGCACGCATCCGGCATCCGGGCCCATGCCATCGCCGCAGCCTGCGTCGACCAGCACCAGCATGCCGGCCGTCCGGATCAAGAAGGCATTGACGTCGAGCACCGGCTCGGGTGGCAGGGACGCCGCGAGAAGCAGCGCAGTCGCTTCGTCGCCGCTGATCCCGTGCAACACGGCGGTGCTTTCGTGCAGCGTCCCGTCCGCAAAGCCCGTGACCATGATGTCACCAACGGCGTAGGTATCAGCTTGGGAAGACTCAGGCATGTACGGTGATCTCCGAGGCAGTGGAATGCGGCCACGACAGAGCGTGGCAGGAATTAGGGCCAGCATAGACGTCCGCGCGCGACACGTCCGGCACGGTTCGGCAGCCGAGTTGGCCCATGGCGGCATCGAACTCACGATGCAGCATATCGATCAACGCGTCGCCGCCAGCAGCCGGGCCGAGTGCGGCAGCCGCCCACAGGAAGGGCCGTCCGATCAGCACGAGGCTTGCGCCAAGGGCCACGGCGCGCGCGATATCCTCGCCGCATCGCACGCCGCCATCGAACAGGATTTCGGAGCGACCGCCAACCGCGTCCGCGATCGGGCGAAGCATCTCGATCGGAGCCGGTGCAGAGTCGAGCTGGCGGCCGCCATGGTTGGACACGACCACCGCATCCACCCCGACGCGCACGGCTGCCTCGGCATCGGCCGGGTGGAGCACGCCTTTCAGCACCAGCTTGCCGGCCCAGCGTTCGCGGATCGAGTCCAAGCCCGCCCAGTCGAAGCGGGCGCTGTTCTGCGACGCCATCAGCGTGGCCAGGCTCTGCACGCCCTGGTTTGCCGATGCATAGCGTTCGAGGTTGGCGAAACGCGGCAGCCCGGCCCGCAGCGTGGCGAGCGACCAGGCGGGATGCAGCAGCAAGTCCGCCACGCGCGCCGGCGTCATGCGCAGCGGCACGCCAAGCCGGTTGCGCAGGTCGCGCCGCCGCTTGCCGGGCACTGGCACGTCGGCGGTGACAACCAGCGTGTCGATGCCGCACCCGCGCGCGCGTTCGATCAGGTCCAGGCCAATATGCTGATCGCGGCCCATGTAGAGCTGGAACCATGCCATGCTGCCCGCTTCGCTGGCGAGCCGCTCCAGGGCAGTGGTCGCCGGGGTCGAGATGACATAGGGAATGCCAAACCGCTTGGCGGCCTGGGCCAGGCCGACGTCGGCGCCTGGCCAGGCCAGGTTGGTCAGGCCGGTCGGCGCCACGGCAAACGGCGCGGCGTAGGTCTGGCCTAACACCCGGCAAGATGTCGATCGCGACTCGCACCCCGTCAGGATGCGGGGCAACAGACAGACCTCCTGCATTCGCTCGCGGGCGCGGCGCAGGGCGCGTTCGTCCCCTGCCCCGCCCGCGATGAAGTCGTAGGCAAACCGCGGCAGGCGGCGCCGGGCGACACGCTCGAGGGAGCCGACGTCGCTCACCGCCGCCATGCCGCTCAGCCTGCGCCCACTGCGGATCGGGCGGCGATCCGGCGCTCTGTCCTGGCGATCGGCAGTAGCGCGACGATGCCCGCCAGGATGAACGACGTCACCGCGAGTGCCACGAGGGCAAGGGCGAACTCACCCGTGGTATCCTTCACCCAGCCGACCAGATAGGGTCCGGTGAACCCACCCAGGCCCGCCGCCATGTTGATCAGCGCGATGCCCGCGGCGGCGGCGGTGCCTTTGAGATAGCTGGCCGGGATGGTCCAGAAGATCGCTTGCGCCCCCCAATTCCCGAACGCACTGATGCAGATCAAGCCGAGCAGCACCCAGACGGAGGTCGCGAACCCACTCGCGGCGAGCGCAATCCCGCACAGCACGGACAGCCAGACCAGGTACGTCTTGCGATCGCCCGATCGGTCCGACAGGAAGCTCGCCACCAGCAGCCCGGCGATGCCGAACGCGAACGGGGCAGCGCTCAGGAAGCCGACCTCCAGGTTCGACAGGCCGCCCATGCTCTTGAGGATGAGCGGCAGCCAGTAGATGATGCCGTAGCCGCTGATCGCCCAGAAGTAGTAGGTGGCGAACAGGGCCCAGACCCGGGGATCGCGCACCACCTGCAGAACGGATACGTGGTTCGACATTTCGCTGTGTGCGTCCGATTGCATTTGCGCCCGCAGCCAGTGGCACTCCGCCTTGCTCAACCATGACGCGCGTTCCGGCGTGTCCGGAAGGTAGAAGAACGTCACCACACCCAGCAGGACAGCCGGCACGCCCTCCACCAGGAACATGAACCGCCAGCCGGCCAGCCCGGCGACGCCATGGGCCGACGACATCAGCCAGCCAGAGATCGGGCCGCCGATCATGGGTGCCACCAGCGCGCAGGAGAAGAACAGCGAGAATGCACGGGCGCGGTTGCGCGGCGGGAACCACTGCGACAGGAACAGCACGACACCGGGCACGAACCCGGCCTCGGCGGCGCCGAGCAGGAAGCGCAGGATGTAGAACGATGTCTCGCCATGGATGAAAGCGAAGCAGCTCGAGATAGCACCCCAGGTAACCATGATGCGCGCGATCCATAGCCGCGCCCCGACACGGTTCAGCACCAGGTTGCTGGGTATTTCGAAGATCGTATACCCGACGAAGAACAGGCCGGCGCCGAGGCCATACACGGTGGCGCTGAACCCGAGATCCCCGTTCATCTGCAGTGCCGCAAAGCCGACGTTCACCCGGTCGACCCACGCCATGAAGAACAGCAGGCTCAGGAAACCGACGATGCGCAGCGTGCACTTCATCATCACCGCGCGGCCGAACGGTCCGTCCGCACTCTCGATCGCTACACTATCCAAGTTCGTTCCTCCAATTCGTGCCGGCTTACAAGCCGATCTGTGTTAGGCTCCACCTTATGGTGTCCAACGGATCTCACCGATGCCGCCGCTATCGTGCTGCGAAAAGAACAACCGCCCATCGGGCGCCGTCAGCATGGCGCGGGGGCCCGAGCCCGCGGTGGGGATCGGGTATTCCGCCAGCATCTCACCGTCGAGCGACATGCGGCCGATGGTGTTCACCAGGTTTTGGGTGAACCAGATCTCCTCCCCGTGCGCGACCGTGATGCCGCGCGGGCTCGCGTTCGGCGTCCGAAGCGGAAACTCCCGCATCTTGCCATCGATCGTCATGCGGACGATCGCGTTGCCTTCCGCCAGTACCAGCCAGATATTGCCGTCCGGGCCCTCGATGATCGCTCGCGGCCCGCTCGCCGGCCGCGGCGTCGCGAACTCCGTCACCCGGCCATTCATCTCCACCCGGGCGACGCGGCTCGCGACGGAGTCGCTGAACCAGACGCAGTCCGCCGTCGCGGTGGGGGCCAATGGCCGGGCACCCGGCGCGAACCCGGCGAATTCGGTCACGTCACCACCCGGCGTGATCCGGGCCACCTTGCCCGCCGCATGCTCGGCGAACCAGACGTTGCCATCCGGGCCGAGCACGACGCCGTTCGGCCCTGCCTCGGGCGTTGGCAGTTCGAATTCGGTGACGGCGCCACCCGTGGTCAACCGCCCGACCCGGTGGCCCTTGGACTCGGTAAACCACAAGGCGCCGTCCGCACCGGCGACGATGCCGATCGGCGTGCAGCTTGCGTCCGGCAGGGCGAATTCGGTGATGCCGCCATCCGCGAGGTCCAGCCTGCCGATCTTGCCGGGGCCGGACAGGCAGACCCAAACGGCGCCATCCGGGCCGTTGGCCACGATGTATGGCTTGCTCGCCGCCGTCGGAATCCGGTGTTCCCGAAAGATGGGTTCCACGCCCGCCGGCATCAGGCGGCTTCCGCGGTGACGGGGTTGCGCAACAGCCCGACACCGTCGATCTCGACCTCCACCGTATCGCCAGGCTTCAGCCACAGCGGTGGTGTGCGCTTCGAGCCAACACCGCCGGGTGTGCCCGTCACGATGACGTCGCCGGGCTCCAAACGGGTGAAGCTGGAGCAGTATTCGATCTGCCGCGGCAAATCGAAGATCATCTGCGACAGCAGCGCGTCCTGCACGACCTCGCCGTTGACGCGGGTCTGCAGGCGCTGCGGCCCGATCTCTCCCATCTCGTCCGGGGTGACCATCCAGGGGCCGAACGCGCCGGTCTCCGGGAAATTCTTGCCGGGGGTGAATTGGTGCGTGTGGCGCTGAAAGTCACGCACGCTGCCATCGTTGTAGCAGGCGAAACCCGCGATGTGCGCCATCGCATCGGCGCGCGCGATGTAGCGGCCGGGCGTTCCGATGATGATGGCGAGCTCCCCCTCGTAGTCGAAGTCGGTCGACACGCGGGGGCGCGGAAGCGGGCAGAGATGGCCAGTCTGGCTATTGGCGAACCGCGTGAAGATCGTCGGATGCTCCACCTCGGAGCGCCCGGTCTCCTTGCGGTGGGTCTCGTAGTTCAGGCCGACGCACAAGATCTTGCCCGGGTTGGGGATGACGGGCAGCCAGGTGATCTCGGACAGCGGAATGCGTGCGGCCGTGGCCCTCGCCGCCGCCACGTCCGTCATGGAGCCGGCGCGGATGGCGGAGAGCAGGTCAGGCAGGTGGCCGCGCAGCACGGCGCCGACATCGACCACCTCCTGCCCGTCGATCACGCCCCAGCTGATGCCGTGCGCAGAGGAGAAGGATGCGAGCTTCATGACAACACCTGATTGTTGGAGGTTGGGTTTATGGCGAGATAGCGGGCGTAGCGGGCCTGGGTCCGCTCGGGGAACATCAGCAGCAGGCAGGCGGCGGCGCCCACCAGCAGCATGGCGGCGGCGAGGGCCATCGCGTTGGCGTAACCGGCGCCCGGCGTGGCGCCCATGCCGATCACCCAGCCGGTCGCCGCATTGGATACGAGGGCGGCTAGCGCGTTGGCCGAGTAGATCACCACCACCAGCTTGCCCCGCTGCGCTGCCGGGGCGATTGCCGCCAATGCCACCGGCCCGAACACCGTGGTCAGACTGGGCGTGGCGAAGGCGACCGCGATCAGCACGATCTGCAGCGCGCCCGTCGTCACCGTCGCCAGCAACAGCGCGGCGCCGGCGACCGCGAGAGAGGCGGCCGAGGTATGGCTATACGTCACTCGCCCACTGACGCCCCGCGCCTGCAGCCATTGACACAGACCCGACCCCGCGAGGATCAGCGGCGACTGGAAGGCAAACACGCCGGAGATGATCCAACCAACGGCATAGGGCGTGTAGCCGAGCGCCACTTGCAGGTAGGGCGGCAGCCAGATCGCCGACATCCCCACCACCCAGTAGGACATGAACGACATGACCGTGATCCCCACCACAGTCGGGTCCAGCCACAGCATCCGCGCCGGCACATTCTCGCTACCCTCCATCGATGCGGGTGCGGCGGCCGCATACGGCCCCTCCCCCCCGATGAGCAGCCAAGCGATCGTCCAGACAAGGCCGAGAGCCGCACAGAACAGGAAGCCGAAGCGCCAGCCATAGGTCTGGATCACGAAGGTCAGCACGGGGCTGCCCACCAGGAAGCCGACGCTGATACCCTGCACGATGACGGCGCTGGGAATGCTCCGGCGCGCCGGCGGGAACCAGTCATAGGCGGCGTGGAATGCCGTCGGCAGCCCCGGCCCCTCGCCGGCGCCAAGCATGATGCGGCACAGCGCGATCACCAGCAGCGAGTTGGTGAAGAAGATCGGCACCTGGCTCAACATCCACACCAGCGCCAGCACGGCGATCACCCATTTGGTGCGCACCCGGCCGATCACGAACAGGCCGACCAGCGTGCCGGTGACCGAGAACAGCAGGAAGAACGCACTGCCAATCAGGCCGAACACCTGCGGCGCTACATGCAGCTCCCGCATGATGGACACGGCGGACAGCCCGAACACCAGCTTGTCGAAGAAGTTGAGCGTCTGGAACAGGAACAGCAGGAGCAGCACGAGCCCGGCCCGGCGACTCATGACGGGGCGCCTTGCCCCAACCGCCGCGCCAACTCACCGAGCACCGAACCGGCTTCGGATGGCTCCGTCACCACGCCGTAGACGTAATGGTCCGGGCGGACGATGGCGGCCGCGCAGCCGTGGCGGTCGAACCAGCTGGCGAGCACGCCGTCCCGCTCCCGCAACGCCGCCGGATCCGCACCGCCCACAGTCACGCTGCGCCCGCCGTGCCAAACAGCACCAGGTTGCCGCCGGCCGTCCCATACCAGGCGCCAGCCAGTGCCCGCCAGTTCGTCCAGACGGCGCGCGCCGTCCGCCGTCTCGATCCATGGCTGCGGAAACAGCGTGCCGTTCGCCGGGTGCGGTTCGGCCTGCAGGAAACCCGCGGCCAAGGGGGGCACGATCTCCTGCCGGGTCACGGTCGGGGCGCGGCCGCCACCGGAGGCGATCAGTGCCGCGTCCCGCGCCCGCGCCGCCTCGGGGTCGCGCTCGCAGATGGCGTGGCCGATGTGTTTGATGCGGCCGGTGAGCGTCTGGACGTGCAGCTTGCGCTCGGTCTCGTAGCTGTCCAGCAGAGTGTCGGCAGTGCGCCCCTCGTGCACCGCGACCAGCTTCCAGGCGAGGTTGGCCACGTCGCGAATGCCCTGGCACATGCCCTGCCCGATGAAGGGCGGCTGCTGGTGCGCCGCATCCCCCGCCAGGAACACGCGCCCGTCACGCCACCGCGCCGCCACCAGGGCGTGGAAGCGATAGGAACTCGCCCGCCAAAGCCGGCCGTCTTCCGGCGTGAGCCAGCGGGACAGGAGCGACCAGACGGCCTCCTCCCGCTCCATAGCGCGCGCATCTTCGCCGGGCAGCAGCATGATCTCCCACCGGCGATGGTTGCCGGGGCCGACGATGTAGGTGCTTGGCCGGGCCGGCTCGCAATACTGCGCGGCAGTCACGGGCAGCTTGGCCAGCCCAGCCTCGTTCACCAGCATGTCGATCACCAGCCACGGCTCGTCGAACACCAGATCTTCGAAGGCGATGCCGAGGAACTGGCGGACGGTGGACGACGCGCCGTCGCAAGCCACGACATAATCCGCGGTCACCTCGTAGGGCTCGCGACCAGGCTCCTGCAGGCGAAGGTGAACGCCGTCCGCCTCCTGGCTCAGGCTGACGAACTCCACCCCGAGCCGCACCTCCACCGACGGGATGGAACCGACGTGGGCGCGCAAGGCAGCTTCCACCGGGGGTTGGGTGAACACCATGGACGGCACGTAGCCCAGCGGGTAGGGCGGCGGCACCATGTCGACCCGGCGGATCAGCTGCCCATCCGCCCCGAAATGCTCGGACGCGGGAAACGGGGCTACGTGGGGCAGCACCTGCTCCGCCACCCCCATGTTCTGCAACACGCGCAGGATCTCGTGGTCGATGGCGATGGCGCGCGGCTTGTCCCAAACCGTCGTGCTGCGGTCGACCACGAGCGTCCGCAGCCCGGCTTGCCCCAGCAAACCCGCGGCGATCGCACCGGCCGGGCCATAGCCCACGACCACGGCGTCGAACGCCGTCATACGGGCGCCAGGCCGATCGCGGTCTGCGCGTGCTTGACGGCGTCGCTCTTGGGCGCGGCGATGCCCCAATGATCGGTCCGGCCGGGTGGCCAGGTCCAATCGGCGGGGCCGCCCACCCGGTAGCCGTCGTCCACCTGCAGCACCTCGGCGGTGTATTCGACCACGATGCCGAACGGGTCGACGAAATAGGCGAACACGTTGTCGCCGGGCCCGTGCCGGCCGACGCCCCACCCGATCGGGAAGCCGTGATCCACCATGCGGCCGGACGCGCGCATCACGCCTTCCAACGAGGGCATCATGAACGCGATGTGGTTCAGCCCGTTCACCGCCGCGTCGGCGATGACGACGGCATGGTGGTCACTGTTGCAACGGACGAAGGCCATGATCTTGGACCGGTCCGACAGCCGGAAGCCGAGCGCCTCCGTGAAGAACCGCGCCGCCGCGTCCGTGGACTCGCTGTTGATGTTGACGTGGGAGAGGCGCTCCGGCCGGTCGATTGCCGGAGCATCGGGCGTGCGAACCGCATCGCCGTGCACCAGGCGAAGCGTGCGGCCCTGCGGGTCCACGAAGGCCGCGCCGTAGCCACCGCCGGGCCAGTCCACGGCACCGGGCTGGGTGAGCACGCGCCCGCCCGCCGCCGGCACGGCTGCCGTAGCCTGCTCGATTGCGTCGCGGGATGGGGCGCGGAAGGTGATGGAGTGCAACGCTGGCGCGCCCTGCCGCAGAACGAGCACATGGTGATCCGCGCCCGTGGCCCGCAGCACGAGCTCCGGCCCGGCGTGATCGACCGCTGCCAGCCCCCACACCTCGGTGTAGAAGTGGCGCGCCGCGGCGAGGTCGGGCACCAGCAGGTCCACGCTGCGAAGCGACACCGCGAGCGCTTCCGGCACCGGAGTGAGCGCGGCCATCACGCAGGGAGTCCCAGGAAACGGCGGGCATTGTCCCGCAGCAACGCTTGTTGCACCGCCGGGTCGGGGATCGCGGTGCGGATGCGCTCGGCGGGCGTGCTGTCGTGGAAGTTGAACGGGTAGTCGGTGCCGATCATGAGCTGTGTCCCGCCGAATTGCTCGACGAGCCGGGCCAAGGCAGCGGCGTCGAACACCAGCGTGTCGTAGAACATGCGCCGAGCCTGCTCGGTTGGAGACGCCAGCACCGTGTCGCGGAGTGGGGTGAAAACACCCATCGCCTGCTGCAATCGTGGCAGCAAGGAACCGAGCGTGCCGCCGCCGTGGCTGAACCCGATACGGAGGCGGGGATGGTCGTGCAGCAGATTGCCGGTGAGAACGGAGGCCGCCGCCAGCCCGACATCGGTGGGGTAGCCCAGCACCTGCTGCAGCTGCGGCGGCCCCACCAGCCGGTCCATACCCGCTGGGCGGACGGCATGCACGAAGACGGCGGCCCCCAGCGCCTCCGCCTCCGCGAAGAACGGACGCAGCTCCGGCGCACCAATGGCGCGGCCGTTGACGTTGCTGCCGATCTCGACCCCACGGAAGCCGGGAATGGCCATGACCCGGTGCAATTCCGCCACGGCAAGGTCGATGTCTTGCAGCGGCACGCCCGCCAGCCCGAGCAGCCGGCCGCCGGAATGGTCCAGCATCGCGGCGATTTGGTCGTTCACATAGCGGGCAAGCTCCGCCCCAGGCGCCGGGTCGAGCCAATAGGAGAACAGCTCCGGCATGGGCGAGAGCACCTGGATGTCCAACTCCATGGCGTCCAAGTCGGGCAGGCGGCGCGCCGTATCCCAGCATTTGTCGGAGACGGTCCGGTAGTTGCGCCCGTCGATGATCACGTGGCGGTGGCAGGCCTGGGCAGGCGCCATGGACGGCCAACCCGGCAAATCGGGCCGCGGCAGATAGCTGGGGAAATCATGGGGCACGACATGGGCATGGACATCGATGCCGCAGGAACAAGTCGCCGTCCCGGATCGTCCGCTCACACTCACGTCCGCCTCCTTTTGTTGCAGGAAGGTTTGTGTGAAATCGCCACCATGTCAAGCGATTCTATAAAATCCTGTTCGACAGAACCAAGTTGTCGAAAGGTGCTATTTCCGCGATAGATTGGCGCATGCATCCGGATCGAGACGACGCAACGATTGCTTTCGGCCAGACTCGAGCCAGCAGCCTTTATGACCGGCTGCGCGGCGATCTGCTGACGGGACGGCTGGTTCCCGGTCAACGCCTGACGACGCGGTTCCTGATGGAGCGTTACGAAGCAGGGCAGACGCCGCTGCGCGAGGCCTTGAACCGGCTGTCGTCCGATGGCCTGGTCATTTCGCAGGACCAGCGCGGGTTCACGGTCGCTCCAACCAGTGCCGAGGAACTGACCGAGCTGACGGAAACACGATGCCTACTGGAGGATATCGCGCTCCGCCGGTCGATGGCAGCGGCGACGCCGGATTGGGAAGAGACGCTGGTTGTCCTCGGTCATCGCCTGCTTCGCACCAAGCGTTCGGCCGACCCGGAGCATTACGCCGAAAGTCTGGAGTGGGAGCGGGTTCATCGCGCCTTCCACCGCACACTGCTCTCGCGTTGCGGCTCCCGCCACTTGCAGGCGTTCTGTGAGCAGTTGGCAGACCAACTGTATCGCTACCGGCAGCTCTCCGTTCAGAAAGTCTATCCGACGCGGGACATCAGCGCCGAACACCGGGCGATTTTGGATGCTGTCCTTGCGGACGACGCCGATCGTGCTTCCGCGGTTCTACTGGCTCACTATCGGACAACGGCAGACATTGTCTTAGCCGACTTCCAAGTCGACGTCGCTTGAGACGTGGGCTCGACCTCGATCTAGACCGCACAGATACGGACGATCTACGGCGGTCCGATCGAAGTTGATCGGTCGCGGATGGCCGCTCTCGCGGGGATGGCGAACGGGCTGGGCTGGGCTGATCGCCCGCGTCACCGCGCCGACAAGCTCTATATCCGCCACCGCCGGATTTCTTTAAGAGATGGCAACCCGCTTCGGCACGAGTAAGGAAACGTCTTATGGCTAAAACACCCGGCACCCCAAAGGCTAAGGCGCCCGCTCCAGCGCAGTTCGACATGAACAGCCGCGAGCGGAAAGGTGGCAAGGGTGGGCCTGGTGGTCCGGGCCGCGGTCGTGACGAGAAGCGTCCACCCAGCCAAATCGTGAACCTTCCCCCCACATTGGTCGATCGCGGCGAGGGCTGGATCATCCGCAAGATCGGCAAGATCGACCAGGCGTCGCACGTCGCAATGGGTGCCGAATACCACCTGATCTTCGAGGGCCACGATCCACTGGTGTTCGACCTCCTTGGCGCTGCCCGCGGCCGGGCCAAGGAAGCTCCCCCGGAGAACGAACCGGTCGCGGAGGTCGCGGAGGTTGAGGAGGTCGCAGAGGTCGCGGCCGCTCCGGCTGAGGAAGCGGCCGTAGAAGCGCCGACTGAGGAACTGTAGGCGAGCGCTGTCCACCATGCCGTCCGGGTCTAGGAGCGGACCTCGGACGGTGCGAATGACGGTGCCGCCGGGACGTTGACTGCCCGCGACCGCTCGTGCGGTCAGCGCTCCGTCGGCCGGTATCCGCGTTGTCCTGGGGAGCTCGATTGACCCCAGACAAGGCGGATGTTAGAGCCCGCGTGAAACTGCGAAGCGTTCGCATTTGACAAGGGGCACGTTGTGACCAGCAAACGTCTCAAGTTCGGCCGTCGTACCGTCTGGCTCTCAGCCATTGCTGGCGCGGTGCTCGCTGCCTCCCCCGGCCATGCTGCGCCGCCGCCGGTCTCGCTCACGCTCTACGCCGCCCAGCATCACCAGTTGGTCGACATGGTGATCGCTGCCTTCACCAAGCAAACCGGCATTGCCGTGAAGACCAGGTTCGGCGAAGCGCCCGAGCTTGCCGCACAGATCGTACGCGAAGGGGCCCGCTCCCCCGCCGATCTGTATTTCACCGAGAACTCGCCCGAGTTGGTACTGCTGGACGAGAAGAAGCTCCTCGCCCCGGTGGACCCTGCGACGCTGCAGGCGGTGCCGGGCAAGTACAATCCGGCCGATGGAAGCTGGGTGGGGGTGTTGGTACGGGAGAACGTGCTCGCCTTCGACCCGGCCAAGGTCAAGGAAGCCGAGTTGCCCGCCTCGCTGTACGACCTCGCCAAGCCGGAATGGAAGGGCAAGGTCGCCATCGCGCCATCCGACGCCGACTTCCTGCCGCTGATCGCAGCCTCGGTGGCGCTGAAGGGGCGGGACGCGACGTTGGCCTGGCTCAAGGGTCTGAAGGCGAACGCCGCCGTGTTCGATGATGACGAGGGCGTGGTGGCCGCCGTGGAACGTGGTTCGGTCGCGACCGGGGTGATCAACAACTATTACTACTACCGCGCCCGTGCGGAGCAGGGTGCGGACAAGACCCGCAGCCAGATCCATCACTTCGCCGGCAGCGACCTGGGCGCACTGCTCAACGTGTCCGGTGCGGGCGTGCTGAAATCGTCCAAGCACGGGGCCGAAGCGCAGAAGTTCCTCGCCTTCCTGGTAAGCCAGCCGGTGCAGGACATGATCGGCAAGAGCGACATCGATTTCGAATACCCGCTCGCCTCCGGTGCGACACCCAACCCGGCGCTGAAGCCGATGGATCAACTGCAGCCACCCGATCTCAGCATCAAGCAACTCGGCGACGACAGCGACGCCGCCAAGCTGCTACGCCAGGCCGGCTTGCTCTGAGACAAAGGACCGTCTCTCGCCTCACCCTCTCCCGTCCTTCACGGGAGGGGGCCTCCGAGCCCGTGGCGCCGGCCCGAGCAAGTCGGTGGCTCGGACGCATACCGCCGCTCCTGCTGCTGGCCGGTGCGTGTGGGCCCTTGCTGGTGCTGGTCCCCCTCGCCTGGACAGTGCTGCAAGCCTGCGGCGTGGACCCGGCCGATGCAGCCGACCTCCTGTTCCGACCCCTGATCGGCGAGCTACTGACGAATACGCTCGGGCTGGCCGTCGCCACCTGCCTACTCACCGCGGTAATCGGTACGGCTTGCGCCTGGTGCATCGAGCGGACGGACATGCCCGGTCACGCAGCCTGGGGAGTGCTGGCCGCCGCCCCGTTGGCAGTGCCGCCGTTCATCACCTCCTATGCCTGGGTGTCGCTCTCCGCCTCGCTGGAGGGGTTCGCTGGGGCCTTGCTGGTGATCACCATTGCCTACACCCCCTTCGTCTACCTGCCCGTGGCCGCGGCGCTCCGCGGCATGGACCCGGCGCTCGAGGAGACGGCGCGCGCCCTGGGGCACGGACCGTGGCGCTGCTTTGCCCGCGTGGTGTTGCCGCAACTGCGCCCGGCGTTGCTCGGCGGCATGCTGCTGGTGGCGTTGAACACGCTGGTGGAGTTCGGCGCGTTCACCCTGTTGCGCTTTCGCACCTTCACCACCGAGCTGTACGCCGAGTACCGCACGGGTATGGACGGCAACGAATCCGCCCTGGTCGCGACGGTGCTGATCGCGCTCTGCATCGTCTGCCTTGCGCTGGAGTGGCGGGTGCGGGCGCAGGCACGCTACGCCCGCATCGCGCGGTTCACCGGGCGGCGGCCACCGCGCCACCGGCTCGGGGCTTGGCGGGTACCGCTGGCGGGTGGGTTCCTCCTGCTGAACCTGGCGACGCTGGGCGTGCCGATCGGCATGGTGCTGTTCTGGCTGAGCCGGCACAATTCCGCCGCCGTGTCGACCGTGGTCGCTACGTTCGATGGCGTCGTGGACGCGCTCGGCTCCTCGCTGCTGTTGGGCGTGGCGGGGGCCGTGGTGACCATGGTGCTCGCCATTCCGCTCGGTATGCTCACCACCCGTTACAAGGGGCGGCTGATCACGGTGCTCGAGCGCACCGCCTGGCTGGCGCAGGGTGTGCCCGGCATCGTGGTGGCGCTTGCCCTCGTTACCCTCACCCTCGGCTATGCCCAGCCCCTATATCAGACGGGAGCGCTGCTGGTGATCGCCTACGCCATCCTGTTCCTGCCGTTGGCCCTGGTCAGCGTGCGTTCGGCGCTGCTGCAGTCGCAGGCGGGATTGGAGGAAGCCGGGCGCACGCTGGGCCTCGGCGCCATCGCCACCGCGTGGCGCGTAACGCTGCCGCTCGCCGGGCCGGGGCTGGGCGCGGCCGCCGCCTTGGTGTTCGTGTCCGTGCTGACGGAGCTGACCACGACGTTGCTACTGGCGCCGATCGGGACGGAAACGCTGGCAACGCAGATCTGGGCCGACACCTCCACCCTGGCCTTCGCCTCCGCCGCCCCGTATGCGGCGTTGATGGTGCTGTGCTCGTTGGGATCCACCTGGGTTCTTGCCCGGCGGTTCGGGGCCACGGCACTCGCCGGCGGATGAGCGGCGCTGCCGAACTGCACGTCGAGCACCTGCACAAGGCGTTCGACGGACCCGACGTGTTGCACGGCGTCAGCCTGAGCATACCGGCGGGCCAACTGGTCGCCATTCTCGGAGCATCCGGCAGCGGCAAGACCACCCTACTTCGGCTCATCTGCGGGTTCGAGCGCGTCGATAGCGGAACGATCGCCCTCTCCGGCCGCATGGTTGCCGGCCCGCGCCTGCACGTGCCCACGGAGCGGCGCCGGGTCGGGTACGTGGCGCAGGAGGGCGCGCTGTTTCCACACCTTTCAGTGGCGGAAAACGTGTTGTTCGGCCTACCCCGCCTGGACCGGCGGGATCGCAATCGCGTCGCCGGGCTGCTGGAGCGGGTCGGCTTGCCGCGGTCCTACGCGGACCGTGGGCCACACCAGCTGTCTGGTGGCGAGCAGCAGCGCGTGGCCCTCGCCCGGGCATTGGCACCCGGCCCTCGGTTGGTGCTGCTCGACGAGCCGTTCTCGGCCCTGGATGCCGCGTTGCGGGTGGAGACACGCCTGGCCGTAGCGGCCTCCCTCACCGCGTCCGGCGCCACGGCCGTATTGGTGACCCACGACCAGGCGGAGGCGCTGTCGCTCGGCAAGCAAGTGGGCGTGCTCCGCCGCGGCACGCTGGTGCAGATGGATACGCCCGAGACGCTGTACGGTCAGCCTGCCGACCTCGAACTCGCTCGTTTCGTCGGGGAGGCGGTGGTGCTGCGGGGCGAGGCAAGCGGCGACAGGGTGACCTGCTGCCTCGGCACGCTGCCGCTCAAGACTGCGGCCCAGGGTGCTGTGGATGTGCTCATTCGGCCGGAGCAATTGCGCCTCGGGCAGGCCGGGCAACTCGCCCTGGTGGAGGCCGTGCAGTTTCACGGGCCGGACGCTTCGGTGACCGTGCGGCTAGCGGACGGGACGCCGATGACCGCCCGGGTGCCGGGGTACGCGGTGCCCGTTGTAGGCGAGCAGGTGCCGGTAATGGTCGAAGGGCTGGTCCTGGCGTTCTAGGGGCAAGCCAAAGCGCCCCACCAATTCGTTCCTCCCCCGTCCTTCACGGGGGAGGTGGCGGCAAAGCCGACGGAGGGGGCGCGCGGCACAGGCACGGCGCGTGTGGCCGCTCGCCCTCCACCATGATGCCCGCATGGGGAAGGGTTAGACGTTGTTGAACAGTCGCTGCCCGATGAACTCGCCCTGGCTGGCGCCGGGGGGGCAGGCGAATAGACCGCCGCCCGTGTGCGTGACGAACTGGTTCAGCGCGTCCAGCTTCGCCATCGGCTCGAACACGCGGGTGAAGCCGTTACGCGGGTCACGCTGGTAGCAAATGAATAGCAGCCCGGCATCGTACTCGAGCTCGTTGTGCCAGGGCGGCCAACGCTCGGCGGTCATGTTCACGCCGTCATTGTAAGCGTAGCCCCGCCGTAGCATCTGTGCGCCGCCATTGCTGGCCGCTGCAGCCATACGGACATGGGCGTTGTCCGGAATGACCGGGTTGCCGTCCTTGTCCGTCGCGTCCAGGTCCAGCGCATCGAACTCGTGGCTGCCGCCCAGCGGCGCGCCGGAGTATTTGTGGCGCCCTATGGTCTGCTCCTGGAAGTCGACATCCGTGTTGTCCCAGTGCTCCAGCGCCATGCGGATCCGCCGCACCACCAGATAGCTGCCGCCGTGCATCCAAGCCGGCCCATCGCTGCCGGCCCAGACGACATCGTTGGGGGAGAGCGGGTTATCCTGCACCACGCCCCCAACCCGCTCGGACGGGCGTACGGCGATCGGGTTCTGCGTGCCGTCCTTGAACCCCATCAGGTTGCGCGGGGTGTCGTCCGCCGCGGCGTTCGACGTGAAGCCGGCCTGCACCCAACGGATCCGCGCGGAGTCGCCCGCCAGCCGCGCCATTTGCCGCACGGCGTGGAACGCCACCTGCGGATCATCGGCGCAGGCCTGCACCGACAAGTCGCCTCCGGTACGGGCCTCTGCCAGCTGGTCGCCGTGGAACACCGGCAGGTCCTCCAGCGCGGCGGGCCGTTGCGCCGCCAGGCCGTAGCGATCTTTGCCGTTCGAGACGAACAAGCCCGGGCCGAAACCAAAAGTGACCGTCAGGCGGGAGGCGGCAAGACCCAGCGCCTCTCCACTGTCAGCCGCGGCGATGCTGAGATCGCTGCCGATCGGCGCCGCCGTCTGCGCGGCTGTCATGCGGGCAGCGGCCTCCGTCCAGGCCTGGAGCAGCTTCACCACGTCGCCCGTGTTGTCGGTCGCCAAGTCGAAAGCGGCGAAGTAAGTGTGGTTCTGCTGGGCCGTAAGGATGCCGGCCTGGTGTTCGCCCCAGAACGGCTCGGTGACGTCCCGCCCCTGGCTCTGCCCGGCTTCGGAAATACCCTTCGCCGCCGGTTGCGCCCGGGCAGCGCCGATTGCGGCCACCATGCCGCCCGCCCCGCCCAGGAAGGCGCGGCGGGACGCAAAAGGACACCGGCTGGTCATGTGGCGCGTCCCCTAATGTGCGAGGGCGAGAGCGGCGATCTCGTCCTCTACGTAATAAAACCCATCGCCGGAGGGCGTCATCGCTACGCCGAACAGGTCACCGTTGCCGGGAGGCTGTTGGGCACGGTTCGGATCGATCCATTGGGCATAAAGCTGCTTACCAGTAGCCGGGTCAATCTCCACGATCTGCCCGTTGGTGCCGTTGATCACCAACAGATGACCGTTCGGAGCACTGATCATGGCGAGTGGACGCTTCAGGAAACCACCTGTGGTCAGATCCCTTCCCGCCCCAGCATCCGTCGTGCGGGTCAGCGCATCCGGGATCGCGGCCACGCGGTTACCGATGGCGTCCGACACATACAGAGTGCCATCCCTGCCCATCGCCACGCCGGTCGGTCCAATCACGAACACATCCTTGTCCGGCCGCTCGCCGAAGCCGCTGGCAATCACCGTCTGCTTCGTCATCGTCGGCGGCCCCGAGGCTGGGACTGCGAGATCGATGCGCAGCACCGTCGCCTTGTTCACCGTCTCCTGACCCGGCGCCTCTACGCCGAACCCGGTCATGCTGACGAACAAGCTGGCTGTCGAGCCGTTATCCACCACCGCCATGTTACCCCACGGGTCATTGATCGCCGGCCCCGCAAAGGTGCCGGCCACCGCCCCGTTCGGATCCAGCACCAACATGCACCCGTTGCCCTTGGTCGCAGTCGTTCCGTCCTGGCTAGGCGTGCTGCCGACGATGATCCAGCCGGTCTTCAGCATCGCCATGGCCGTCGTCAGCCCGACACCGCCGGGACAGGACGGCAGATGGCGCGGTAGGGAAGCCAGCGTCGTAAGCCGCTTCGTGGTTGGATTCCAGTCCATGATGGTGGTGCCAAGCCCCTGGAGGTTGGCGGCGTTGTTGAAGTTCGTGATCAGCACGTCGTCCTTCTGCACTTTCCCGGCAGAAACCGGGGCGACCAGGACGGCATAGGGGTTCTGGTCACCATTCGGCGCAATCGTCGAGGTGACGACGGTGTGCCGGTGGATCGTCTCCAACAACCCCTCGGGCTGCTCCGACGTCGCGGCGACAGCTCCGTGGGCACTCGCCAACGCAAGTCCGGCGGCCATCGCCAAACGCCGGGGGAAAAGCCCGCCTGAACTCATGCCGCGCCTGCCCCCTCGTTGTCCGCCATGTGCCACGTCGCCAACGCTATCGCGAATTACTCGCATCTACTCCGCCTCCGGTTAGAATTCAATGGACCCGTCGTTCACAAGAATTGGGGCTCAGAACACGACCGACGTGCGCACGCCGAAGATCGCCTCATTGCCGATACGCTTGGCTGGCACGAGCGGGTTGGTGACGCCGCCACCAGGGGTCCAGACGTACTGGAAATCCGGCTGGACCTGCCACCAGGGGGCGACCGCGTATTGATAGGTGAGCTCGACGAATGTCTCGCTGGACCGCACCGGCGTCGGGGTGCCGAAGCTGTTCTGGTCCTGATCCAGCTTGATGGCGCTGGGGCTGAGCTTGGCGACGCCGAAGCCGAGCCCGACCGTGTCGTTGTCACGGCCCTCGAACGGCGCCTTGAGCTCGATGCCGCCGTTGACGCTGAAACTGACCAGGTTGCGGTCGCCGGGCGATCCCATTAGGCGAGCGAAGATGCCGACCGATTGCGCTTCGTCCGGTTCGGGCCGCCAGATCATCTGATCGAACACGCCGTAGATGCTGTAGTTGTTCTTGCGATAGCGGGGGATCCCGGTGCTGTTCGGGTCGGCGAGCGACAGGCCGGTATTGTCCAGCCGTTGATCGGGGAAGCGCCCCGTGTCGAACCAGCCGCCGATCTTGTAGACGCCGGGCAGCCCACGCCGCGTGTTGCCCCGGTCCAATTCGCCCATCGCAGGCTGGTTGATCGCGTATTGCACCTCGCCAAAGATCAGCGCGCCGGTGTTGACGTTGAACTTCGTGCCGGCCTGCTCCGCACCTCGGGTCTGGGAGTCGTCATAGAACGAGCCACCGGGCGGATTGTCGTCGAACACGCCGGCCAACATCGTCACGTTGCTGACGGGTTGCGCCCGCACCCGCACACCCAGCGACGAGAGCGGATAAGCCGGACCGCCGGCATACAGGTCGACGGAGGGGATCAGCGGCCAGCCCATCATGGTGTTGATGAACAGCCCCGAATACTGGCTGCCGATGAACTCCTGGTCCAGGCTTTGCTGGCCGACCTTGATGTCCAGCTTTCCGTCGAGCAGGGCCTGCTGATACCACAGCTCCCAAAGCCGGGTCGCGCGGTTCGCCTCGATGCCGCTGTTGGTTTGCAGGTTGAGCAAGTTGTCGGCCGCGAGGTTGCGGCCTTGGATCTGGAAGGCGCTGATGTTGAACGTGCCCCCCTGCCAGCCGAACGCGCGCTCGGTGTCGAGCCCAAGGCTCATTTGCAACAGGCCGTCATAGGTCGCCCCGCGGTGCTGCCCGCCGGTCGCGTTGCCGAACACTTCGCTGGTTTCCTGCAGGCCGAGGGAGATGCCGTAATTTCCCAGGGTGGACCGCAACCCATACATGTCGCCGAGGAGGTTGCTGCGCGACGATGCGAACAGCTGTGTCGTGAAGCCAGGCTCACCCGGCGACGGCTCGGAGGCCGCGGCAGCCGCATTGCCGCCGCCTGGCACCGGGTTCGACTGCACCGCCGGGCCGCCGCCGACGGATTGCGAGTTCGCAGCGGTCTGCGCATGGGCACTGCCCACCACCAGGTAAGCGACCGAGGAGGCTGCTAGCAGCCGAGAGCTGAGTGACGGCGAGAGGGGCATGACGGCTTCCTGGTTCGGCTGCGGGCGGCCGATCCGCCGCCTGTGCAAATGCGATGCGTTCGCAACTAAAGGATGCCGCTGTGGGTGTCAAGAAAATGTGAGGGTGCAATGCCGGGGAAAATAGGCCCGCGTGCTCGTCCAACTTCCAAGCAGCGTGTCGAGAGATCGAGCGAGTTGCCGCAGTTGGGGCTATCGACTGCTCGGCTGGTTTGGCCCGTCCGTGAGTTACCGAGCCATCGTCAGCCGGGAGATCTCGTCCAGCAGAGCCGACGTGGTGACCTGGCGCGCGTAGCCCCGGTTGTTGCGCAGCGACCAATCATGCCGCTCCTGACTATGGGTCGCGCATGCGTCGGTGACGGTGGTGACCAGGTAACCGAGGTCGCAAGCATCGCGCACCGCGCTGTCGATGCACTGGTCGGTCAGCACGCCACAAACGATCAGGGATCGCACACCGAGGTTGCGCAGCACGTAGTCGATATTGGTCGAGATGAAAACGGACGATGACGTCTTCGGCAGGACGATTTCGTCCTCGCCCGGCGCGATTGCGTCGACGACCTTGCCGTCCCAGGAACCACGCGGAACGTTCAGGCCGCTGATCTTGTAATCGAGACTGCGGTCGCGGCCGTCCCGGGTCAGGTTCTCGATGACGGTGTAAAGCACCTCGATGCCGCCGCTGCGGCAGGCTGCCTGCAGGCGCTGCATGTTCGGGATCGCGGTCTCGCGCATGGTGCGAAAGAAGAAGCCGTACTGTGCCTCCCGATCGGCCGCATTCAGATGGGCGTACTCCCCGCCATCCGCCCCTGCGACGTAGTTCTGCACGTCGATGAACAGCAGCGCGGCGTGCGCGGGATCGATCTCGACCTCTCGGCTGAGGCTGGCGTCGGTTGTCATGGCGGAGTCCTCAGTAGATGGCAGCGTAGCGGGCGCAAATCTCGGCTTCGTCGAGCCCGGCAAGTGCCTTCAACTCGGCGCGCTTGGACCGGAGGTAAACCTCGAGCAGCGGCCCGAACCATGCCGCGGCTTCGGGCGCGGCCTCCAGGCGATCGAGCGCCGCGTCCAGGGTGGAGGGCAGCGGGGCCGCCTGGTGATCGTCGAGGCGCCGGCGGTGGCGCAGCCCGTCCACCCCGGCCCAGACGATGGCGCCGAGCGCAAGATAAGGGCTCGCAGCGGCGTCGGCCACGCGGAACTCGATGTTGAACTGGCGCTCCACGCTCTCCGCCGCCGTGGCATAGACCGGACAGACGCGGACGGCGCTGCCGCGATCGCGCACGCCCAGATCCGCCGTGGTCGGCGCCCAGCGACCCGGCCGTAGCCGGTAGTACGAGGCTGCCGACGGCGCGGTCAGGGCGGCCAGCGCTGGCAGGTGGTGCAACATGCCGGCCACCATGTGCTGGGCGGCGTCCGACAGGCCGTGCGGCTGGGCCGGGTCATAGGTCGCAGGCTGGCCGGCTGCGTCCAGTAAACTCCAGTGGATGTGGGTGCCGTTGCCGGTTCCATCCGGCGTGAGCATCGGCGCCATGATGGCGCGGTGGCCGAACCCGGCGGCAACCGCCCGGGCCAGCTCGCGCAGCAAAACCGCCTGGTCGGCCGCGGCGATACCGATGGCGGGGCCGGCCGTGACCTCGAACTGGCGCGGCCCGTATTCGGACAGGAACGAGTCTGGTGCGATACCGCCCCGGCGCATCGCGGCCAGCAGCGTGCCGCCGAACGGACCTTGCCGACGCAGCGCCTCCAACGTGTAGGGTGAGCCTATTTGCGTTTCGACGCCGGTATAGACCATTTCCTGCTCGAAGGTGGATAGCAGCGTCAGGCCGAACTCGTCGTTCAGCGCGTCCAACGCACGGCGCAGAAAGCCGCGTGGGCAGCACTCCCAAACTGTGCCGTCGATGTTGTGGAAGTCACCCAGCAGCAAGCGGATGTCGGGTGCGCCGGCGGCGGCGGGAATGGCCGTCTCGGTAGCGGCGTCCGGGACCAGCATCAGGTCGCCCTGCGTGCCGAACGGGGTGTCGTAGATGGGTCCGAACACCGAGAGCAGCAGGTTGCTGTGGGTGATACCCACGCCGCGCGCCATGCGGCCCGGCAGGTCGGCTGCCGGGAATGACTTGCCTCGCAGCAGGCCGGCCAGATCGCAGGTTCCAATGAAGGCGAGCGGTTCGGGCGTCATGCGGGGATTCAGATCCGCGATTTCAGCCATTCGGCAGCGCGGGCAACGGCATTGCGGGCGGTGGCGACTGTCTCCGTCGCACGCATGAACCCGTGGATCACGCCGGGGAAGATTTCGAGTTCCGTGGGCACACCGGCCGCCTCGAGGCGTGCCGCCATGCTCTCCCCTTCCGAGCGCAACACATCGAGTTCGGCGAGTTGCACCAGCACGGGCGGCAGGCCAGCAAGTTCGGCGCGCAAGGGCGCGGCGAGCGGATCGGTCATCGCGTGCGGGGCATAGACATTCCAGTAGAAGCGCATCTTCTCATCCGTCAGCACGTGACCGCTGGCGAACTCGCGATAGCTCGGCGTCGTGAAGTCACTGTCGCAGACGGGATACAGTGCGAGGATGCCACGCAGTGCCGGGCCGCCCGTGTCCCGCAGCTTGAGTGCCGCTGCAAGGGCCAGGTTGCCGCCCGCGGAGTCGCCGCCGACCAGCATGCGCGAACAATCCAGGCCCCACTCCGCGCCGTGTTTGGCGAGCCATTCGACCACACCGACGCATTCGTCGAGAGCCTGGGGGAAGACCGCTTCCGGCGACAACGCATAATCCACACTGACCACGGCGATGCCGGCCCCGGCCGCGTATTCGCGGGCCAGGCGATCATGCGTGTCGATCGACGACCACACCCAGCCGCCACCGTGGAAGTAAACCAGCACGGCGAGGTTATCGGCCGCAACCGGCTTGTGCACCCGGCAAAGAACCCGGCGACCCCGTGCGAAGGCCCAGCGATCGGTGGTTTCCGCCATGTCTGGCCCGCCCTCCGACGTCAGCAGCGCCAAAGCATCATTGGTATCGCGGTGTGGTTGGAACGGCATTTCCAACCGAATGGGCGGATACGCTGCGGCCGCCACTGCCGCGGCTTCCTGCGCCGCCCGCATCTGCGGGTCCCATCTCTCGCCAGCATCCATCCCGAGCCCTCCCCGAATAGGAACAGTCTCCCTGAAGAAACCCGGCGCGACAACCGGGGGGAGACCAGCGGTGTCCGGCGGTCCACACCGTTGCACCATCGACGCCCTCGGCAACCGCACCGGCCCGGCTTACGCTGGACCGAGAAGCAACAGCACAGGGTGGATCGCAATGCATCGACGGACAGTTCTGGGGGCAGCCACGGCCACGGCTGCTTTGGCTTTGGCGCGGCCGGCGGTGGCGCAACCCGCACGCGTGCTGCGCTTCGTGCCCCAGGCCAACCTGTCCAGCCCCGACCCGATCTGGACCACATCCGACCCCGTCCGCAACCACGCCTACCTCATCTACGACACGCTCTATGGCGTCGATACGCAGCTCACGCCCAGCCCGCAGATGTGCGCCGGGCACGAGCTGTCATCGGACGGCCGGGTCTGGCGCTTCACCTTGCGCGACGGCCTGAAATTCCACGACGGCGAGCCGGTCCGCGCGATCGACTGCACCACGTCGATCGATCGCTGGAGCAAGCGGGACGGGTTCGGCCAGGTTCTCGCCAGCCGCCTCGACGGCATGACGGTGATCGACGACAAGCGGTTCGAGCTGCGGACGAGCAAGCCCTTCCCACTGATGCTGCTGGCACTCGGCGCCAACTCCTGCTTCATCATGCCAGAGCGCGTGGCCAAGACCGACCCCTTCAAGCCCATCGACAGCTTCGTCGGCAGCGGCCCGTTCCGCTTCGTCGCCGACGAATGGGTCAGCGGCTCGAAGGTCGTCTACGCCCGCAACGCCGACTACCTGCCCGGCACCGGCGCACCATCGTTCAGCGCCGGCGCCAAGGTCGTGAACCTCGACCGCGTTGAGTGGCTGATCATGCCGGATGCGGCAACCGCCGCCGCCGCGCTGCAAAGCGGCGAGGTGGACTGGGTCGAGCAGCCGCTGATCGATCTGGCTCCGATGTTGAAGCGCAACCGTGACATCGTGGTGAAAAACTTCGACCCTTTCGGCGCCATAGGCGTGGTGGTGTTCAATCATCTGCACCCGCCATTCGACAACCCGAAGCTACGCCGGGCGCTGCTGCCGGCCTTGAGCCAGGCGACCTATCTATCGGCCGTCATCGGCGACCAGGCCGACTTCAAGCGGGTTGGCGTGGGCGTCTTTCCGCCTGGCACGCCGCTGGCAAACACCGCCGGGTTGGACGCCCTGACGTCGCCGCGCGACTTGGCGTTGGCGCGCAAGCTGGTGAAGGAGAGCGGCTATAACGGCGAGCGCATCGTGTTGCTCGGCCCGACCGACTACCCGACCATCGGCGCCGTCGCGACCATGACGGAGGCCTTGTTCAAGGAGGTCGGCCTAAATGTCGACTTCGTAGCAACCGATTTCGGCACGATGATCAGCCGCCGCGCCAGCCAGGAGCCCGTGGAGAAAGGCGGCTGGAGCACGTTCTGCACAGCAGCACTCGGCTACCAGGTTGCCAACCCGATCTCGAACAACATGATCCGCGGCTTGGGCAAGGCTGGATGGTTCGGCTGGCCCACCAGCCCGAACTTGCAATCCCTGCGCAACGCCTGGCTCGATGCGCCTGACCTGCAGGCACAGCAGATGGTGGCCGCCGACATCCAGCGCACCGTGTTCGACGAGGTGCCCTATATTCCGACCGGCCAGTGGTTCAACCCGAGCGCGTGGCGCAGTAACGTGACCGGTATCGTCAGCGGCGCCTCACCGGTGTTCTGGAACTTGAAGAAGGACTGAAAGGCTCCTTCACCGCAGGGCGCCGGATGCTAGCCATCATTTCTCTGCCGAGTGGGTCGGACGGCCTGGATTTCTAGTCCAGGCCGTCTTCCTCCAACGTTCCAACTCGAAGCACGCCATTGATCTCGCTCAATCTCGCGATCAAGTCGGAGACGGGCTTCTTGCCTTTCACCTGCATGCTCAGCGTGACGGCGCCGTCCCCCGGTGTGTCGGCTTCCGTGCCCTCGAAATCGGCAAGGTCCTGGGCAGCCTCCTGCATCGGCAACCCCGTGCGGCCCCGTTCGACCTCGACCTGATCGATGGCAAACCGTAGATCCGTGCACGCGACTAGAATGTTTTGTAAGTGGCCGCGGCGATCCTCATACAGAATCCGCAACCGCGTGGCCGTCTTGCGCTCTTTCGGCAAATAGCGGGCAACGAGCTTCGGGAACATCAGCATGATCAGGAAATGGCCGCCGGTCGTTGCGATCGCCAACACTGGCAGGCCTGCGCCACAAGCCATGCCAAGCGCGGCAGTCAACCAGACCGATGCTGCCGTCGTGAGCCCGCGCACCACGTCGCGGCGCATGAAGATGACGCCGCCGCCGATGAAACCGATGCCGGATACGACCTGGGCCGCGACGCGGGAAGGGTCGACCACGATGCGGCCGCTCTCCAGGACGTCTGTGAACCCGTATTTGGACACCAGCATGAACAAGGCAGCGGAGACCCCGACCAGGCTGTAGGTTCTCAGCCCAGCACTTTTCTGCCGCATCTCGCGTTCCAGCCCGACCAAGGCGGATAGCGCGAATGCGAGTGTGAGCTCACCAAGCTGCAACCAGCTCTGACCGACCAATCCGAACCACCCTTGCATGCGTCACTCCAAAGGCCGCCATTGCCACGAAACTAGTGAGGCGAGCCAGAGCGGACAAACCGTTTGCAGCCCGCCAGCATGGACGCACCCCACGCCCCGACGATGACGTCGACGTGGGTTAGCGATCGTTCACTCCGCTCCCTCAGTCTTCAGCCATTCGATGAAGGCCGTCAGCGAGGATGTCTTGTCCGCGTCGAACGGGACGAGGGCAACGTATCCCTTTCGCGGCACGGTGATCGTGGGCAACGGGGCCACGAGACGCCCAGCCGTCAGATCGGCCTGCAGAACAGGCAGCGGGCCTATGCCGAGCCCGAGACCATCGACAACCGCCTGCAGCGTGACAAAGAAATGGTCGAATACACGGCGCCGGTGTTCGGCCGTCTGCAGCACGCCGGCACGCCCGAGCCAGTCCGTCCAATCACCGGGACGGGTCTCGGTCGCGAGTAGGATATGGCGTGCGATATCATCCAACCGGCGTAGCGGCAGGCGCTCGAACAGCGCCGGGCTCATGATCAGGGTGTCTGCCTCGCCGAGGAACGAAACGGCGCGATGTTGCGGCCATGCATCCTGCTCCACCGATCCGCGCCGGATGGCGACATCGAAGCCGCCCCGTAACTCGTCATGCAGCGTCGTAGCCGTGGTGACCGCCACCTCGACCTCGGGCCGCTCGGCATGGAAGCGGTCCAGGCGAGGGATGAGCCAACGCATGGCAAACGTCGTCGGTGCGCTGATGCGAAGGATCCGGCGGGCGTTCAGGCGGCCGCAAGCATCGGCAGCGCTGATGACGCGGTCGAAGGACAGACTGACCTCCGCTGCGAACGCTCGCGCCGTGGGCGTCGCCGCCATCCGCCGGCCCGTCCGCACGAAAAGACGTTGTCCGAGCCAGCTCTCCAGCACCGCGATCTGGCGGCTGATGGCGCCGTGGGTGAGGCCGAGTTCCGCCCCGGCCTCTGCATAGCTGCCGGTGCGGGCCGCGACTTCGAACACACGCAGGGCATTGAGCGGAGGCAAACGGCGCATGGGTATCCGTGAGAAAAGCAGGCTGCCCCTGTGACGATACCGGATTTGGTTGCGAAAAGCTCACCCCCGGCTCTCGTTCAGGTCCGTTGCGGCGCCCTGTCAGAAGACGGCGTGATCGCCGCGCTCGGGCGCGTCGGCGCCGCCCAGCACTGAACGGTAGAAGTCGAACAGCGTCTGGGTTCCCGTAGCGGGCGTCGCAGTCGCATCGTATTTGCCCGTCTGCGGGTCCAACACCAGCATAGATTCGGTGGCGTAATAGCGGCCGATCCGGGCCAGTTCGGCCTTTCCAGCCAGCGATGGCGCGATGCGGCCGAGGCCCCCGAGACCCCCGACGATGACGTCGAGCAAGGCCACGGGCACGGACCGAAATCTGGGTGGGCGACCGAGCAGCGCGAACAGGGCCTCGCCCTGCTGCCGCGGCGTGATCGCCCCGCCGGGGCCGCCGATCGGCAGAATGCGGTTCCATCGGCTCTCCTCCTCCAGGCAGCCGGCGATGTAATCAGCCAGGTCGTCGTCGCTTATCGGCTTGCAGGCGGTCAGTGTGCCGTCGCCGAAGACCAAAAAGGGCCGCCCCCGCCGCACCCGCTCGATTTGGCCCGACAACGACTTGAAGAAAGCGGTTGGTCGCACGATCGAATACCGTAAACCGGAACTGATCAGCGCCGCTTCGAAAGCCAGCTTGGCTTGCTGAAAGGCGAGCAGCGGCTTTTGCACGCAAATCGCGGAAAGCAGCACGAAGTGGCCGACGCAGGCCTGCCGCGCGGCCTCCAGAACGTCGAGATGGGCGCGGTGGTCGATTGCCCAGGCGTCTTTGGGCGCGCCCGTACGCGAGGCCATGCATGACACCACGGCGTCGAACCGCTCGCCTGCGAACCCGTCGCGGGACAGCGATGCGGCGTCGGTGGGGTCCACCACCCTGACCATGGCTCCGTCCAACAGCCTGGCGATCTCCGCCGGTGTAAGCGATCCGCCGACGCCAGACCGCGTCCGGACGAAGCAGACAACCTCGTGTCCACGCCGCACGAGCGCTGCGACCGTCGCGCGGCCAATGGTGCCGGTGGCCCCAAGGACACAGACGCGGCGGCGGGCCCCCGGGCCGGGGGTGTCCGTCTCAATGCCCTTCAAAATGGTCTCCTCGACTTGGCCAACGCTCCATCTGTATCTACCTCGATGTCCGCGGCACATCGCCGGCGCATCGGATCAGGGCGGAGCGGCCGGGGTCGCATAAGGGCGGAGTGGCTGTTGGCGGCCGCGATGTCAGTCGTGAGTGGGCCAGATCGGCACGAAGCCATCGCGGTTCGGCATACGCACCTTCGGCAGGCTTGCGGCATCCAGCACGGCGCCATCGGGAAGGATACGATTTACCTGCAGCAGGTAGGCCGTGACGGCGTAGACTTGATCATCGGATAGACTATGCGGCGCATTGAACGGCATGGCCCGGCGCACGTAGTCGAATAGGGTCGTGGCGTACGGCCAATAACTGCCAACCGTCCGCACCGGGTGAGGCGTTGCGAGTGTCCCCCACCCACCGGCCAGCGCTGGTCCAGCCAAGGCCGGCGTGGCCGTGCTCAGCGCATGGCATGCGGCGCAACTCGTCTCGTAGACGGTCTTGCCCTCGGCGGTGCTGCCGTGACCAGGCGGCAGGCCCGTCCCGTCGGGGCTGACGTCGCTGTCCCAAGTCGACAGCATTCCAGCACTGGGCGTCCGGCCGATGCCAAGCGGCTGGGCTGCGGCGCTCGCCACCAGCAGCACGCCGGCCACGGCCAAACTATAGCGCCACATGAACCTTGCCATCTCCGTCCAGCGACCAGCCATGAATGGCATTGTAGTGGTAGTCGGTATCCGGCCCCCGGGCCGCCAAGAGGGCCGTCCGGGTTGGCTGCATCGCACCCGTCTCGTCCTGGGCGCGGCTCATCAGGAGCGCGGGCTTGCCGTTCCATCGCCAAGGCAGGCGGAAGCGAGTGAGTGCCTTCGACAGCACGGGGTCCTGCAAGTGCGCTTCCTGCCACGTGTCGCCGCCATCGGTCGAGACGTCCACCCGACGCACCCGGCCCTCGCCGGACCATGCCAGCCCACGGATTTCGGTGAAGCCTGGTTGCGTCAGACGCTGTCCTCCCGACGGGCTGGTGATGACCGATTTGACCGCCATGACGAAGACAAACTGCCGCGCCGTGCCATCCGGCTGCAGCCCGGTGTATTTGGACGTTTCCTCCCGCGTTTCGAATGGCGTGCGGCCAAGCTTCAGCCGACGCAACCACTTCACGTTCATATTGCCCTCGAACCCGGGCAGCAGCAGGCGCAGCGGATAGCCCTGCTCCGGCCGGAGGCGCTCGCCGTTCTGCGCATAGGCGAGGATGGCGTCATCCAGCGCCTTCTCGATAGGGATGGAGCGGGTCATTGCCGCAGCATCCGCCCCTTCTGCCAGCATCCAGCGCGCATCCGGTTGAACGCCGGCTTCGGCCAAGACATCGGCCAGCCGTACACCCGTCCACTCGCTGCAGCTGAGCAACCCGTGGGTGTCCTGTGCTGTCCAGGTCGGCTTGATGAGATCCGTCTTCCAGAAAGGCGTGTTGCCGGAACACTCCAGGAAGTGGATGACGGACACGGACGGAAACCGCAGCAGATCGTCGATGGACAACTCGAGTGGCCGGTCGACCAAGCCGTGCAGCAGCAGCCGGTGGGTGGCCGGATCGATGTTCGGCGTACCCGCGTGGTCACGGATATAGTGCAGTCCGTTCGGAGTTATGATGCCGTGCAGATCTTGCAGTGGCGCACCGGCGGAGGCAGCCGTCGGCATCGGCGGGCGTTCCCGCACCCGGCGGATAACGGCGCTCTCATGCGGCGACGGCTTACCATAGCCGTCGCCATCCACATCGCTGCCCTGCGTGCGCATGCTGTCGGTGATCGCAGGCAGATCCTCGGCCGCTGCCGCTGGCGCGACCATCGCAGCAGCGATGACGGGGAGTAGGTTGCGGCGTTTCATTCGACCATCTTTTTCCACGGAGTCACGTTATTGGCGGAGCGTCACGCCGACAAGTCGATTGGTGTGGAATGGCGTGAATAGGTAGGCCCGGTAGCAGCAGCGGGGGGGCGCGCTATCAGGTGCGGCTACACCAGCGCTGCGGCCAGGCGGTAGCACGCCGCGGCGACGAGGGCCGAGGCAGGCAGGGTGATGCCCCAGGCGATCACGATGCTTCGTGCCACGCCCCAGCGCACCGCCGACGCACGCCGGGCCGCGCCGACACCGACGATCGACCCGGTGATCGTGTGCGTGGTCGAGACCGGGATGCCGAGCCAGGTCGCGCCGAACAGCGCCAATGCCCCGCCGGTTTCAGCGCAGAAGCCCTGCATAGGCGTCAGATGAGTGATCCGCGAGCCCACCGTGCGAACAATGCGCCAGCCGCCGCAAAGCGTGCCGAGCGCCATCGCGGTCTGGCAGCTCAGCACGACCCAGAGCGGCACGTGAAAACCCCCGGTCAGACGGCCCTGTGACAACAGGAGCACGGTGATGATCCCCATCGTCTTCTGCGCATCGTTGCCACCATGCGCGAGGCTGAGCAGGGAGGAGGAGACGAACTGCAGCACTCTAAACCGGCGGTCCACCGCGAACGGCGTCGAGCGGACCGCGAGCCATGACACAGCCAGGATCAGCCCCATCGCCAGGAGCAGACCGGTCACCGGCGAGAGCACGATCGCCGCGCCGATGGTTGCCAGGCCCGGCCAGACTACCGCGCCGAAGCCCGCCTTCGCCACGCCCGCTCCCACCAGGCCGCCCACGAGCGCGTGGCTACTGCTGGACGGGATGCCGAGACGCCAGGTCAGGATGTTCCAGACGATGGCTCCGCTCAGCGCACCGAAGATCAGGGTCGGATCGACGATGCCGGCATGGATGACGCCATTGCTGATGGTCGATGCCACGTGCAGGCCGAACACGGCAAAGGCGATGAAGTTGAAGAACGCGGCCCACAGCACAGCGGTGAACGGCCGCAGCACCCGCGTCGCGACCACCGTGGCAATCGAATTCGCGCTGTCGTGCAAGCCGTTGAGAAAGTCGAACAGCAGGGCCACTGCGATCAAGGCAACCAGCACTGGCGTGCCGCTCAACGCGCTTGTCATCGCGGTGTGGCTTCAGACCTGCTCGACGACGATGCCGTCGATCACGTCGACCACATCCTCGCAGCGGTCGACCACCGCCTCGACCAGGTCGTAGACCTTCTCGACCGTGAGCTTGTACCCTGCGGACTGATTGCCCGCGAACAGGATGCGCAGCCCGCGGTCCAGCAGCTCGTCTGCCTCGCCCTCGATCTTGCGGACGGCGACGGACATGGCATTGAGACGTTCTGCGCTACGGTCGATCGAACCAAGGAACGGCATGCCATCGCGCAGTTCACGCGTGGCGCGCACGATGCAGTCGGCCATGCCCTGCATTTCGGGCGTGAACCCCACGCCATAGCGCAGCATGCGTCGGCCGGTGTCCTTCATCAGGTCGATGGTGTCATCCAGCGCCGTGATCAGGTCGAGGATCTGCGAGCGGTCGAACGGCGTCACGAAAGTCCGGTGGATCGCCAGGACAGTGTCGCGCGTCACCTGGTCGGCGGCATCCTCCAGCCTGATGATCTCGACGGCATGCTGCTCGGCCTTGCCATCATCGGACATCAGCGCGCGAAACGCCTCGGCCGCCGGCACGATCAGCTTCGAGTGGTCGCAGAACCGCTCGATGAAACGCTCGTCGTGCGGCATCATCGCCCTGAAAGCCTGTAGTAGGACGTTGCTGAAGCTACGTTTCACGGGCCCGTCCTGTCGATGATCTCACGTGTGCTGCGGAGCAGGCTCGCGAGTTCGGGCTCGGCCACCAACTCGGCGGCTTCCTCGGGGCTGAACCATCGCGTGTCCCGCTGGGATTGTTCCGGCCAAGTCTCCAGCTGTCGTTCGACGCGCAGTAGGAAGACCTTGACCCGGATCGGCAGCTGGGTCGTTTCGATCGCTTTGTTGTAATGGTAATGGCCGACGGCGGTGTCTGGACGGATCGTGCCTTGTAGGCCGGCCTCCTCATACGCTTCGCGGGCGGCGGCGGCACTTGGCGCTAGTTTTCGCATCGGCCAACCTTTGGGAATGACCCAGCGGCCAGTTCCCCGTGAGGTCAAAAGCATCACTTCCAGATGTCCGGTCTCAGTGAACCGTATCGGGAGAGCAGCGTATTGCTGCGTTCTCCTACCCCCACGACGTTTGTTTCCCGCTTTGGATTTGGTCATGCGTGGAACGGATTTTCCTTCGACCGCTGCACTGGGTTGAGCCTCGCTTTCGATCACGGTCCTTCCCGGCCTCGCAAGTGCCAGTTCGCAGCGAATCGGGTCTCCCCATCGTGGCAGGTTTAATCCAACCTGTCCGCTTTGCCGTGCCGGGTCTCGACGGGCCGGCGCAGGAACGCCGGTAATTGCGGGAGACGATGCCGGTTGATGTGACGAGCCGTCATGCAGATTGCGGCAAGTGGTCGCCAAAGGTAGTGGCAGAGCGGCTAAACGGTTGGATTAGCGAGGAACTGCAGTGGCGCGCACGCCGCAGAAGGGTCAACGCCCGGTCAGGTTGACCCGCTCCTCGTCTGCCCGACACAATAGTGCATGTTCTTCACGCCGGATGCCTTGATCGACCATGCCATACGGCACCGTGCCGTGCGCGCGGCCCAGGGGCTCGAAGGATTCGATCTGCTGCTTCGTGGTGGCCGCGTGGTGGATGTGGCCACGGGCGAAGTGCGGGCCGCGGATGTCGGCCTCGTTGGCGGGCTGATCGCCTCCGTGCATCCGCCTGGCGAGCGGGCGGATGCGTCCGAGGTGCACGACGTCGCCGGCCTGTTCCTGGCGCCGGGCTTCGTGGACAGCCATGTGCACTTCGAGTCCTCGCATATGGGGCCGGCCGACTACGCCGCCGTGGTCGTACCCCACGGCACCACCACGGCAGTGTGGGACCCGCACGAGTTGGCAAACGTGTCCGGCATGGCCGGGGTGCGCTGGGCGGTCGATGCGTCGCGCGGCTTGCCGTTGCGGGTGCTGGTGGCAGCGCCCTCCTGCGTGCCCTCGGCGCCGGGGCTGGAGATGGGCGGTGCGGCGTTCGGTCCGGCGGAGATGGCGGAGATGCTGCGCTGGCCCGCCGTGCAGGGTGTGGCGGAAGTGATGGACATGGCGGGTGTGCTATCCGCCGCGCCACGCATGGCGGGCATCGTCGCGGCCGGACTCGCCGCGGGCAAAAACGTCAACGGTCACGCACGCGACTTGGCCGGCGCCAGGCTGCAGGCCTACGCCGCCGCCGGCGTCACCTCCGACCACGAGATCATGACCGGCGACGACCTGCTGGCCAAGCTGCGCGCCGGGCTGACGGTGGAGTTGCGCGGCAGCCACGACGGCGTCCTACCCGGCGCGGTGTCGGCCATACGGAGCCTGCCCCACTTCCCCAGCACTCTGGTCGCGTGCACGGACGATATCGTGCCCGACGAGTTGGTCGCGAAGGGCGGCCTGCGGGACACGCTGGCCCGCCTGGTCGCGCGTGGCCTCGACCCGGTGGATGCCCTCCGAATGGCCACGCTGAATGCGGCGCTGCGCCTCAAACGCGACGACATTGGCCTGATCGCGCCGGGGCGGCGGGCGGAGATCGCCGTGCTGTCGGACCTCCAGGCCATCCGCGTGGCGCGCGTTTACGTGGGCGGGCACCTGGTGGCGCAGGACGGACACCTGTGCGCGCCGCTGGCGCGACCACCGGCGGGGCCAGCGCTGCGCGACACCGTCCGGCTTGCGCCGGTGGGCGCCGAAGCGTTCCACCTGCGGGTCAAGGGCATCGCGAACGGCCGGGCACGGTTGCCCGTGGTGGGCGGCGTGCGGGTGGTCCACTGGGACGAGGCGGACGTGGTCGTGCGCGACGGCGTGGCGCAGCTGCCGGATGGCCACTGCCTGATCGCCATCTTGCACCGCCACGGCCGGCGCGACCCGGCGCCGATGATCTGCATGGCGAATGGCTGGGGCGAGCCACGGGGCGCGATCGCCACCACCATCCTGCATGACAACCACAACCTGCTGGTGCTGGGGCGGGACCCGGCGGACATGGCGGCAGCGGCGAACGCCTTGATCGCGTGCGGCGGCGGCATGGCGGTGGCTGCGGGCGGGCGGGTGATGGCGACGCTGGCGCTGCCGATCGCCGGGCTTCTGGCAGACACGGCGCCGGAGCAGACGGCGGCCGAGTTCGCGCGGCTGCGGCAAGCGGCTGACCGCATCATCGACTGGCAGCCACCGCATCGCGTGTTCCGCGCTATCACCGGCATCGCGCTGGCGTGCAACCCGGGGCCGCACCCGACCGACCTGGGCATCAGCGACGGCGGCACCGGCGCGCTGCTCGACCCCGCGCTGCCGCTCGTCGTCGCGGTTGGCGACCGACCAGCTTGCGGCTGACCTTGAGGACGGCCGCTATCGAACCCTGGAAGGTCGCCTGCTAGAATTCCTCCCAGGTTTCGGCGGCGGCCGCGGTAGACGGCTGGCTGCCTCTACCGGCCACGACCTTCAGTGCGGGCTGTCTTGTTGCACGCGCCGAGGTCGAGGTACGCGGTTGCGTTGGCGTTGCAGCCGGTTGGCTTCGTGGGGCATCCACCTGGAAGTAGCTCGTCAACCGGTCAAGCTCGGCCGTCTCGTTGGTCAGGCTGTGACTGGCCGCCGTGCTCTGCTCGACCATCGCCGCGTTTTGCTGGGTCACCTGGTCCATCTGGTTGATGGCCATGTTGATCTCGGCAAGCGCGCTCGCCTGCTCCTTGGTCGAAGCCGCGATGTCGTTGATCGCGGTATAGAAACCCGCCACGTGCACGACGATGCGCTCCAGCGAGCCGCCCGTCTCCGATACCAGCTCCACCCCTCGGCCAACCTGCTGCGACGACGTCGAAATGAGCTGCTTGATCTCCTTGGCCGCTTGGGCGGATCTTTGAGCGAGCGCCCGCACTTCGGACGCCACCACGGCGAATCCGCGTCCAGCGTCCCCAGCCCGC